>CAMZLB010000050.1 GCA_947311515.1 Candidatus Moraniibacteriota bacterium | reverse complement strand
TTCATTAGTTATTCTACCTCCTATGAATTGCCAGTTTCCCGACTCACCTTCTATTCCCTTTTCCTTTACTAATAAAAATTTATCTAGATCTTTATTATAAATCACTCATAAATTATATAAAAAAAATACTAGGAAAAACTAAAGAGTTGAGTATAATAATAGCTATAGCAAGTTTTTAAAAATTAAGAAATAATAAATAAAATATGTCAAAAAAAATGCAAAATGTAAAAATATTTTTATTACAACAGGTAGTGATTTATAATAAAGATCTAGATAAATTTTTATTAGTAAAGGAAAAGGGAATAGAAGGTGAGTCGGGAAACTGGCAATTCATAGGAGGTAGAATAACTAATGAATTTAATAACTTACAGGAAGATTTAATAAGTAAAATTGAAAAATCTATTGGGAAAGAAGTAAAATTTGAATTTAGGGGATTACTAGATAAGAGAGAGTATGTAAATTACGAAGAAGAAAATTGTGATGAATTAATCACATTTGAATTGGCAGTTTATCTTGAGGGAGAAGTAAAAATTTCTAATGATTATGAAAAATTTGTTTGGATTACAGCAGAGGACGCTGAAGAATCAGAAGAATATAGTGAATGGTTAGTAGAAGTTATGAAGCTAGTAAAACAAAAATTCGTACTTGAAGATGCTAGAAATAATATGTTGAGAGTTTTAGCTGAATTTGATAATTACAAAAAAAATAGTATTATACAACAAAGAGAATTTGTCCAATTTGCTGGAGAAAAAGTCATAACTTCTATGTTGCCAGTATTAGATAATTTTCATTCTGCTACATCTCATATTCCAAAAGATCAAGCTGATAGTCCATGGCTCACAGGAATAATGTATATTCAAAAACAAATGGAAAAAATATTTGAAGATGAAGGAGTTACTGAAATTGAAATCAAAGTTGGAGATGTGTTTAATCCAGAAATAATGGAGGCTTTGATTAGTGACGAAGAAACTGATAAGAAAGCTAAAGATGAAGAGCCAAAAGTATTTAAAATTATTCAAAAAGGATATAATATAAAGAATAAAGTTATGCGTCCAGCAAGAGTAGAAATTAAATAATAGAATTTAATAGTATCTTTCTAGTTACTCTTACTTAGAAGTAGGAGTGACACTGAAGGACATTATATTTTAAGCTTTAAAAATAAATATATATAGAGGCTTAAAAAAATGGACTTAAAATAGATTAATAAATAATTACAAATAATATGAGTCAAATATTAGGTATCGATTTAGGTACAACGAATTCGGCTATGGCTATTATTACAGGAGGAAAACCTGAAATATTAGAAAATAAGGAAGGAAATCGAACAACTCCTTCAATTGTAGCAATAAATAAATCAGGAGAACGTTTAGTGGGACTTTTAGCAAAACGTCAAGCCATGACTAATCCAGAAAATACTCTATTTTCAATTAAAAGATTGATAGGGCATAAATTTGATGATGCTGAAGTACAGGAGGAAATGAAATTATTACCTTACACAATATTAAAAGGTAAGAATGGAGCTCCTGTAGTAAAAATGGGAGATAAAGATTATACTCCACAGGAAATTGCTGCAATGATTCTTAGTAAGTTAAAAGCTGATGCAGAAGAGAAGATTGGTTCAAAAATCGAAGAAGCTGTTATCACAGTTCCTGCTTATTTTGATGATGCTCAAAGAAAAGCAACAAAAGAAGCTGGTGAAATTGCTGGTCTGAAGGTGAGAAGAGTGATCAATGAACCAACTGCTGCAGCGCTTGCGTATGGTTTTAATACTAAAAAAGATGAAAAAATTGCAGTTTATGATTTAGGTGGTGGCACATTTGATGTATCAATTTTAGAGGTGAGTGATGATACTATTGAAGTTAGAGCGACGAATGGTGATACTCATTTAGGTGGAGATGACTTTGATAAGGTTATCATCAAATATATTCTTGATGAATTCAAGAAAAAAGAAGGTGTGGATCTTTCAAATGATAACTCTGCATTGCAACGTGTAAAAGAGGCTGCAGAAAAAGCTAAAATTGAATTATCAAGTTCGGAAAAAACTGAGATAAATCAACCGTTTATTACTCAAGGAGATGCAGGACCAGTACATTTAGTTATGGATATAACTAGAGCAAAGTTGGAGGAAATTGTTTATGATCTTGTAAAGAAAACTCTAGGACCAGTAGAAATTGCTCTAAAAGATGCAGATCTTTCAAAAAGTGACATAAATGAAATAGTGCTTGTAGGTGGTATGACTAGAATGCCAATTGTTCAGAAGACTGTAGAAGAATTCTTTGGTAAAAAAGCAAATGTGAGTGTAAATCCAGATGAAGTTGTAGCTCTTGGTGCTGCTGTACAAGGTGGTGTCTTTAGAGGTGATGTGAAAGATGTTCTCTTGCTAGATGTAACACCTCTTACGCTTGGAATTGAGACTATGGGAGGAATTAGAACTCCGCTTATAGAAAAGAATACTACTATTCCTGCAAATAAATCTCAAGTATTTTCTACAGCGGTAGATAATCAACCTTCAGTAGATATTCATATAGTACAAGGAGAGCGTGAAATGGCAGTTGATAATAAGTCACTTGGTAGATTTATATTAGACGGGATAGCTCCTGCTCCTAGAGGAATTCCTCAAATTGAAGTTCATTTTGATATTGATGCAAATGGAATTTTGAGCGTAAAAGGAATTGATAAGGGAACTGGAAAAGAGCAATCAATAACAATTCAAGGATCAACAGGTTTGAGTGACGAAGAAATTGAAAGAATGAAAAAGGACGCTGAAGCAAATGCAGAAGAAGACAAGAAAAAGAAAGAGGCTGTAGAAATAAGAAATACTGCTGATACAATGATATTTACAACAGAAAAAGCTATCAAAGAGGCAGGAGATAAGCTAACTGATGAAGATAAAAAGCCAGTAGAGGAAAAGATAGAAGCTCTAAAAGAAATTTTGAAAAATGAAAAAGCGGAAAATAAAGAGATTAAAGCTTCTTCAGATGAATTGAATGAAGCTGCTCAAAAAATTGGAGAGAAATTATATGCTGCACCAAAAGGAGCAGAAACATGTGATCCTAATACAGGAGGAACGTGTGGAACAGATAGTAAAAAAGAAGATAAAGCTAAAGATGCTGAAGTAGAGAGTTCAGAAAAAAAGAATGATTCTAATGAAGAGAACAAGGATGATTCTTCTGAAAACAAAACAGATGGAAAATAGGAAATAAATTTTTACTTCAAACTAATAAAAGCCGATAATTATATTTCGGCTTTTATTATATTATAAATAAAGAATAAAAAATAATTTATATATTTGAAGTCATTTTTTTGATTTTGACGTTAAATTAGTTAGTTTTGTAGCTTATTTAGAAAAGATGAATTTGATTTGATAGAATCTAATATTTTTATAAAGCTTTTTACAGAATTGAGAAAATTTGGTATAATATAAGAATGAAAAATAAAAGTATTATTTTTATAAGTTTGGTAGCATTTTTTTTGTTAGCAGGTTGTGGTGAAGAAAAAACTTCAGAAGTAAGACTTATGTATGGAGGGCTTCTTAGAAGTGAAGATTATGGAAAGACTTTTGTGCCAAAAAGTCTTATAGAAACTTCAGAAAACAAAATAGACAAATCTTTAGCTACAATGAATGTAATTTCTCTCGTTATTGATCCAGTAGATAATGATACTATGTATGTTGGAACAGAGAAAAATGGTATATTTAAAACTAAAAATAGAGGAGATAAATGGAAAAGGCTTGATTTTGCACCAACATACACTCCAGTTTTGGCGGTGGAGCCAATTGATACAAATGTTGTGTATGCTAGTGCAATATTTAAGGAAAGGGGACGGTTATTTAAAACGATAGATGGTGGAAAAATATGGGATGTGGTTTACTCAGAGCCAGTAACGGGTACATATATCACTGCACTTGCAATATCTCCATCTAATCCAAATATAGTTTTTTTAGGCACAAGTATTACTGAAAAGGGACATTCGACATTGTCACGCAGTAGTAATGGTGGAGACACTTGGACAAATTTGCTTAGTGAAAAAAAAGATATTTCAAGAATAGCATTTGATGCAAAGGATCCTTCTATAGTGTATGTATATGCAGAGAAAAATGAAATTTTACGTTCAAATGATGGCGGGGATAATTGGGAAAGTTTAGTTGAAGTGTCTAAAAAAGAACTAAAATCAATAAAAGAAAGAATAGAAAAAGAGTGTAAAAATTCTGAATCTAGATACGAGTGTAAAAAGAAAAAGAACGATGAAGTTGGAAAAATTAATTATACAGGCATACTACATTCTTTTATGGCTCATCCAAAAGCTGCTGGTGTTTTGTATGTTGGGACAGATGAAGGATTATTTGTCTCTAAAGATTATGGAACTAGATGGAAAGAAGTTGAGATAATAGCATCTTCTAAAGGTCTACCTATAAGGGGCTTAGCCGCTGCTCCGGAAGGTTATGGAATACTGTATGTCGCTGGAAAGGATGTGTATGTGAGACCTGGCAAGGAAAATGAATGGTCTATAACTGACACAAAGAGTAGTAGGGATGTTGTTATAGCAATGTATGGTTATAATAATCCACAAGAAATATATTTAGGACTAAAATCAATACCTAAAAAGAAAAAAAGTTTTCTTGGATTTTGATGACTTATAAAGTTAAAGATATTATAAATTTAAGTAATAAAAAATGTATACAGAAATAATTAGTAGTAAAAAATCTGAATTTGAAAATGCTATAGAGCATTTATATGCGGAGTGCAATAAATTACGCACTGGGCGTGCTAATGCAAGTTTAGTGGAAAATCTAAAAGTTGATTATTATGGAACTCCAACAGAATTAAAGCAGGCTGCAAATATAACTATACCAGAAGCTAGACAAATACTTATTCAGCCATGGGATAAATCTTTATTGGATATAATTGAGCAAGCTATAAATAAAGCAGATTTAGGAGTTTCACCTGCAAATGATGGTGTAGTGATTAGAATTTCATTACCACCAATGACAGAACAAAATAGGAAAGATTTAGTAAAAATTTTAAATCAAAAGATTGAAGAGGCTAGAATTAGAATTAGAGGAGTAAGGGAGAGTATTTGGAAAGAAATATTAGCACAAGAAAAAAAAGAAAATGCATCTGAAGATGAAAAATTTATTGCAAAGGAAGATTTACAAAAAGTTGTAGGTGTTTATAATTCTAAAATTGATGAAATTAAAAAGAAAAAAGAAGAGGATATTATGACTATCTAAGTTTGCATTTGGATAAGTTATAAAATTAGAGTATACTTTCTTTAAGTAGATGTTATAGTAGGGATGGTTTTATAAATAAATTTAAATAAAAAAGATATGATTTTTACAGTTATGCTATTTATAATTGTCTTAGGACTTTTAGTTTTTATACATGAAGCTGGACATTTTGTTACTGCTCGCAGAAATGATATAACTTGTCATGAATTTGGTTTTGGATTCCCCCCTAGAATGGGTGGTGTATACAAGGATCTGAAGACAGGAAAATGGAAGTTAGTTTTAGGAAATAAAGAATACATGGGGAATAAAACTTTGTATTCAATGAATTGGATACCGCTTGGAGGCTTTGTTCGCATAAAAGGCGAGGATGGTGTAAGTAAAGACCTAGACAGTTTTGGTTCCAAATCTTTTTGGGTTAGATTCAAGGTTCTTGTCGGAGGAGTGTTTATGAACTTTGTGTTAGCTTGGTTTCTTTTTAGTGTCATAGCAATGTTTGGTACTACTGAGTTAGCAGGAGAACAGTCCAAGAATGCTAAAATAATTAGTCAGTCCAGAGTTCAAATAAATACAGTAGATGAAAGTGATAAAGATAATAAGTCCCCAGCAGCCTCTATGGGTCTCTCTATGGGAGATTCCATAGAAAAAATCTGCTCAGGTGGTAGTTGTTATGCAATTGCGACAGTAAATGATTTGATTTCTGTGACTGAAAAGTATGCAGGAAAAATGGTTTCTATTTATGGATTTACGGGAGAAAATAAATTTATCAAAAAAGGAACTTTGAGAACAGAAAAGGAAGGAAGACCTTTAGGAGCATCTATAGCTCAAACAGTTACAGTTACATACCCTCCGCATATCGCAATTTGGAAAGGACTTGAGAGGACTGGAGTATCTACTTATATGACTCTTAATGCATTTGGTACGATGATTTCTTCACTTGTGACAGGTAATGGAATGCCTGAAGGATTGAATGTTTCTGGTCCAGTTGGTATTGCGGAGATGACAGGTAAAGCTTTTGATTTAGGATTAATGACATTGTTTAGCCTAATGGCAATACTTAGCTTAAATCTAGGAATAATAAATATACTACCAATACCAGCTCTTGATGGTGGTAGAATATTATTTTTGATAATAGAGAAAATAAAAGGAGGTCCAGTAGACCCTAAACTTGAAGGATACATACATGGTATAAGTTTCTTTATATTGATAGCTCTTATGATTTTAGTTACAGCAAAAGATATTCTTAGATTTTTTTAATATGATTTTAGCAGATTCTGAAAAAAGTTTTGTTTTTTACTCTATATAAAAAATATTTATATAATTTTTACAAATAACAATTACAACACCATGAAACAAACACAATTATTTACAAAAACTCAAAAATTTACACCAAAAGATGAACAGAGCAAAAATGCTAAACTCTTAATTAGAGCAGGATTTATTCATAAAGAAATGGCAGGGGTTTATTCTTATTTGCCATTGGGATTTAGGGTTTTGGAAAAAATAAAACAAATTGCAAGGGAAGAAATGCAAAAAATTGATAGTGAAGAAATAATAATGTCAGGACTTCAATCAAAGCAGATTTGGCAAAAATCAAATCGTTGGGATGATAATGTTGTGGATGTTTGGTTTAAATCAAAATTAAAAAGCGGAAAAGATATTGGTTTTGGATGGTCTCATGAAGAGCCTATTACAAATATGATGATAAATCACATAAATTCATATAAGGACCTACCTGTTTCTGTGTTTCAGTTTCAAACGAAACTTAGAAATGAAGAAAGGGCAAAATCTGGAATTATGAGAGGTCGTGAATTTGTTATGAAAGATATGTATTCATATTGTAAAAATAAAGAAGAGCTTGAAGAATATTATCAAAGAGCTATAATTGCATATAATAAATTTTATAATAGAGTTGGAATTGGTGAGGATACTCATATTGTTTTTGCTGATGGTGGAGCATTTACAGAATTTTCACATGAGTTTCAGACGATTGCAGAAGTTGGAGAAGATTTGATTTTTAAGGTTCCAAATAAAGATGAATACTTAAATCAGGAAATCGTAAAATTAAAAATAGAAACCAAGCAAGACAAAAATGAGATAAATAAAGAAATGCAGGAGATATTTGGGAAAGGTTTAATTGGAGTAGGAGTACTTGCTGAATTTTTGAAAATAGATGTAGAAAAAACTACAAAAACGATTCTTTTTAAAGCTGATGATACTAGAATCATTGCAGTTGCTGTTAGGGGAGATAGAGATGTTGATGAAGGGAAATTGAGAAAAATCATAAGAGTAGATGATCTTGAGCTTTTGAGTGAGGAAAGTATAAAAGAATTAACTGGAGCAAAGGTTGGTTATGCTGGAATGTTGAATTTACCAAATAATGTTGAAAAATACTGGGATTATTCTACAGATGGGAGAATTAATTTTGAAATGGGAGCAAATAAAACTGATTATCACAATATAAATGTAAATTTTGGTGTTAACATTGAGAAACCAAAAGAATTTTATGATATTACTAAGGCAAGGGATGGTGATATAGAGCCTTTGAGTGGAGAAAAGTATAAAACATATAAAGCAACCGAAGTTGGAAATATTTTCAATTTTGGTACAGAAAAAGCAAAAGATATGGAGCTCTCTTTTGTAGACGAAAGGGGCGAAAATAAACCTGTCTATCTAGGTTCATATGGAATAGGTATAACTAGAGTTATGGGTGTTATAGCAGAAAAATTTGCTGATGAAAAAGGACTTGTGTGGCCAGAAAGCATAGCACCATTTAAAGTTCATCTTATAAGTATTTCTCAAGATAAAAAAGCTGAGGAATTATATAAAATACTAAAAGACAATGATATTGAAGTTCTATGGGATAATAGAGATAAAAGACCTGGTGAGAAATTTGCTGATAGTGATTTAATAGGTATTCCTTATCGAGTAGTTTTATCCAATAAATCTATGGAAAAGGGTGGTATAGAATTAAAGAAAAGAACAGAAGCTGATGGTAAAATTATCTCAACTTATGAACTTATCGAATTATTGAAGAAATATTAAATAAAATCATACCATTTTTAAATTTTGACGTTATATTAGTTTAGTAAGTTTTGCAGTTTTTTCTTAAATATATGATAATTAAAAAAAGTTTTAATGTAAATTTAAAAAAAACTTAATGAAAAAAAGTTTAAAAGGGACTCATTCTAGTTATATAGATGAGTCTAGTCTAGTGATAGATATTTTTGAGAAAAATGGAATCAAATATTCTCTAGGAATTATAAAAACAGGTATCAAAAGATCATATAAATATATAAGATTAAAGAATAAAAATAATAATTTTTCTATAATTTGCAGAGGTAATATAAGTATTCAGGAGATTATAGTTTATTTAGGAGAAATAACTTATGATGAATTAAAAAAAATAATACTTGAAAATAAAAAAATTCAGAAGAAAATTAAAAAGGGATATAAGGTATATATGGATTAAGAAATGTCTATAAGACTCCAAAAATTATGGTAATAAATTAAGATATTGAATAGATTTCAAAATAGTTTTTTTGTAAAAAGATTATGTATTGTGATATAATAAAGAAAGTAAATTATTTATTTAAAAATATGAAAGTATTAGGATTTAAAAGTTTGATGTTGGTAGTTTTAGTTGGGAGTACTCTTATGATGGGTGGTTGTGGAGAAAAATTAAAGGAAATTAAAGAAACTAAAAATAGTATAGAAACTTCTCTGAATGAAGGTAAAGAGTTAATCAAACAAGGTAGAGAATTGGTAGAACAGGGTAAAGAAATAGCTGATAAAAAAGATGGTATTGTAGGAGGATTGAAAAATGTATTAAATGGAGGAGCGTCTGTTAAATGTGAAGCTGATGATGGATGGATAACATATACAAATGGTTTAAATTTTCGTTCAGAGGGTGAGACAGATGGTAGAAAGCAAATTGTTCTCATGAATGACGGTGTGATGTATACTTGGAATCCTGAGACTATGAATGAGGGTGTGAAATTTCAGAAAAATTGTTTTTCTGAAATTCAAAAAGATTTAAATTTACCAGAAACACAAGGAGCTGAAGTTTTTGATGATTTTTCAGTAGAAACTATAGAAAAAGAAATGAAAGCTGGAAAAATAAGTTGCAAGCCTTCAACTGAAGGTAATTTTGAAGTACCTAATGGCATACAATTTGTGGATCAATGTGTAATTTTTAAAAATCAAATGAAAGGTATGAAATCTCAAATAGAAGCTATAAAAAAAGAACAAGAATAAAGTAAGTTTACTGTGTGTGAAAATTTTTGAAACAAAATTCAGACATCATTATACTTTAGAAGTTTCTGTAAAACTTTTAAATAAATCACTAAACTTAAAAAACAATTCAGTCTTTGAATTTATAGATGAAGTACCAGCATTCTATGCACAGACGAATTAAATAAAGTGAAGACACAAAAAATACTGATATAGATTCAGTATTTTCTGGTTATGTGGATAACTTTTCCTTCCTTCCTTTTGATGTGATATAATAAAAATATTAAATAATTAAAACAAAAAAATATGAAAAAGTTCTTGTACATTTTGCCGATGATGGCTTTTGTATTTTTTGCAATGACGACTGGTGTGTTTGCTGCACCAGTAGATGATTTTGTGATTACGGTAAAAACAGATAATATAGGAGATTCTACAGACACGCAATTCACCATTCCAACAGTAGGAGGTGGATATAATTACAGCGTAGATTGTGATAACGATGGTGTTGATGAAGTTACGGGACAAACAGGAAGCTACACCTGTGACTATGGGGCAGGAAATACTGGAACGTATACTATTAGAATTAAACACAATGATTTGATTAATCACACAGGTTTCCCAAGAATTTATTTTAACAATAGTGGAGACAAAGACAAAATTCTTTCAGTAAACCAATGGGGGACAACTCATTGGACTTCTATGTATAGTGCTTTCCGTGGTTGTTCTAATCTAAATTCAGCTACAGCCATAGACAACGGTGGTGGAGTAGTACCAGCTTGGGCAACGGATAGTCCTGACTTGTCTAGTGTGGCAAATATGGGTAATATGTTTCTCTCCGCCTCCGCCTTTAACCAAGACATCAGCTCTTGGGATACGAGCAGTATAACAAATATGAAGCGGATGTTCTACTACACCTCCGCCTTCAATCAAAATATCGGAAATTGGAATACTAGTCAAGTGACAGATATGAACGGTATGTTCCACTTTGCCTCCGCCTTCAATCAAGATATAGGAAATTGGAATACAGAGAAGGTAGAATATATGTATCAAATGTTTTCTGGCGCTACATCTTTTAATCAAGATATAGGAAATTGGAACACAGAGAAGGTAGTATCTATGTATCAAATGTTTGAAGGGGTAACTTTGTCAACTGTTAATTATGACGCTCTATTAAATGGTTGGAATGCACAGACATTAAAAAATGGAGTAAATTTTAATGGTGGAAATTCAAAATATTGTGCCGTTACAGCTCATGATAATATGACATCAGCAACAGGACATAATTGGACAATAACAGACGGAGGAGCACAATCTGATTGTCAAGCTCCAATACTTTCAGAGCAAACTCTAATAGGTTCAACTTTCGATACGACACCAAACTACACATTCAATACAGATGAAGAAGGAATAATAACATATGGAGGAAGCTGTTCAAGTGTTACAACAAACGCAATAGCAGGAGACAATATAATAACTCTAAATGAATTATCACCAGGAACATATAATAACTGTACAATAATAGTAACAGATGCAGTAGGAAACATATCAAACACATTAACTATTTTAGAATTTACAATTGACACGACAGCGCCAACACTAACACAAAAAACACCAGTCCCAACTCCAACCGATGACACAACTCCAAGCTACACATTTAACACAGATGAAGCAGGAATAAAAAAAATTAAATTATGTAAAGAATTTATAAGAAAAGGGGAGAAACTTTCCGTGGATTGGTGATTATTTTTTTATTCTTTGTTTTTATCTCTTGTTTTGTTTGTATGTTTTTCGTACAATTATATTCTTACCATATTAATTGGCTGGTAGCAACACCACTAAAATTTAAACTGGTCGTGTAAATATGCTATTTTGTTCCTTGGGTTAGGTTATGCAAATTAGCGAGTTGTAGTAAAACTTAGGTTGCTTAACTCCCCACTTCCAGTGTTCAACTTTCCTAAATTTGGACGAATGCCAAACCTGCAAGGTAGTTTTAGTCGTCGTCTTTTAGTTCTTACAAAATGTCGCTTTGTGTTTTGTTGTTACTATTATTATTATTATT
>CAMZLB010000049.1 GCA_947311515.1 Candidatus Moraniibacteriota bacterium | reverse complement strand
CTTAAGTCTAATGGTGGTTTTTTCTTTTTTTACTCATAAATATTTTCTAATTATTATTTAATTAGTTTAATATTTATTTAGAGTGTTACAAGTAATTGTTGAACTTAGGTTCATTAAATTTGACTTTTGTGTATATATTTGATATTATCGATGTACATGTTTCATATTTCTTATGGCGTACATCCGTTAGAAATAGGTTTTTTAAGATGCTGACTTAGGAGTCGAATTTTAAAGAACTGTTTGTTTATTATATTAAATGTAATTTTTTATGTTAGTTATACGTTTTAATCGCGTAGGTAGAAAGAACTATGCACAGTATAGAGTAGTGGTTCAGGAGAAAACTAAAGCACCAGGTGGACGTCATGTGAAAATTGTTGGAAGTTATGACCCACATCGAAAAGTTAGTGTTCTAAAAAAGAATGAAATTGAAACTTTTTTGAAAAACGGTGCTCAACCATCAGATAGTGTTTATAATTTATTAGTGAGAGAAGGTATTATAAAAGGAGAAAAGAGAAAGAAGAAAATTAAACACAAAGAAGTAGAAGAAGTTGAGGATAAAAAGGAAGAGTCTGCAGGAATAAAAGAAGACAAAAAATAGTTATCAAATAAAAAATACTCTAAAGAGTATTTTTTATTTCCTCAAGAAAAGGCTGTAAACTTCTATAAATCAGCCCTATTTCCATTTATCTCAGAAGAAGTTAGTTATCTAATTTTTAGTAGTCTGATACTTTTAGGTTATTGTAAAGTGTAATTTGTAAACTTAAATAATATAGTAATACACAAAAATAGGATCTGCTATAGCAAAGCTAGCACACAAAGTTAATTTATCACAAAGAAAAAAAGACGACTATTATACAAGATATATGAGAAAATGTGATTTGATAAAAAAATACATATCAAGATCTGCAGTTAATAAAATATTATACAGGGGAAGAAAAAAATTTTAGTATTCATAATTTTATAAACGAAATGTATTGTTGTTTTAAATATGGATTTAGAAAATTGATTAAACTAGAAGTTAAGATTCAAGAAAAATTAAAAACAAGTTATGGGACATATTTCCAAGTCTTTTTTAGAATGAGGAACGAGTTAAAAATTTACTTTTTAAAAAATTAATATGAAAAACATTTTTTTTATAACAGGTGCTTCTGGCGTAGGAAAAACAACTCTTATTCAAAGTTTAAAAGATAAATATAGTAAGAAAAATAATTGGATTTTTTTGCATTTTGATTCTATTGGAGTGCCAACTCCAAAAGAAATGGTAGAGCAATTTGGGTCTGAAGAAAATTGGCAAAAAGAAATGATCTACCAATGGATTAAAAAAATGCTAAATGAATATCAGGATAATAATATGATAATTTTTGAAGGACAAGTAAATTTAGAATTTATAAAGGATGGATTTTTTCAAAACAATTTTTCTAATTATGAGATTATTTTAGTTGATTGTAATGAAGAAGTGATGGGAAAGAGGCTTACTAATAATAGAAATCAACCAGAACTATTAAATGACGATATGAAAAATTGGTTAAAATATCTTCGCAATCAAGCAAATAATTTTGGGGTAAGGATCATTGATACGTCAAACATCAGTAAAAAGGATGTCATGAAATCTTTTGAAAAAATTCTAGAAAAGAGGATAAAATGTTCACTTGATAAATAAAAAAGAGACGTATAAATATGTTTTGGGAATGTTGAACTTTATTTTCCTTCTGTTGCTTATTAGAAAAAACCTCGCCTAATATAGTATATTTGTATCCAACTATTAAAATGATAAAATAATGATGGAGACAAACATCAGATACGCTGAAACGTTAGATTATATAATAATAGTTATACTAGAGACATGGTTCATATCGATGCTAATTAGATACTATCCTAAGGAGAACTAAGAAAGATTTAAACTTGTCTGTAGGTATGACGACTGTTCCAGAGAACTGTGCACTATAGCAACACCAGAAAAACACAATATTCATCTAAAAGTTTATAGATTAAATTATAGAAGAATGTTCATATGCTACAGAACAAATATGATATGATAAAGGAGTAGTAGAAGACAAGTGGAGTATATAGGAATATTCTAATAGAATAATTAATTTAATTAGTTATCTTTATCCTGCAGAAATATAAGCAATGTAGCGGATTCTAATGTTATATTTATGAATCCTAAGTTCAACAATTACTTGCAACACTCTAAATAAATATTAAACTAATTAAATAATAATTAGAAAATATTTATGAGTAAAAAAAGAAAAAACCACCATTAGACTTAAGGGAAAGAACAATTATAGAGGCAAGATACAGAGATGGAACTAGTATGAGAAATATAGCTAAGGAATTAGATAGAAATGTTAGCACTATTTCCAGAGAAATAGATGGTAAACCATCTAGAGGAGTAGGTAAATATATTGCTAACGTAGCTTATATAAAAGCTTTGGAAAGAATATCTAATAGAGGTAATATTTCTAAAATAGATAAATACATAGAACTAAAATAATATGTTAATAAAAATCTAAAATTAGGTTGGTCTCCAGAACAGATAAGTGAAAGAATAAAAAAAGATTATCCTAGAAATAAGATAATAATGAGAATTTCTCATGAAGCTATTTATCAATATGTGTATAATCAAT
>CAMZLB010000048.1 GCA_947311515.1 Candidatus Moraniibacteriota bacterium | reverse complement strand
GTGACTATGCGCTAACTATTACAGGGATTAAATATTTATAAATAATAATTCCTAAGTTCAACAATTACTTGCAACACTCTAAATAAATATTTTCTAATTATTATTTAATTAGTTTAATATTTATTTAGAGTGTTGCAAGTAATTGTTGAACTTAGGAATTATTATTTATAAATATTTAATCCCTGTAATAGTTAGCGCATAGTCACACATAGGAATACCTATTCGTTATATCTTACAAAATTGTTTTAAATAAATTTATATTTATTTATTCCAATTTACTTGTCTATCTAGATGTGTAGTTTTTTTCAGAATATCTTGATTAACATAACTTTCCTTAGAAATCTCATATATTACTTTTTTTGAGCAACTTTTGAATATTTTTCTAAAAATCTATCCTGTCTTTTGTAAAAACAATACCTTACTTCTGAGTTTTGTATTGTAATTTCATAAAAAAACATAGTTACTTACATTATTTAATCTATTAGCTGTTTCTCCTGATTTTTATATATATTTATAAATTTATACTTTTACATCAAACTTAATGTACTCTTTTTATTTTTTTACATAATTATAATTAAGCTTAGATTTGATTATGAAAGATAAATAAGAATCTAGTATAGCATATACTAAGTCATCAAAGTTTATTTCATCAGATATGATTATTCTTCCCTAGTAACTTTATTTTATTGCTACAAAAATACATATTAATATGCCTACTTAACCTAAGTTTTTATAAAGTTGTCAACTAAAATCTACAAATTTTATTACCTACATAATAAATCTAATACCCATCCTATATCTATAGCAATTATACCCTTTAACTTTGTGCATTATTTTTTCTCAAATAGAACTTACCTCACTTTTTTAATGTAACATATCCATCTTCTTCTAATAAGAATCACAATTTATACTAGTTTAATATATATCTTATATGTGTAGAGCTATTCACAAATATGAACCCTCTTTGCTTGTGTATTTGAGTTTATAAGAAACATTACTATTATATTTTATATCTTTCATTATTAATATTAAAGAACAATTTATTAATTTGTCTTTTGTTTTTGTTGATTTAATAATAAATTTCTTACAATTAATATTATGCATCATTCGAGTAAGTATCAACAGATTAAAATAAATCTATGATTTATATTTTAATCTCCATACGTAAAGGACAATGATCCGAACCAAACTGTTGATTTAAATACTTTACATTCATTGTATTTTCTAGTAATTTTTTGTCTAAGAAAAAATAATCCAATCGCCAACCCACATTTCTATTGCGTGCTTTGGTTATAGAACTCCACCATGAATAAACTTCTGTGACATTTGTATTTAAACTTCTCCACACATCGCACCAACCATTCTCAATAACTCTTGAAAACCAAGCTCTCTCATCTGGATGAAATCCTATCTTTCCATCATTTGCCTTTGGATTTGATAAATCAATTTCTGTATGAGCAACATTCATATCTCCTCCAACTATTACAATATGTTTATCATCTCTCAATTTATTCATATAATCCAAAATTTTATCAAAAAATACAAGCTTATCATTCCAAGCTTTTTTACTTTTTCCTCCATTTGGAAAATAAATAGAAAGTACATCATAGTTATTACCTTCAAAGAAAAATGAAACATGAGAAACTCTGCCTTCATCTGAATTTGGCAAATGTGGTACTTCTGTATTAAATTTAACATTTTTGCACATCATTACAAATTCTTTTTTTATCCAAATTCCTGTTCCTGCATAACCCTTTTTTTCTGCACTATGATAGTATTGATCATATTCCGGATTATTTGCTAAATAACTAGAAAACTGCTCAATATTCCCTCTAGTTTCTTGTAATAATAAAATATCTGGTTTTTCTTTTTTATCTAATGATTGCAATTCTCCTTTTTTTTCCACAGAACGCACACTATTAACATTCCAGGTTATTATTTTCATAATTATTTATTTAATTCTTCTTTCTCCTTGAGTAATTCTGCTGGCTTCGTAAATTTCATATTCTCTTTTTGTAATTCAAGTTTTTTATGATTTACTCCAAAGTTTTTCTTAAAATAATCTATTATCTCCTGAACTTTGTATTCAGGGGCACTCGCTCCTGCACTTAATCCCAATCTTTCTTTTCCTTCTAGCCATTTTTCCTGAATTTCCTCTACTGTATCTATTAAATAAGCATCTATTCCATTTTCTCTTGCTACATCTACTAATTTATTTGAATTAGATGAAGTTTTTGATCCCACTACAAGTATAATATCAGATTCTTTCGCAAGTTCTTTTATAGCTTTTTGTCTATTTGTTGTTGCATAACAAATATCTCTTGCAGGAGGTTCTATTGTATTTTTATACTTTTTCTTTATTGCTTTTATAACTTTTTTAGCCTCCTCTATGCTCAATGTAGTCTGAGTAAGTATCACCAATTCTGCGCTTTTGTCATATTTCAAATTATTCTCGACATCTTCTACTGTATCAACTATTGGTACAATAACTCCCATTTTCTTAGCCTCCCCTATAACTCCCAGTCCTTCTATATGTTTTTTGTGTCCAATGTATACGATATTTTTTCCATCTTTAACATATCTCACAATCTCTATATGAACCTTGGTAACAAGAGGACATGTTGCATCTATGACTTTTATATCCTTTTCTCTAGCTTGCTCAAAATGCTCCGGAGGAGAGCCGTGTGCACTAAAAACTGCAACAGAACCACTTGGTATCTCATCAACTGTTTCAACTGTTATAACACCAATTTCTTCTAAATCTGCAATCACTGTTTTATTGTGAACAATTGCATGCTTTGTATACACTGGTGCTCCAAATGCTTCTATACATTCTTTTACTGTATCAATAGATCTAGTCACACCAGCACAAAAACCTCTAGGCGCTACAGTTATTATTTCTTTAATCGACATAACTTTGTTCAATTTATTACAAAAATTTTTCAATTTCTTTTCTTATATTATCCTCATCTAATCCAGCATCTTTAAGCGACTCCTCTCTTGAACCATGCTTTTGAAATCTATCAGGCAAGCCTAAATTTGAAACTTTTACCTCTAAGTTATTATTTAAAATAATCTCATTAACAGCACTTCCAGCACCGCCAGCTTTAACATTATCCTCAATAGTGATAAATACATCATGAGTCCTTGATAACTCTTTTATTAGAGCAACATCCATTGGCTTTACAAATCGCATATTAACTAATGTTATATTCTTTTCCTTTGCCAAAATATAACAAGTTGAAGCAAACTGACCAAAGGCTAAAATTGCAATTTTTCTACCTTTATTTAAAACCTCAGCCTTTCCAAGCTCAATCTCATCATTTTTTCCTACTTTTTTATGAGCCTCACCTCTAGGATATCTAACTGCAACCACACCGTCAAACTCATATCCAAATTCTAACATTTTTTTACATTCCTCTCCGCTTGATGGTGTCATTATTACCATATTTGGTATAATTCTCAAAAACGAAATATCAAAGCTTCCTGCATGAGTTGCTCCATCAGGCCCAACAACACCTGCTCTATCAATTGCAAATAATACATTTAAATTCTGCAATGCTACATCATGCAAAAGTTGATCGTATGCACGCTGCAAAAATGTTGAATATATCGCAACTACTGGTTTCTTACCTTCACATGCAAGTCCTGCAGCAAGTGTTACAGCATGCTGTTCGGCAATTCCTACATCATGATATCTTTTTGGAAAGTTTTTTTCAAAATCCACAAGCCCTGAACCTGTGCACATAGCTGGAGTTATAGCATGAACATCTTTATCATTTTTAGCTTTTTCACAAATCCAATCAGAAAAAATACTAGTATATTTTTTCTTTTTTACTTCAGTCATATTATTAACATCCCTAATCTCTGCTGAAATAGCATGCATTTCTGTACAATTATTCATAGCATTAGAACACCCTTTTCCCTTTTTTGAAATTATATGTAGAAATTTTGGACCTTTTATCTTTCTTAAATTACTAAGCACATCCACAAGAACATCTACATCATGAGCATCTATAGGTCCAAAATAAGCCCAACCTAACTCCTCAAATAATGTACCCGGCAAAATTGAACCTTTTGCATGTAATTCAGTCCTTTTTATAAAATCTTTCACAGTTGGAGTATGAGATAAAATCTTTTTACCCCTTTCTCTCATGCAAGTATACTTAGATGAAGAAATAAGTCTAGTAAGATACTCACTAAGTCCACCCACATTGGGTGAAATAGACATTTTATTATCATTCAAAATTACTAGCATATCAGCTTTTTTTTCACCTCCATGATTCAAAGCTTCAAAAGCCATTCCAGCAGTAAGTGCTCCGTCGCCTATTATAGATACAATTTTTGAAGAATTCTCTAAATCCTGTGCTAATGCCATACCAATTCCGGCCCCAATAGACGTACTAGAATGACCTACACCAAAAGCATCATATTCACTCTCTTCTCTAGAAGGAAAAGGCATAATACCATCTTTACTACGAATTGTACTAAGCTTATCTCTTCTGCCTGTAAGAACTTTATGAGCATACGCCTGATGTCCCACATCCCAAATAATTCTATCCTTTGGTGCATTGAAAACATAATGAATAGCCACTGCTAACTCAACAACTCCCAAATTAGAAGCAAAATGACCTCCTGATTTTTTTATTGTACTTATAATATATTCCCTAATCTCATCCGACACTTGTTTCAATTCACTTCTTTTTAATTTTTTGAGATCATTCGGATAATCAATCTTATCAATCAATTTTTTATTATTACTTATATTTTTTTTCATATCTATATTGTATCACACTAGACATATCAATTTATAATTCAGTGTACTATGATGTTATATGTAAAATAAATCCTTGTCAATGTAGTTATTAACTAGTACACTAGATTTATGGATAGCATATTGATTTCAAATATTATTTTAATACTTATATTCATCCTGACTTTATTCTTACCAGGTTGGTTGTTTTTGAATTTCTTACTAAAAACAACTTTATCCAAATTAGAAATTTTTGCACTTAGTGTACCAATGAGCCTCTCTATTGTAACATTATCTATTCTTATATCAGGAAAGCTTGGAATATCTATAACTCAAATAAATATCTCTATAATTCTAGTCATCATCTTATTGATTGAAATCATTTTATTAAAGATAAAAAAACAAAGACATTTACCAATTCCTTACTTCGAAACTTTCTCTAGAAAACAAGTATCTATATTGATATTATCTATTGCTCTAATGATATTCATAAAGACTACCTTTTTAGTAAATACCATTTTTCCTACAGCGACAGATCTTGGACATCATATGTTTTGGGTAGAAAAAATTATATCCTCTGAAGAATTAGTAACCTATTCAAAAATAAAAGTTATCCCTGACAATATTGAATCTGCCAATACTAGTGTAGCTAACTTTACTGAATCACAACCTATTGCAGACTTCATAATAGGAGAGCATATTATATTTGTAGTTATCTCATTACTAACTGAACTTTCTGTAGTGAGTGCATTTCCATCTCTTGTACTTCTTATTATCAATATTTTTACAGCATTTGCATTATTTATACTGTCATTACGATTATTTCACAAATTACCTTTTGGAAAAAACTCTGCTATTTTTTCATTTATACTAATTGGACCTCTTTATGCAATATCAGGAGCACAAGCAAAATTTGTGAGTGGTGGTGTTATTGGTAATATATTTGGAAATTTACTTATAGTGAGTATTATATTTTTTCTATATATCTCTTTTACTAAAAAATCCAGAAACTCAATGTTGGTAGTATTTTTACTACTTATCACATTGATATATACTCATCATTTATCAACATTCATACTTGCATATTCCCTATTTGGAATATTTATAACATTATTTATAACTAACTGGAGAAAAATACCAAAAATTGCAAAATCTTGGAAATATCTAATGACTTCTCCTGTACTACTTCTTCTTATAACGTTATCTTCTTTATTTTTAATATTTATATATACACCAAGTTATCTAAACACTGAAGCAATCTCTTCCGCAACAGGAGCTCCTAATAAATCAACTAGAACAGGAATTAAATTTACACAATTAAAGACCATGATCGGCGATGCAAGACTTTCTTTTGCTATAGCTGGATTCTTATTATCCTTAATACTATTTTCAAAAAATCGATATATAGTAAATATCCGCAAAACACTCAAGACTGAACTTTATTTTAAACTGTCCTACACAAGAGCTATTATTCTAGGTTGGTTTGGTATTATATTCATAATGATTTCCTATCCTGCAATACTAAAAGTTAATATAATATCAAGTAGAATAGCAACCTATATAGCATTTCCCTCTGCAATCATTGGTGGCTTCTTACTGAGTTGGTTACTTTTTTATATTCCAAAGTCTTTACCAAAAAATATTTCCACTACAGTTTTAGTTATGCTATTTTTATTTATTTTTTCTGATGGGTTACTCGACTCAAATAACTCACTAAAGGAATTATCCAAGACTGAAGAAGCAGTTCAAACTTTTCATGCTGCTCAATATCTAAGCAAGAACATACAAGAATCTACTTGGGTTTTAAAAGATCATAACTACATAACATCTGATACTTGGATAAAAGTATTTCTTGCAACTAATTATTCCAATCCATTGTCCAGAAGTTATTTTAGACGCTATGAATCACACCCTAATCGTGAACATTGCACACTTGAAATGATTTCTAATCCAGGTACTGATTTATCAAAAGATTGTTTTACTTCATTAAACATCGGTCCTGTTATGATAGATACATCAGAAGATGGAGAAAAATTCAACAGGAATTTAAACTTTGTAAAAGTTTATGAAAATAATAACTCAAGTATTTATTGGAAAAAATAATTTATGTTAAAATCACAAACATCACAAATCATATTTGCAATCGTATTAATGCTTTTATCTAGTGTTATATTTTTATTTTGGATTGAAAATACGCAACATAGTTACTCATATAATAAATCTTGGTGGACAATCTCATTCATCGAACCAAATCCTGTCTCAGCTAATTTAAACTTTGAAATTGAAAATTACACCTCTACTGATAAATTTACTTACATAATAAAAAATGATTCAGATATTACTATTTTAAAAGAAGACTTACTTATACCTAAAAATTCTAAAAAGACAGTCTCAATAAAAAAAATACAAAATGATAGAACAATAGTAGAAGTTCTTCATGAAAAAGACATTAAGACACTTACTAAATAATTTATAATTCTAAAATATCATTTATTTCTCAAAATTTATAGTTCACATTTTGTATCTTAAATTATTTTTTAACTAATTTAAAATTAGTAGGATGATTATAATTATCAAAATGAATTAGCATCACTAATTTTATTCCTATTTCTTTTACAAAAAGCACATTGTTCCATGATTAGGTACTAATAAAAAAATAACATCCCATTTACAATCATTCTAAAAACAAATAGTATTTCACTAGTCTGATATATTCTATTAACTCCACTATCTATAATAAGTCCAATATTCTATTTTGTTTCCTTTCCATTTATAAATAGATGAATTATAAACTTATTCAAAATAGAATATTCCCATTTTGATTTTTTTAAAATTTATTTAATAGCTTTTTTGCAACAACAATCTATATGATATGTAACTAAACTAATACTATATCAATATCTGATTATTCATTATCTAAATATGTGTCTTTATACTCAATATATCCATAATTAATTAAAATCCTTTTGATTTTTATTTCTATGCGTAAGTAGAATTGAGAAAATTTAATAATTTTTTATTATTCAACTAGATTAATAAGGTAAATAATTTTTTTAATTAAATAACTATATTTACTAATTTGCCTTGTATAATTATCACTCTTTTAATTTTTTTATCTCCTATAAAAGTTTTAACTTTTAAACTACTTAAAGATATTTCTTTTAATTTATTATCTTTTTGTCCAGCTTTAATAAAGATTTTATCCCTAACTTTTCCATTAATTTGAATAACTAACTCTAAACTATCTTCAATTAATAAATTCTTATTAACTTTTGGCCAATTTTCTAAATGAATTGAATTTCTATGACCTAATATTTCCCATAGTTCTTCAGCTATATGAGGAGCAAATGGTGATAATATTTTAATAAATAATTCTAACTGATCTTTATTTATTTCTTTTTCTTTTTCTACAAAATTAACAAAAGACATCATAGCTGAAACACCGGTATTTATCTTAACGTTACTTAAGCTACTGCTCACTTGATTCAATATTTTATTCAAAGCTATATCAACTTTTTCATTATTTATATCCGATAAAATATATTGTAATTTCCATACACGCTCAATAAATCGCCTAATTCCTATTATACTTTCTGGATTCCATGGATAAGAACCTACTTTATTATATGGACCTATAAAAGCAAGATAAATTCTCATTGTGTCTGCTCCTAATTTTTCAATTATATCATCAGGATTTATAACGTTACCTTTAGATTTTGACATTTTATTTCCATCTGGACCTAAAATAAGTCCTCTATTCATTCTTTTTGTAAACGGCTCTTTTTCTTTTACAAGTTTCAAGTCAAATAAAGCTTTATGAAAAAATCTAGAATAAAGCAAGTGCATAGTAGTGTGTTCTGCACCTCCACTATAAAAATCAACAGGCATAAAATTAATCAATTTTTCCACAGAAGCAAATTCATTATCATTATTTACATCGCAATATCTCAAAAAATACCAACTACTATCAACAAAAGTATCTAATGTATCTGTTTCTCTGAAAGCAGACTTCATGCATTTAGGACATTTAGTTTTTACAAAATCTTCATTTTTTGATATAGGACTCCTTCCATCACTGTTAGGTAAGTAATTTTCAACATCAGGCAATGTTACTGGTAATTCCTCATTGGAAATAGTTTGATATCCACAATCTTCACAATAAACTATCGGTATTGGACACCCCCAATATCTTTGACGACTGACCCCCCAATCTCTAAGCTTGTATGTCTTTGTGATTTTACCCCCTGCTTGTTGAGTTATTTCTTTTTTTATTTCTTCATTATTTCTATTATTGTATTTTTCGGAATTTATCATTCTACCATTACCTGTAATAGCAGTTTCCTTTTTAATTTGATTCCATAATAATTTATGGTCATGAGTAGTAAGTGCACTATCAACCTTATCTTCATCAACCCAAATTAATGTATGTATATTTTGTTCACGTTTGTCAATATCTACTTGTTCTTGTAAATTTTCTACTTCAAATAAAAAAGTTTGATATTTGGCTAATCTATTTTGATTCTTATGTGATGCGCAATATTTCCCATCTATTCTTAAGTTTATTTTTTTAACAAACTTAGCATTCAAAATACCAGTTTCTTCTTTTATTTCAGTTTCCGCTGCTTCTTGTGGAGTTTGTCCAAATTCAATTCCTCCCATAACACTGGTAGTTACTCCTTCAAGAGTTTTATGCCAATTAAGTAATGCGTATTTATTGGTACTTTTATCTTTTAAATAAACTATAACAGTATCCCTTTCAATCTCTTTCAGGCCTTTTTTTGGAGGATTATCCTTACTTTTATAACATGGTACTACAACCTGTCTTATATTTAAATTAAACTTTTTTGCAAATTCAAAATCCCTTTGATCATGAGCTGGCACAGCCATAATAGCTCCAGTACCATATCCAACCATAACATAATCTGCTATAAAAACTGGTAATACTTCTCCATTTATTGAATTTTTCACTTCTATGCCCTCAAGTTTAATTCCAGTCTTATCTTTCTTATCTGATATTCGCTCAATTTCTGATTTCTTTTTTGTTTCATTTATATATTTTTGAACATCTTCTATATTTTTAATTTTATCTCTAAGATTCTTTATGAGTTGATGTTCTGGTGCAATTACTAAATACGTTACACCAAAAAGAGTATCGGGACGTGTTGTAAATACTTTTATTTTTTCCTCACTATTAATAATATCAAATTCAATTTCAGAACCCTCACTTCGTCCAATCCAATTTTTTTGCGAGATCTTAATTTCTTCTGGCCAATCTAATTCATCTAGATCATCTATTAATCTATCTGCATATTTAGTAATTTTTATTTTCCATTGTGGCATTTCTTTTTTAAAAACTTCTGTGTCACATCTTTCGCATTGACCATCTATAACCTGTTCATTTGCTAGCACTGTTTTGCAACTAGAACACCAATTAGCTTCTGTTTTATTATGCTCTACAAGTCCAGCATTAAATAATTGTATAAATAACCATTGAGTCCATCTATAATAATCTTCTCTGCAAGTTACAACCTCCCTAGACCAATCATAACTAGCTCCCATAGACTTTATTTGACCTCTCATATAATCAATATTTTTTTCAGTCCAATCTTTAGGATTCACATTATTTTTTATAGCTGCATTCTCAGCAGGTAATCCAAATGCATCAAAACCAATAGGAAATAAAATATTTTTTCCCATCATTCTCATAAAGCGTGTGTAGATATCTGGAATAGCATATGCATACCAATGACCAACATGTAGATTTCCTGAAGGATACGGAAATTCAACAAGAGAATAGAAATTTTCTTTACCTTCTACTCTATCTTTTGTTTTATAAATATTAGTTTCTTCCCATTTTTTCTGCCATTTCTTTTCTACATTTTTATGCTCATATCTTTCCATACTGATGATAATTATTATTAGTTATTAAGTTTATATTTTTTAAAAATTTTTAAAAATAAGCTTTAAAAAACTGTTTTTGTTCAAAAAATGCAATTTTTTCTGGAAATTCTTTAATATTAAAAAATTTATATTCTTCCACATCATCATTTGCACCGCTTATTTCCGATTCATCTATGCTAATTTCAAACACTATAGTTAAAACTTGAATTCTCTCATCTTCCCGACCTTCATTAACATAATCAACATTAAACATATCACACATTTCTATTTTATTCATTTTTTTAATACCAAGTTCCTCTTCTAACTCTCTATAAATTGCTTCTTCTGGAGATTCTCCATTATCTATAAAACCACCTGGTAAATCCCAGCATCCTTTAAATGGCTCTATACCTCTTTTTGTAAGAAGAACCTCTCCTTTATTATTTCTAATTATTGCTGAAACTGCTGGACTTGGATTATTATAAAAAACAAAAGGACATTTTTTGCATGAAATATTTTTTTGATCATTATCAAACCTCTCTTGCTCATCTTTGATAAATTCAACTCCACATTGTGGACAATATCTATATTTCATAAACAATTCTTATTTAAAATTACAACTATAGTATACCACATAAAATTAAATTTCATGCTATACTTTAAAAAGAATACGAAGTTTATTTCCTAATAAATAAAAAATATTACTGAGTATTTCACTCCTTTCCCCTATGATAATTTTGTTTTTAATTTCTAAAAGATTTTATAAAGAATTTAAAAACACAGACTCCCTACTAATATTTTTATTATTAATTCATAGACATTATGACCGATAAAATAATCATTTTTGATACAACATTAAGAGATGGTGAACAAAGCCCTGGAGCATCTATGACACTTGAAGAAAAACTTCAAATTGCATTATCATTAGAAAATATGAAAGTCGATGTAATAGAGGCTGGTTTTCCAGCTGCTAGCAAAGGTGATTTTGAATCAGTATCTCAGATTGCAAAAAAAATAAAAAATTCTACTATATGCGCACTTTCTAGAGCACATGAAAATGACATAAATCTTGCTGGGAAAGCCTTACGATATGCAAATAAATCTAGAATTCATACTTTTATAGCAACATCCAAAATTCACATGGAAACTAAGCTAAAAATGAATAAAAATGAAGTTCTTGAAAAAGCTGTAAAAGCTATTATATTAGCAAAAAAATATACAAATGATATTGAATTTTCTGCAGAAGATGCTTTTCGAAGTGATCCTAAATTTTTATGTGAAATTTTTGAAGCAGTTATTAATGCAGGTGCCACAACCATAAACATACCAGATACCGTAGGATATTCAACACCTAGTGAAGTTTTTGAGCTTATCAGTTATCTAATAAAAAATATTAAAAATTCAAATAAAGCTATTTTTTCAGTTCACTGTCATAATGATTTAGGTATGGCTGTAGCTAACTCACTCAGTGCAATAAGAGCTGGAGCAAATCAAGTAGAATGTACTATTAATGGAATAGGCGAACGCGCTGGTAATGCATCTCTTGAAGAAATTGTTATGAGTTTAAAAACTAGACATGATTTATTTAACTGCGAAACAAATATAAATACAAAAAATTTAGTACCTTTAAGTAAACTTGTTTCTAATATTACAGGTATGCATGTGCAAGCAAATAAGGCTATAGTCGGATTAAATGCTTTTGCTCATGAAGCTGGAATTCATCAAGATGGGATTCTAAAAAATAGAGAAACTTACGAAATCATGAAGGCTACTGATGTAGGATGGAAAGAAAACCGAATGGTACTAGGAAAACATTCCGGTAGAGCAGCTTTAAAAACTAAATTCAATAAATTAGGAATTACTTTTGAAACAGACCTTATATTTGATAATATTTTCAAAGAGTTTAAAAATTTGGCCGATAATAAACATGAAATATTTGATGATGATTTATTATCACTGTATTCTCATCAAAGGACCAAAAAAGAAAATAATAAATTTGAATTTATAAATATAACAACAACTACCAATTATAAGAAAAAAATACACAAAGCAACTATATCTTTGACTGTGAATGGAAATTTAATTACTCATGATGGTGAAGGCAATGGAACAATTGATGCTATTTTTGATTCCATAAAAAAAGCTACCAATACTTATTATAAAATGGATTTATATAGTGTAAAATCTGTAACTCCTGGCACAGATGCACAAGGAGAAATTCATGTACGATTATCTGGGAAAAACATCACAATCAATGGAAATGATATAGATGTAGATACAATAGTAGCTAGTGCAAAAGCTTATATAGATGCATTAAACAAAATAGAACAAATTTCTTCTTTAAAATATCAATCTATCTAAATATTCAAGTAACATACATCACAAAAATGTATATTAATCTAATTTATAAATAAGTCTAGTCCTTCACCAAAATAGAAAAGTACTTAGATATCACTAAGTACTTTTTAATTTAATCTTCTGGAATAAAAACTGCTTCTCCTTCCTCTAGTTCCTTTAATTGTTCTTGTGTAAAACTACTATCCTCTAAATATACAGTTTCTCCCTCCTCATCCACAAGATCTTATTCCTCTAAATCAGACTCGCTCTGTGTTACTTTATTCCCTTGTGTCAAAAAAGCTTTTTCTTCTGAAGTGAGTAGAGTATCTATTTCATTTGAATACTTATCCATGACATCATTCATTTTCCCTTCTAACTCTTGAAAAGACATTTGACCTATCTGATTCAATCTACTGAATTTCATTTTCTTTCTGTCTCTTTCTTCATTTAGTGAGATAAGTTTTTTTACCTTATCTTCAGCTATATAATCATAAACATCATCCAAAGTAGTAATTTCTGGATTATTTTGTTGAATTTCTGAAAAAGCTGTAAAAAATTGTTGAGTGTGCAATGTTTCAATATCAGTACCAAGTTGATTATCTGGAATACTTTTTACATCTAATTCATACTCTTCATCTGTTAAAATAGACGCCATCTTATTTGCAGTTAAGCGTTCTAGTTCATAAGTAGCTTTTGAAAAAAATTCGATATCAATATCCTCACTTGCATATTGAAATTTAAGTTCTTCAAACAAGAAAGCCTCTTCTTTCATAATAGAAACTATTTTTTCTATTATTTCAAAGCTAGTATTTTCACCGAGCATTCCCCTTAGATCTCTACGCGTCATAGCATCAAAGCCCTCTTCACCATAACGACCTGCTTTCTCTATATATTCAAGATCTTGCTTTGAAGGTTGTCTAATACCAAGTAAATGCTTCATATATTTTGATGTGTTTACATCTGTATTTAAGTTATCAGATTTAGATACAAGTACCTCTTCATTCATATCTTTTTCATCCACTGTGTTATTTTTTTTATCAATAACACTATTTACATCATTATTTGTGTAAATTTTATTTGAATTATTACTGTTTTTTGAGTAATATATTCCTCCACTTAATGCAGCAAATGTAATAATACTACAAGCTATCATAATTTTTTTGTTATTCATGTTTCATCCTAATTGTTAATTTAATATGTGATAAAATAATCACATATTTACACACATATCACAATATGCAAATACCTAACTATTTTTCTTTCTCTCCTTGAGGACATAAGAAACAACAATAACTGCTGGAGCTACTATAAAAAACACAGGAACAAATCCAATTCCAATACCATTATCCACTGAATCAACCAGCATTTCTAATATACTGTTTTTTTCAGTCTCTATAAACATTAAAGGTCTCAGAAAAACCATAGTCAAAAGCAGGCTACTTATCGATGAAATTGCTATGTTTATATTTTCTAACTTTCTTAATTTAACATGAAAAAATGGTATTAGCATAGGTATGCAGAACAATAAACCTAAATCAACTACTAAAAATAAAATAAATTCCACGATAAGCTTACTATCTTCATATGAAATATATTTAAAATAAATTTTATTTGAAAGAGCTACTATACTTACTGGTAATATATAACAAAAAATAGAAATTATAGCTCCTGCAAACACGTCTAACACCAAAGACTTAATACTATACTTAAATTTTGATAATACCATATATTTAAAAAGTTAATAAAAATTTTGTAGGAGTAGAATTCTACTCCTACAATTCACTGGATTATATTATTAATAACCATATGCAAATTTTCTACACATTGGCCAATCTATCCCATACGGGCCATATCTACC
>CAMZLB010000047.1 GCA_947311515.1 Candidatus Moraniibacteriota bacterium | reverse complement strand
TAAGAACTATGGCAATTATGTGCGTTGTGTTAGAGCAGGAGAGTAGATTTTTGATTTTTGAAAATAGAGGGCTTTTGATGATGTGAGGTTGTTTTAATAGGTGTAGCTAGTGGCTACACCATCGAGAACTTTTTTCATTTAATATGTTTCAATCTCAATCTTTCCAATTTCAAAAGGTTTACCTTTAAGTTGTTCAAAAAGTGAAATACCTGCATTATCAAAAAAATCACCTGTAATAATAGAATCTTTATTGTTTCCTAAATTTAAAGGATTTGTGGTTTTTAACATATAAATGTCTGATGTACCTGTAGGCATGGTAGCTTTTAGATTTGCAAACTGACACATGTGAGAGTGATTATATTGAGAGTATTTTACACATTTTGGTTGAGAAGCTATAAGCTTATAATCATTATTTCCTTTTAATTCTAAAAGGTAAATAAATTTATTAGAGCTTTTATTTAAATATCCTTTTATTTTAATAGGTCTTCCAAGAGCATACTCTTTTTTATTTTTGTGTGTAACAACTTTAATGCTTTTACTTTTGTTTTCTAATAAAGATTTTAAATTGTTACTATTTGGAATAGGTGGTTTAGGTTGAGGTGTTTGTGCTATGGTAAAAATATCTTTTGTATAAAGTTTATCTTTCTTTATGGAACTGTGTTTACTAATAGATGGGGTAAACTCTTTAATACGATTTTGCACTTCTTCTTCAAGCTTTGCAAAGGTAATGTTTCCTTTCTCTTTTATAACCTTTTCTAAAGTGAGGGTAAAGACTCCACCATTTGGAGAACCTAATGCACTCTCTTTTTCGTCGGCTGCTCCAAAGTGTAAGATGTTTGTAGTTTTTGCCTTACTAAATTTTGGGTTTAACTCAAAATCTCTTATAATAAAGCTATCCCCACACCTTTTAAACTGTTTACTTTGGCTATTTTTTGTGACCGACTTGTCCATAGTTGAACTGTGACAAGCATCAATAATGATTATTTTTCTAGCTTTTATTTTAGAGTAAAGGTAGTTAAGTTCATCATCAACTAAAACATTTTTTATTTTTATTTTGTCTTGACATTTAAAGTCACTGGTAACTAAGAAATCATCACGATGGTCAGCTTCTTCGTTGTCTCCTATGTGAAACCTGTCTCCATGACCTGAATAGAAAAATACGAAGGTGTCATCTTTGGTAAAATAGCCCTTTTTTCCTAACTCTTTAAATTTATTTCGTATGTTTACAGAGGTGGCTTGGTCTTGATTGAAAATAATAAACTCATATTTGTCACCTAAAAGCCTTTTCATGGTGACAATGTCTTTTTCACTGTTAATCGCTCCACCACTGGCTGTTTCTGTTAGAAAAGCGACATATTTCGCCCAAATGGGAGAGACCCATAAGAGTAATAGGATAAAAGCTATTTTTTTCATTTTCTATCTCCTTTTTTACAAATATCTATATCTCGTGAGATTGTTTTTACTTTTGCTTGTGCTGTTCTAAAATTATTGGTTTTGGTTAATGCTTTGTATATCATCTCTATATCTGTGGATGAGAGTACACCATTTTTTCTGTTTGAATATCTTTGAATGGTATTGAAAATTGTACGGTCATTGGTGGTAAACACTTTAAGTCGGTCTGTTCCAAAAGGCTTCTGTACTTTTGTTTGAAAGAGTTGATTTCCCATTAAGGGAGCATTTCTATTTGGATGAATCATAATAACACGACCATTGATGTCTTTAGATAGAGCAATGATGTATTGACCTCTATTGTTGTCAAGTTCTACAGAAAGTGTCTCTCCTTTACAAAAAGTTTTAATGACCTCACTGTTTGAAGAAGGAGCTTTAATACTCATGTTGAGTAACGGTTGATTATTTTGTAAAGAGAAGAGCTTTTCAGTATAAGATACAGCAGAATCATTAATCTCTCCATTAGAAGAGGCATTCATAATAATTTGTTCTCCTTGTTGCCCTCCAAAAGGTACAAATGCAGGGTTATAAGCGTAGTTGGAGTAACTTAATTCCAAACACTTTTTAAAATCTTTATGTCTGATAACTGAACTTTCATAAGGCTTATTTAAACATTTCTCAATCTCAATGGAAAATTCTCCTCGTGTCTCTCCTCTGTAGGGTTTTTCTTGTGTAGGAAGTGTGGTTAGAGATGCACCATAAAAGAGAAGATGCTTATAGTTTGAGTCTCTGTTATATTGTGGTGTTAATGCTTGTGCTTCTGCAACAAGTTTTGGGTTAAGCTTTACAAACTTTTGTTTCTCATTCTCTCCACGGTAAGCATTACCTGCATAACAAGCATCAGCAATCCATACAATGTGAATGCCTCGTGCATCTAGCCTTTCAAAGGTCGGTTTAAAATCTCTCTTGGTAATAATGAGGCTATTGAGTATATTATTTGGGTTAAAGTCATAAGGTACAAAACCTGCTGAATTTTCAATCCATTTCATAACAGCTTTACTTGTTTTAAGTTTCTTTCCAAAATAGCCACTATCACTTAAACTTGTACCATGCCCTGAATAATAAAGGTAGAGGGTATCACCTCTTTTAAGATTGCTTCTCTCCATTGCTTTTAAACTTTGGACAATGTTTTTGTAAGTAGCATTCTTACCTACTAAATAAGTGGCATTACTTTTTTTCACAGCTTTACGTTGATGAACCAATGTGTCAAAAATATGACGTGCATCATTTTGTGTTCCATAGAGTCGGGTAATCTTTTTTAAATAGGCATAATCATCACAACAACCGATGATTAATGCTCTGTTTTCAGCTAAAAGAGCTGAACTAAGTAGGGTTAATCCTAAAATAATTTTTTTTACATTTTTCATCTTTCTCTCCTTATGGTTACTCGTCTGCTAGCCTCTTTATCTTCTTTGGTAATGCAAGTATAATTTCCTGAACTATCTTCTTCGGGTAAAAACTCTCCTTCGCAAACAAGTTCACTCTCTCCATTGGCATAGATTTTAATGTTTTGACTATATTTTGGATATTTTTTCAATATAACTTGTTTCAAGGCTATAGCTCGTCGTTTAGAAAGTTCTTTGTTGTCTTGTGGTGTTCCCTCTGAACTTGCACCTCCTTCTAGCCCAAAAAGAGCATTTTTATCTTTTTTAATTTCTTCTGTTATTTTGTCAATAATCTCTTGAATTTTTGAAGAACTATTTTTAGTATGGACATCATAACGATTCACTTCAAATGTTATATCTATTCTATACTCACCTCCAATCTCTTCAACAGCTCGTAAAGTATTGTCAAATCTAATGCCTAAAAGTTCATTTAGTTTTTTTGCGTTGTTATCTTTATGTAGTTGTGGAATGCTATCCATTTGACTGTTTCTCTCATTAAGCTCTTCTATTTTTTTGGAGGTGAGTAGTCCACCTTGAGCTAAAATTATTTGTTTATCAATATCAATACGTTCTAAAGGGCAAATACGAAATGCTTTATTTAGTGTAGAAAGTTTTTGATTTAAATCACTCTCTTGGTGTATGGATTGTTTCCAAATCTGAATTGCTTTTTGCTCCTCTTGAGGTGTACAATTAGCTAAAAGTATAGAGCTTAGCAGTGTAGAAATTACTATTAATCTCTTCATAGGCATCCTTTTTCTTTAAATTTTTATCTTATACTAACTAGAGAGGG
>CAMZLB010000046.1 GCA_947311515.1 Candidatus Moraniibacteriota bacterium | reverse complement strand
CTTGAAGAGTATATCTACTCCTCCAAGCTTTAGGAGTGCCATGAACTGAAAAAATATTACCTGTGTGGCAATTTCTACAAAGTGGGATTAGCATCTTATGATTTTTTCTATCTGAAGAGTACAATTTCACATGATGCCACTCTTCAATATTGGACGAGCAGTTAAAACATGTATAGTGGTTTTGAGTCTGTAAATATTCCAAATATTCCTTATCTTCTTTGGTAGCTATTGGCTTCTTTTTTATAATGCTCTTCTTTTTGCCAAAGGTTGATTTTTTCTTATCCTTTGGCTTTAGTTGCTTTGTTTTTGGGTATGGTTTAAAACTCATTTATACACACCATTCTGAACCAAACTCTCCCAATTTGGAAATTCGCCAATATCTATTCCAAAATCTTCACTCAACTTTTTAGAGATAGTTGTTTCAATATAACATTCTGTTTGGGTTCAATATAAATTATTATCCTGTAACAGCACGCATTATTAAGAGTTTCAATACAACATTCTGTTTGGGTTCAATGAAGATAAAATAGGCATCTTAAAATAGATAAAAATCTATAAAGCCCATAATATCTATATTTTGTATGGTTTTTTCCAACCATTTTAGTTTTTAACAAAAAAATGTTAGAGAACATCTCTGAAGCACTATTTTACCGTACTTTACATTAACTTTTTATTAAATGGAGGTTGGAAAAATTTAAAAACTCTTAACTACTTTAATCTATTTGCTTTTTTATAGTAACTCCATGCACTTTTCATGTTATTTTCCAAAGTAGATAAATATGCTAAAGAGCGATAAGTATCTGCCAATATAATATTTGCCTCTTTTCTATATATTCCTTTAACCTTTTTAATTAAAGATATTGCTTCAAAAAGTTTCATCTCTGCTTCAACTCTATTTTCACTATCTTTAAGATATAGATTTGCTAATCTAGTTAATGCTTTTGCTATATCTAAATTATAGACTAATGGCTCTTTCTTATTTAGAGATTTATATGAGCGAATTACTTTTTTATATAGTCTTTTAGCCAATTTAACATCTCCTCTCTTTTGCTCAAGATATGCAAAACATTCATCAATCTCAATAAACTCTTTACTTCCTTTTTTAAATCTATTTTTGTATATTTTAAGTGCATCATAATAGTACTTTTTAGCTGTTTTAAACTCTTCTCTCTCTATCTCTACCATTGCTAATGCACGAAGTGATAGAGCTATATATTTACTATTTTTTAACTTTTTCTGAGCAAGAGATAATCCATCTGTATATATCTTATCTGCTAATGGTATCTTTTTCAATATTAGATAGCTATGCCCTAGACTATTTAAAGTTTTATAGTAGCTCAATGTAAATTTTTTTGATTTACTTTTTGATAACTTTTTATAAATCTCTAAAGCCTTTTTTCGTATCTCTATAGAGAGTAGATAATCCTTTTTAGTTTGCTCATAAAAATTTGATAAATAGTTTAATGCCAAAGCAAGATGAGATTGTTTTACACTATTACTCTTTGAACTCTTTTTTAACTCCTCTATAACTATTTTATATAACTTTTCTGCCTCTACTATAGCCTCTTTTGAATTAAATTTTTCATCTCCTATTGCTCCATATAACTCTATAAGTTTAGATTTAATAGTAGCTTGGGTTAAAGTATATTTTAAAAAATCATCTTTAGATAACTCTTTACTAACTTTTAAAAGTTTATTATAAGAGGCGATAGAGTTATTTTTGTCACCTAGATTTTCATAAAGTTCTGCCTGTTTTGCTAAAGTTTTAGCTATATCATCTTGATTTGATTCTTTCATATCTACTTCTAATGCTTTATCGAAAGCTTGTAGTGCTAATCTATTATTTCCATCTCTAATAAATTCATCTGCATAGTCATTTAACTCTTTGACTGTTGCATTCAAATCTTTGCTAAGATTACCATCTTTTGCAACAAATCTAATTCCACCTTTTCCTTTAAAACTCTCTACTAAATTTTTAGAGCTATATTTCTCTTTCTCTTCCTCTGATACCATAGAAGATACAACAGAAGTAGTTATCTCTAGTACCTTCATGACCTTATCATCAACAGGCTTACCATCCTCTTTTGAGAAGCTCTCTTTAAATGCATTTAACTTCTCCATATCTATCTCAATATCTTGAATTACAGGTGGTTTATTTGATATGGAGGTTGATTTACTACTCTCTTCTATACTAGAAGATGAAAATAGTACTTCTCTATTATCGTATAGATAGTAGATTATTAGACTAATTACTAGAAATATTAAGGATATTATTAAGATAACCCATACAGTTTTATCGTTCTTCTTCTTTTTAACTTTTGTTAAAAATAGAAAATCTACATCTTCATGAGAATATTTTAAAATCTCTTTTGCCTCTTTTAGCAGCTCCTTATCTTCATGACTTAAAGTAACAATTGTTTTACGTGTTCCAATTTTTGATTCAAAATCGAAACCATATAGTTCATGTTTCTCTAAAACTTTCATCATATTCCATACATACTGATTTACCT
>CAMZLB010000045.1 GCA_947311515.1 Candidatus Moraniibacteriota bacterium | reverse complement strand
TGAGGAGTTATTGAAAGCTGAATATTTGATTAATACTAGACCACGTAAAAGACTAAATTGGAAAACACCTGTCGAAGTGTTTTATGAAAAAACTGGAATTGCTATTTATGGGTGTGTTGCAATAAAAGGTTGAATGTAGCAAAGTTTAACTTGACAAAAGATAGTATATATAATATACTAGTATGTTAAAAGGAAATTGTAAATCTTTAAAAATATTCTTTAAAAGCCTTTATTAGTAGGATTTTTGTAAGTTGTATTTTTTTAAAAAGTAATTTTGAAGTTTTACAGAGGTTGCTTAAAGAGATAAAATATAATATATTCACACATGAGAAATAAATTAAATAGATTTAGCACGAATAAGACTTATGACTCAGAAAGTTATAGTTGGTTACATATTGATAAAAAGATAATTATTTACTTTATTATTTTTGCTATACTTTTAATTCTTACTGGTAAAACATTCTTTGTGGAGTCAGATTATTTTTTATTGTATATTTATGGAGTTTTTATTACTTTAGTTTTGTTTATAAATTTTTACTATGCCATATTTAAATATAGGGATCCTTCCGTGGAAGCAAGAAAGAAAATAAATAGAGAATTAAAGAGGGGAATTGAGCCAAGGATGCCACTTGTAAGCTGTATGGTTGCAGTATTTAATGAAGAGAAGTTGGTGGAACAGTGTATTTTGTCGCTCATAAATCAGACATATGTAAATAAAGAAATAATTTTTGTGAATGATGGAAGTACAGATAGAACAGCTGAAATCCTTGATAAATATGCAAATACTGGAAAAATAAAAGTTATTCATCAGGAAAATGCAGGAAAAAAGAGGGCGCTTGGTGCAGCTATGAGAGAATCTAGTGGAGAAATATTTGCATTTTCAGACAGTGATTCTACTTGGGCAAAAGATGCTATAGAGAATATCGTACCAGTATTTGTAGTGTATGATGACGTTGGTGGAGTTAGTGGTCATTTCAGATTAAAAAATGCGGATGTGAACATGCTTACAAAAGCTCAAGATACTTGGATAGAAGGTCAATTTTCAATTAGAAAAGCATTTGAAAGTCATTTTGGAGTTGTTACGTGCATTTCAGGACCGCTTGCAACTTTTAGAAGGGAAGCTATCTATAATTATATAGCAGCATGGGAACAAGATGCATTTCTGGGTCAAGAGTTTAGATTTGCAACTGATAGAACTTTGACTGGTTATGTGTTGGGTAGTGAATATATAGGAAAAAAGATATTAGAAAAATACAAGGATGAGGACTGTGTTAAAAAAAATAATTATGGTCAAAGAAATTGGAAAGTGGTATATTCCAAGTCTGCAAAATCATGGACTGTATTACCTGATAATTTCAAAAGCTTATTTAAACAACACGCAAGATGGAAAAAAAGTTTCATAAGAAATACATTTTTTACAGGAGCGTTTTATTGGCAAAAAGCATTTATTCCTGCTGTGGTATATTACTTGCATGTAGTATTTGTAATAGTAGGTCCATTTATAGCTTTTCGTCATTTGATATATCTACCAATTCGTGGAGATATTATTTCTGCAATTCTTTATATTGCTGGCATTGTGTTTGTGGGCTTTCTATTTGGACTTGCTTATAGACTTGAAAATAAAGATTGTGGAAGATGGATGTATAGACCTATTATGAGTTTACTTTCAACACTTGTTTTATCATGGATTATATTTTATTCGGTAGCAACAATTAAAAAAATGGTATGGCACAGAGGATAAATAAAAAAAGAATAATAGAAATAATTGTATTATTATCAATATGTCTTATATTTATTGCACTTATAAATAAGTACATAATAAATGGTATAGAACATAGATTTAATATTTCAAGTAAGCTTCATTTAGCAAAGAATAAGGTTACGGATATTTCTAGAAAAAAAACAGTAGAATGCGAAATAGGTGAAGTGAGAATAGTTTTACCTGATGGTGAAATATGTAGAAAAAAAATATACGATGATTCACAAAAAGATAATTGGTTAAAAATTTATGATACATATCCAAAATTTTCACATGGCAAGGCCTCTATTTATGATTTTATGAATGAAGGTGGCATGCAAGTTGCTAATAAATATATGAAAAATATTATAGCAATTGATAGATTTGAGCCAATCACTGTAGAAAAGTTTACTTGGGAAGAAGATCCATACAATAATAGGTACTGGAGATTCATTTATTACAGCCTAAGGGAAATGAGACATCTTATATATGCTTACAATAAAACTGGAGATGATAAATATTTAAATAAACTTACTGAAATAGTAGAATCTTTCCTAGATACGGATAAAGAGAAAAAAAATGCATGGGATGATTATCACTCTGTTGCTTTTAGGACTATGTCACTTGTTAATATTTGGTGGAAGCTTAGGGAATATAATGTTCTTTCTGTGGAACTGAGTAAAAAAATATTGAAGTCTATTGAAGAGCATGGTGAATTTTTACTTGAAGAAGCTCATTACGAAGGAGGACATAATCACGGCATTTCTCAGGCGGCTGCATTAATGTTAGTTGGTGTAAATTTTCCAGATTTTCCAAATTCAAAAAAATACATAGATATTGCAAAATATAGATTGAATAGTGGAATTCAGAATATTATCGATGATGATGGAGTTTTAATTGAGAACTCTCCTTTTTATCATTTTTATGCATTAGAAAAATATTGGAGTATAAAAAAATATTTACTGGAAAACAATTTAGAAGTAGATGTAAATTATGACAAAAAAATACGTGATATGATATCATATGCTACTTATATATTGCAGCCAGATTTAAGAGTACCACTTATGGGTGCTTCTCTTGATAGATATGTAGGAAACTCAGGTGTTTTTGCGGAAATAGCTAAAGAATATCCATCATTTCTCTATGTTCTCACAAATGGAAGTGAAGGTGAGGTTCCTAGTGACTTGAGCCGATATTATCCTACAGCAGGTAAAGTTATAATGAGATCTGCTTGGAAAAGTAGGGATAAATTTGAAAATGAATTCAAGAATCAAACTCATTTAGTTTTTGATGTAGGTGAATATAGGACCAATCACAGTGATTTAGATGCACTTAGCTTTAATTTGTACGGTAATGGAAAAGCACTTGTTGTAGATACAGGTTTGTATACTTACGATGATTCAAATGATTTTAAAAATTATTTTCATGGAACAATGGGGCATAATACAGTTGTAGTAGACGGACTTAGTCAGAGAAAAGGTTCTACGATGCACAATAAGTTTTTTAAAGGAGAAAATTTTGTTACACATTCTTCACAGCACGATTTGTATTCCCAGGTTCATCATCAGAGAAATATAACTCTGCTAGGTAAGGATGTTATTGTAATAGTGGATAGATTATTTTCAAGAGGGGAACATGATTACGAACAATTATTTCATTTATTTGCAGGAGCAATTGTGGAGATTGAAGATAATGGAAAAGTTGTAGTAAAAAATGAGAACAAAGAAATTGAACTTATAATTCATCAAATGCTTACTAATAATATAGAAACTAAGAGTGTTTCTGCAGATGATAATAAAGATTCAGGTAGATGCTCTTTGCGATATGGAAAAATGATTTCATGTGAGACTATACATTTCAAAAAACATGGCAAAACAGCTTCTTTTGTGACTGTTTTAGAAATTGGAAATGGAAATAAAGAGATAAATTTAAAAATGATAAATAATAATCTGCTCACAATATCTGATGATCATAAAAAATATAATTTTAATATCAATGAAAAAGATGAAAAATTTGTAGAAGAATCAATTAGTAGAGAAGTTGAAGTATCTAATTATGAATTTGCTCTAAATAAAATTAATGGTAAGTGGAAAATTGCTGGTGATGAAAATAATAAGTATAAAGTAACTAATCAAAATGGAAATATTGCTATTGGTTTAACGGATGAGGGAAATAGTCAGATAGAATCTCCTAATAAGTCATATTTTGAAGCTAATTTTGATGGGATAGATAATTATTATTCTAGGAATAATAAAATTTATACTGATATTCCATTTGATGATAGAGATTACTTTCGAGTATATGAGCAGGAGGATTTTCTTCCAATGCTTGGATATCACCATATATTACCAGATGATAAAGATATCACATTTTCAGATTTAGAGATACATGTTTCAGATTTTGATAGACAGATTGCTTATATGACTAATGAAATGGGTTGTAGATGGTTTACCTTTGGAGAAATAATAGAAAAATATGTGAGGAAGGAAAAAAAGATTCCAAAAAATACTTGTATTTTAAACTTTGATGATGGATATAAAGATCATTACACATTAGGTTATAATACTTTCAAAAAATACGGTGCTGTTGCTACATTTTATTCAATTATAGAAAATAATACTATTGAAAAATCAAATTCAATAAATATTTCTGAAATGAATGATCTTATGGATAATGGAAATGAAATTGGTTCTCATACGGTAAATTCTTCGGGACTTTTAACTGATGAATATACTCGAGAAGAATTAATTTATCAGTTAAGTGAATCTAAAAAAATGATTAATAGATTAGGATATGATACAAAGACATTTGCATACCCAAGAGGAGAACAAAATAAGGAGATTGTAGATTTGGTTAGTGAGTTTTATTTAGCTGGAAGAGATACCGAAAAAGATAACACTTGGCGAGAAGCTAGATCGTCTACTGTGAGCTTTGATGATGATTATTTGTGGCATATGCATTATCATAAATCAGAGATGGAAAGTGTAAAAGAATTGAAAAAAGCTATTTGGTATAATAACTGGTGGCAATTTGAGGAGGGTTTTAAATTCGATTTTAATTTTGAAGGAAAAGGTAAATTACTTTCATCGTACAAACCAACAGAGAATTCATATGCTGTAGTTAGCTTAACTAGTGTGGGAGATAAAATTTCAAATAAATTTACAGTGAGAAAAGACTCAAAATACAAAATAGAATTTTTAACATCATTTAGAAACGATGCACCAGAGCAACTTGATGCTGTTATAAAAGTTTTTGTAAATGATAAAATTCAAGAATTAATAAAAACTGATGATAAGTGTTATAAAGCGAAGAATAGAACATTCTGCTTGTATCAAATAGATACTTATCTAAAAGAGGGAGTTAATGTTCTCTCAGTTGAAGCAGTATTTAAGGGTGTATTGCTGGATAAATTTCAAGTATATCGCTTGATAAAAACTAAAAAATCCTATAATTTTTTTATAAAGGAACTTAAAAAAATAAATCCTAGAAAATATCCAGAGCCTATAGTTGTTGAAATAATTTCTGAAAAAAGAATTTTTCCATGGAAAATGATTAGTGGAGGTTTTATATTGGGTACAATTATTGTTTTGGTCGTGATATATCTTCGTAAAAAATAAAGCATTATTATTTTTCAAATAATAGAAGGGTTAATAGCTATAGATAATAGTAATGATGAGAAGTGGTGAGTTAATTTAGTATTTTTTTATATTGAAAAAATGATTTGATAGAACAATTTTTGAAAAATTAGAAAAAAATCTAAATGGTAGGTTAAATTTGCAAATTCAAATTTAGAAAGATCTTTAAAAACTGATAGAAGATATAAATTATAAAATATTTTTCTATTAGCAATAAAGATTAAAAGGAAAAATTATTAATAATGGATGTATTTTAAAATAAAAAATAATCTAAGTTCAGATAAGTATAGAAGTGCATAAAATGAATTTTTACTTTTTAATGGATATAGGATAATATGTATTATACAGGTTTGAGAATTGATGGATATGCTATTGTAAGGAAAAAATAAATAATAAGCATGTTACTTTAGATAAAAAAACTTTTTCGGTAGTGACATTATTTTGGATGGGGGTTATACTGGAATCAGTGATGATTTTATAGATGTAGAATTTAATAATTATAAAATTGTTAAAATTTTTGATTAGATTAGTATAATTGAGATAAATTTAGTTTTTAATAGATTCAAAATTATGAAAAGAAAAGATATTGGAATGATTGCTATTGGTGTGTTTTCATTACTTTATATAATAAATCCCACAGGAGGCTTTGTAGAGTTTATATCTGATTTGATACCATTTGTTGGAAATATAGATGAGGCTGCAGCTACCGCACTTCTTATAGGAGCTCTTGGGTATTTTGGAATAGATGTGAAAGGATTTTTTGGACATAGTTTTTTTACTAGAGATACGAATAAGGTATCAGAAAACAAAAAAGAAGACGAGGAGACGATAATAATTGAAACGAAAACAAGTGATTCAGAAAAATAAAAACAAAGAAACATTTGGGAAAATGTATAAAATGCTAAACTTAGATCAAAAGAAGGCTGTTGATACGATAAATGGTCCTGTTTTTGTAATGGCTGGACCGGGAACTGGTAAAACTCAGATGCTTACACTTAGAATGGCTAATATATTAAGTCAAGAGGGAGTAAATCCAGATAGTATTCTTGCACTTACATTTACAAATGCAGGCGTGATAGCTATGAGAAAGCGACTTGCAGATTTTATAGGGACTGAATCTGCGTACAAGGTTGGAATATTCACATTCCATTCTTTTGCTGATGAACAAATACGTACATTTCCAGAAGTGTTCAAGAAATTTGCTTTTGCAAGACCAATGACGGATATTGAGAAAATAAGGATTGTAGAAGATATATTAAAAAATAATACTTTCAAAGGACTTAAGACATTTTCTTCAGATTTTCATTACACTAGAGATATTATTTCTGCAATAGATGATTTAAAATCAAATGCTATAACTGTAAAAGAATTTGAAAAACAAATTGTTTTTTTGGAATCTAGAATGCTGGAGGATGAAGGCGAAAATGCATATTACAAAGTAAATAGAGGAACAAGTAAAAAAGGGGATATAAAAAAAACACTTCTTACAAAAATTAAAAAACAAGAAGACAGACAAAAAGATTTAGTTACTGTATATGAAATGTATCAGGAAAAATTGGATGAGTTAGGATTGTATGATTTTTCTGATATGATATTATCCGTAGTTACAGAAGCAGAAGAAAGTCAGGAGTTCAGAACATCGCTTCAAGATAAATATAGATATATTCTAGTAGATGAGCATCAAGATACAAATGATGCACAAAGTAAACTTATTGAAATTCTTGCAGGCGAGGAAACTAAAGAATTTAGGCCAAATATTTTTACAGTAGGAGATGAAAAGCAAGCGATTTACAGATTTCAGGGTGCATCTCTTGAAAATTTCTTGAAATTTAAAAATAAATATAATGATAATATTCAAATAAATTTAGAAGAAAATTACAGATCTTCTCAGAAAATACTAGACTCAGCTCATGATTTGTTACCAGGTGAAATTGCTCTTAAGGCAAAAAATAATACATATGCAGATGAAAAATCAAAAATAAATTTAACAGAATTCAGTGATTATAAATCTGAACTTATTTATATTGCAGAAGAAATAAGAGAAAAAATTGAAAGTGGTATAGGTCCAAGTGAAATTGCAATTTTTTATAAAGAAAATAAAAGTCTTTTTGAGATTAGAAATATATTAGAAAAGTTTTCAATACCGTTTAAAATTTCATCAAAAGAAAATATTTTAGATAATATTGAAATTAAAAAAATGATTTTATTTCTTAGAGCTGTTGATAATCCTCTGAACGATGAGGTGTTGGCAAAGGTACTTTTTATAAATTTTTTACAATTTGATGTAATAGATATTTTGAAAATTTTAGAAAAATTAAATTATAGAGGTAAGGGTACTATCAAAAATAAATCAATCTTAAAAATAATTTCATCAAAGGATATTTTGTCTAAGCTTGAAATATTAGAGCCTGAAAAGTTTATAGAATTATCATATCTTCTAAAATCATTAAAAAGACTTGAATTTGAATTAAATTTTATACAATTTTTTGAAGAATTTTCTAAAAAAAGTGGATTTTTAAATTATATCTTCTCTTTAAAAGATAATGTATCAGCTATAAAAAGATATGAAAAGATATTTGATGAAATAAAAAATCAGTTTTTTGCAGAGAAAGATTATAATCTGAAAGATTTTTTGAATTATGTAGACATTTTAGATAAGTATAAATTAACTGTAAATATTGGAAGTGATGATTTAATGGAAGGTGTAAATCTTATGACGGCACATGGCTCAAAAGGACTAGAATTTGAATATGTTTATGTAATTAATTTCGTAGATTCTTTGTGGGGTGGCAAGAGAAGAAAAAGTGAAACATTTAATCTTCCTATAAATAAGATAAAAGGTGACGTTGATGACGAAAGACGGCTGTTTTATGTGGTACTTACAAGAGGTAAAAGGCAAGTTAATATTTCTTATTCAAATTTTGATTTTGATGGTAAGGAAAAGATAAAATCTAGATTTTTAGAAGAAATAAATAATTCATTTTTTACTTTTAAAATTGTAGAAGACGAAGAATTAGTTAAAAAATCAAAAAAATATTTTGGTGAAAAAACTGAAAAAGTATTGTCATTTTTTGATAAAAAGTACATAAGGAAACTTTTTTTAGAAAGTTCATTTTCTGTTTCGGCACTAAATAATTATTATCAGTCACCTATTAAATATTTTTTTAGAAATCTTGTAAAATTACCTGGTGGTCAAGCTAAGTCATTAGTTTTTGGAAATGTAGTACATGATACACTAGATTCATTTTTTAGTAAGTCTGTGAAAAGAGGTGAGATTTTAACAAAAAAAGAGTTTCTTGAATTATATCATGAGTCTCTTGATAAATTTCTTATATTAGAAAAAGAATTTGCTGAAATTGAGGTTCATGGTGAGGATATTTTGAATAAATATTACGATAAATACAAGGGTGAAATGTGTCTGAATGTAGAGACAGAAAAAAAAGCTTTTGCTGAATTGGAGCTAGAAAGTGGAGAAAAGATTGTTTTATTTGGAATAATTGATAAAACAGAAGTTATGGAGTGTGGAGGGGTACGAGTTGTCGATTATAAGACAGGTAAGACATATAATGAAAAAACTAAAGATCAGAGAAATGATTTGGATAGGCAACTGGTATTTTATAAACTATTAATGGATAAATATTTAGGGAAAGAAGTCGTTAAAGAAGGAATGTTAGATTTTTTAGAGAAAAATAAAAAAACAGGAGAGTATGTTAGAAAAATTAAGGAGATTTCAGTAGAAGAGGTCAAAGAATTGGAAAAAGATATAAAAAACTTTGCATCTGATATAATGAGTGGCGAGTTTTTGGATAGAAAATATCAAAAAAATAAGGAAAATGAAGAGTTTTGGGAGTTGTGGAATATTTTGAAAAATATAAGGTAATTTATAAAAAAACTAAAATTATATACAAGGTAGAATTTAAAAGAATAAATATGGTATAATATATTATATGATTGTTTCAGTTAATATAAATTATAATAAAAATTTAGGCAAATTAGATAAAGCAATTAGAATAGCTATTGGCTTATTGTATTAGGGATTGGATTAATGAATTAAAGTTCGCGGGGATTGATAGGTTTTTCCTTGTATTATTGCTTTTTTGTAAAGGTATCTCCTGTTTTTAGTCCTAGGTTTGAAAACATGTCCAATTAATTTATAAAAATAGTTTGTAGAGTTGAATGAGTTTGATATATAAATTTCACTAATTTAGTAGGATAATATGACAGATAAAGTAGTTATGTATACAGATGGTGGTTCTAGAGGTAATCCAGGCATAGGAGCTTGGGGTGTTTTTATTGACGGTGATAAAAAAATAGAATTAAGTGGTTTTGAGGAAATGACAACGAATAATAGGATGGAATTAACAGCTGCAATAGAAGGCTTGTCATATTTAGATGATGATATAAGTGTTTCGTTATATACGGATTCTAAGTATGTAAAAGATGGTATTACAAAATGGATAAAAAACTGGAAGAGTAATGGTTGGAAAACATCAGCAAAAAAACCAGTTAAAAATTTAGATTTGTGGAAAAAATTAGATATTGAAGTTGAAAGATGTGTCGTTGAGTGGAGATGGGTAAAAGGACATTCTGGAAATAATGGTAATGATATAGCTGATGATTTGTGTAATAAAGAAATGGATAAATTTGAAAATTATATAAAATAAATAATTTTAAAAAGACTTGACTTAAATTTGAAATACTGTATACTAAATAACAGTTAAGTAAGTGAAAAGGAGCGATTAAAAAGACTTGACTTAAATTTGAAATACTGTATACTAAATAACAGTTAAGTAAGTGA
>CAMZLB010000044.1 GCA_947311515.1 Candidatus Moraniibacteriota bacterium | reverse complement strand
TAATAGAAGGAGGAGATAGTAGTATGAGAGCTTCACTGAGTCAATTCTTAGATAGATTAAATAGAATGGGACAGTTAGGTAGACATACTAAATCTTCTCCATATACAATTAAAGTAGATTTTAGAGTAAGGTAATTGAATTACCATGATTTAATGTTTATTAAATACAAATAAGAATATAATTTAATATTAATTTAAAAAGGAGATGGATAAGATGAAACGACTAGTCGGATTACTCATAACTATTGGATTGTTTTTTGGATGTGGAGGGAATAATACATCATCAGTAGAAACAACAAAAGCAACACAAGTAATGGATGAAAATGCCTTTAATAGTGATACAGGTGCCGTTACAAAAGATACAAAAATTACAGCTGGAGAGACTGGTGTAGTTATGAATATTTCGGAAGGAACTGTATTTCAAGATATAGATGGAAATCCTATCACAAAAGCACCTACAACCGAAGTCGTTACAGAAAAAGATGAAAAAGAGGCTAAAGCAACGCTTAACTTTGAAGTAGATGGTAAAAAAGTAATTCCAACTGAATCTGTTGTAATCTCTGTTCCTGCTCCAGCAGGTTCGAAAGACGGAGATAGAGTTCAAATTGAAGTTCCAGATGATGGAAGCATTACAGAAAAGTCTAATATTAGCCAAAAACTTATTTTTCTTATAGTACAAAATGGAAAAATCAATATTAGAGTATTCCCTAATGCCTTTAAAAAAGCTATTGTTATTGTTGTTATGGTTATTGATGAATCTACAAACTAAAATAAGCAGATGATTTATCGTACTTTACTAGTTTTGGGTATCTATTCTATGGCTTTGAGTGGAGAAGGGATTCAATCTTTTCCCTCTTTTCAAGGTTTTGAAGGAGTTGTAAATACACCAAATAGTGAAGTAATTAAAGAGGGAGAGTTCCAATTTTTATACACCAATCAGGTAGAAAATTTTGCTCCCTCCTCCTCTCTTGCGTTTCGTAATAACAAAGAGCAGGAGAGCTATTTTTTAAATATGGGATTTTTACCCAATTTAGACTTTAGTCTACGATACTCTCATGGAACAGATAAAAGAGTTAATAGGGATTATCTATCTGATAGAATTATTAATTTTAAATATCAACTACCTTTTATTTCCAATGATATTATCAAAGTAGCATTTGGAATGCAAGATGTTGGAGGAAGAGCTCAACATTTAAATAGTAAATATATTGTTGCCTCTAAATCATTAAATAACTTTCGTGCAAATTTAGGATTTGCACAAGGAGAACAAGAGGGGGCTTTAGATGGAACTTTTGGAAGTCTAGAGTATCAACCTCTATCATGGTTGCAGATTGCAGGAGAGTACGATACTAAAGAGTGGAATGGTATTATTAAATATCAATATACAACTTCTATCGCTAATAAAAGGCTTAACTTAGGTCTTATGGCGAAAAGTTCATTAGACTATAATGATGTATATCTTGGAGTCTATACAGATATTTTATTTAAAGATTATAAAGTCCCATCAATTTCAAAAGTCAATAAAAAAGTCATCCCCTCTTCGATTAAAGCGTTAAAAGAGTTTGGTTTTTCTAATATCAAAAGTGAAATAAGAGATGATACCATTTTCTTTGAATATGAAAATACACTTTATGTCTATAACGATATAGATGCCTTGGGTATTGTCTTAGGTACTCTAGCTATGAGCGACAAAGCCTCTACTATTGAAGTAACCATAAAGAGAGGTGATATTGCTCAATATGGGGTTAAAGTTGTTACTAAAGCCTATAAAGAATTCTTAAAAACAGGAAAATATAAAGAGGGTTTATTAGAGTTTATCTCTAGTCAAAATTTAAATGCTTCTACCAATAGAGTGGAATACTCTGATAGATTTAAACCAACGCTTACAATACAACCTGATTTTGTCTTGGTAGATGGTTCAGAATATGGTCATATGGATTACACTTTAGCAATGCAAACTGAACTCTCTATGAGATTAGCAAAAGGTACATTTATTAGTGCAAATTATAATATACCACTTAGTCTCACTGATAACTTTAAAGAGCATGGTATATTTGATTATAGAAATCGCAATAAAACAACCAGTGGTTTTGACCAAGTTTTGTTATCTCAGTTTTTTCAATTTAATCTCCCTTATCGTTGGATAAATCTTATTCAAGTTGGACAATTTGACAAAGAGTTAACAGGTCTTTCAGTTGAGAGTCAAATAAGCGACTTAAGTGGAAAACATGCACTACTATTTAAAGCCTCTTCTCTTGAAGATAATCTCTATAATCAAATGGATTTATATTTTGATAAAAAGAGAGAAGAGAAACTTATTTCATATAGATATTATTGGGATAGCTTAAACTCCAATGTCAAAATAACAGCTGGAGAATTTCTCTATGGAGATAGGGGAGTAAGTATTAGCTTAAAACGCTACTTTTCAGATATGTCAGTGCAATTTGACATTGCACAGACAGAGCATAACTTTAAAGGTTCTCATAAAGTTGGAAAGTTAACACTATCTATACCACTTGGTAGTAATAAGCGATTTAAGAGTAGATATTTAGATGTTAAAGGGGATTATCTTACTTATAATAGACGAAAAACAATTACAACAGATGGAAGTAACATCTCTCAACCTCACCATCTAAAAGAGGTGAAGAATAACTTTACTTTAGAGAAATATTATTTAAATAATGACAGATTTACTCCTGTTTATATTAAAGAGAATGCTCATAGATTAAGAGATATAATGTTTCTTAAATAAAGAGATGCGTTGGGGTAGGGATTACGGTTAAAGCCTTTTAATATATAAATAGTAGTTTGGAGTTTCTAGGAAGCTTCACCATTTATGGTTGGGTAGTGTTCACATGGACTCCCATAAAAGAGTGATGGGAGTAAAATTATTGAGATTTTATTTAAACTGATGCCAAAAAGGCGTTCCAACGGTAGGTGTTGATGGAGAGGCAAATTCTCGTCTCTGCATTGTCCCTGCTTCATACGC
>CAMZLB010000043.1 GCA_947311515.1 Candidatus Moraniibacteriota bacterium | reverse complement strand
GTAGTCAAATTCAATCCAAGACTACATTGTTTTGTACGCACGAAAGGATACAAAATGTTAAGCAAAAAATCATTAGTTATTTCTCTGTCTCTTTTGACATTAATCACAACACAAGCAGATGCTGGTAGTAAACAATATTATAAATATTACTTAAAGGTAAGATCTGCTAATATTTTATGGGGTATAGTAGGAGATCATACATATGTATGCATCAAAAAGAAAAAGAAACGACATCATAAAAAAGATAAAACTATCAGAAATTATGGCTGTCATGCTGCAGATGGTGGAATTTATAGGGATGCTGCTACATAGAGAACTGTTAAAGTCAAAAAAATAGACATAGCAGAGATATGAAAAAAGCTTCTATTATGACAAATCATGTGCATGAATGTACCAATGGTTATCAAAATAAGTATGCGTGGGATTTGACATGTCATCAAAATACAAATAGAATGTTATTTGTAATACCTAGACATCCTAGACTTGATGATATGGCTTATATCTGTGGCTATAAAGATGGCTTTACAAATCAAGACTTAGATTTGGTGAGTATGGTGCTAGAGGTTGAAGTAGGTGTTACTGGAGAACTTATGGTAGAGTTAGATAATTAATTAAATGTAGAAATGTCTAAAAAAGACATTCCTACACAAATGCTATGAATTTTATGAAATTTTTCTTGTTAATTTACTTAAGCTTAAGTTATACTTTGTTTTTGGTATTTTTACCAATATTTTTATCGGTTGTATTTTATCTTAGATTTAGTAGTGCTTTAACTATTGATAGTAATGGATATATTCAATTAGGTATAATTGTTTTATTTGGTATGTTGATGTTTCCATTTGCATATTTTTTCTTTAAATCGTTCAATAATAAGTATTTTTATGTCTATCTAATTTCATTTTTTTGTTTAGTTATAATATTTGCAAATTTAATAAATGGTTTTAGTTTGGATGGTATCAATTATAATGAAGTTGATTTTGATAAAATTTCAAAGTTTAGTGATTTTGAAACTATACAATCGATTCAGCAAATATCTCTATATAATACTGAAAGATTTCTTTTTGGAACATTGGGTGTATTCATGTTTATTATTTTTACAGCGTCAATGTATGAATCATCAAAACCAAGGGAATCTAAAAAATTAAAAAGTAATTAAGTAATTACTTAATTGTGCAGTTATTGTATAATATATAGTTAAATGATTATTTGTAATAACAATAGTAATTTAACATTTAAAAAAGGAAAAGTATGAAGACTGAAATAAAATTATTCATATTTCTGGATTAGTACTAGTTGGAGTTGGAATTACATTGTTAAGTATGAATAATACAGAAACAAGAAGAATTCTTGATGATGCAAATAAATCAAAAAATGATTTAAATACGTCAATAAAAGAAGCAGGTATTTCTTTTGAAAAATATGAAAAAAATTCAAGTAAAAATATTTCTGAATATTCGACAAGAGAGAATGCAAAAGTTGAGGATGATGAAATTCGTAAATTTATAATTAGTTTACCAGAACCAACTGCTCAAGATATAAAAAATCTAAATGATTATGGTAGATACGGATTTGATTCAAATTTTTCAGAATTCTCAAGATCTACTATAAAAGAGCTATTGCCAAATATTTCTAATGAAAAAATGAACAAATTGTATAGTATTATGGCAAAATTTGTATTTAAGGGTGATAAAATAGACGAAGCGTACTTAGATGATAAGTTAAGTTTATATGAGCAAGCTAAGGCTAATAATGAAGTATTAAAAATTAGCAATAAAGAATTATCAGATATTTTATCAAAAGAAGAATTAAAAGAAATGAATTGGGGTAAATCAATAGAATTACCTGAAGATGAAATGGAATACAGGACTTTTGTTTTATTTGGAAATTTAAAGAAGGATTTTGAATCATTAGATGAAGTTTATGAAAAGATAGATCCATCTACACTTGAAAATATATTAATTCTAAAAGAGAATTATTTAAAAGAAGATGGTAGAAACTTAGCAAAAGAAAAAGGAGCTTATTCTGAGGAAGATTCTAAAAGATTTAATGAATTACTTAATAACTATAAAAAAGAGGTTAAAGATTTATTAACGCAAGAGCAATTTGAATTATTGTATGGAAAGGGGAAATTTTAAAAAAATAAAAAACCGCTACTTATTTGATAGAGGTTTTAAATTTTTTTAAATATGTATATATTAATACTACTTGTGGTAGTTGACAAATTATATCACTATATATAGTGATATAATATTGTATGTGGAAAACATTTTTTAAATTTATGTTATAATAAATTCATGAGAATATAATAAAGGTTTAAATTAACCTTGTATTTTTTTAACTAAAAAATTTAGAAATCACACTATAAATAATATATATGGTCATAAATAAGATTATAAAAAGAGATAAAAATATAGTCTCTTTTGATGAGACAAAAATAAAGAATGCTATAAAAAAAGCATTTTTAGCATGTGAAAAAAAAGTAGATGAAAATTTATTAAATAATATTTTGGATACAATAATAAAGAATATTAATTTGAAATATGGAGAGTCTTTGAATATACCCACAGTTGAATGTGTGCAAGATATTACAGAAAAAGTACTTATGGAGTATAATTTTTTTGATATTGCAAAATCTTATATTCTCTATAGAGAAAAACATGCTCAAATAAGAAGGAAGGAATATATTAAATTAATTGAAATGTTCAAGAAACGCTCATTAATTGTAATAAAGTCTAATGAAACAAAGGAAAAATTTGATATAAAAAAAATTAAAAAAGTATTTAATAGAGCTGTAAAAGGTTATGAAAAAAAGTGTAAATTTGATATTTTTATAGAAGAGTTTAAGAAAAATCTTATACCAGAAATGCATAGTAAAGATATAAATAGACTAATGGTAAAAACTTCAGTGGATTTAATATCAACTGCAAATATAGCATGGCAACATGTAGCAGCAAGAATATTTTTATCAAATTTATATAAGCAATCTATTAGAAATAGAAAGATAAAAATAGAGGAAATATATACACCAGAAAAATACAAAGAACTTTTTGATACTTATATAAAAGAAGGATTGTATTATAAGGATTTTTATAAATATTATTCTAAAAAAGATATTTTAAAAGCAGGTCAAAAGTTAAATATTAAAACTGATGATACTTATGAATATACTACAGTACTCTCATTTGCAAAAAGATATTTATTAAATCCAAATGATGTTATTAGAGAACTTCCGCAAGAGATGTATATGTCTTTAGCGTTGTTTTTAGCTATTCCAGAAAATAAAGAAGACAGATTAGAATATGCATTTAAATTGTATAAATATATATCTGAACAATACATTTCTTTGCCAACTCCAACGTTATTAAATGGTAGAACAAATTATCATCAATTATCAAGTTGTTTCAAATTGAATGTTGATGATGATTTGAGAGCTATATATCATTCTATAGAAAATATGGCTCAAATATCGAAATTTGGTGGAGGCGTTGGTGTTTATCTTGGAAATATAAGACCACGTGGAGGATCTATCCGTGGTGTTAAAGGCGTGTCTGGTGGAGTTAATCCTTGGATAAAAGTTATAAATGACACTGCTGTAGCAGTTAATCAATTAGGTTCAAGAATTGGAGCTATTTCTGTTACGTTAGATGTTTGGCATTTAGACATTTTTGATTTTTTGGATTTACAAACAGAAACAGGAGATATAAGAAATAAAGCTTATGATATATTTCCAGCAGTATCAATTCCAGACTTGTTTATGAAAAGAGTTAAGAAAAATGAAACTTGGACATTATTTGATCCACACGAGGTAGAAGAGGTGTATGGCGTTAAATTGCAGGATAAGTTTAATGAAAATTTTGATAGTTTTTATAAAAAACTAGAAAAAAGCAAAAAATTAGAAAATAAAAAAACTGTAAATGCTAAAGAATTATTTGTAAAACATCTAAAAGTTGTCGTAGAAACAGGAATGCCTTATGTTTTTTTTAGAGATACAGTAAATAAGTTCAATCCAAATTCTCATGTTGGAAATATATATAGTAGTCAGCTTTGCACAGAAATTTGCCAAAATACTTCTCCTACTAAATTTTTAGAAGAAACATTAGAAAATGGTGATATAAAAATAACATATAAACCAGGTGATTCCGTTGTTTGTAATTTAGCATCAATAAATATTGCAAAAGTTAATAGTGAAGAAGTAGCAAAAAAAGTTTTTCCTATAATGATGCACGCTCTTGATAATGTCATTTCTTTGAATTATTATCCATTAAAAGAAGCGGAGATAACAGCTATGAAGTATAGGTCTGTTGGAGTTGGATATTTAGGTTTGGCTGAATATTTAGCCACAAATCAATTTAATTACAATAGCAAAGATGCGCGTAATGAGGTAAATAAATTATTTGAAATGTATGCATTTTATACTTATAAGAGTAGTATGGCATTAGCTAAAGATAGGGGTTCCTATGAACTATTTGAAGGTAGTGAATACAGTAAGGGCAAAATACTTAATAAAACAAAAGAATGGTTTTACAAAAATACAAAAAGAGGAAATGATTGGGAAGTTTTGATAAATGATATTAAAAAACACGGTGTTAGATTTGCATATCACACAGCTCCAGCACCAAATACTTCAACGGCAGGAGTAGTGGGAACTACAGCTGCACTTTTACCAATTTACAAAAAATACTTTGTTGAAACTAATTTGTCAGCACCAACTGTTAGAGTCGCTCCAAAACTTGCACCAGAAAACTACTTTTTCTATAAGGAGTATACCAGTATGGATATGAGAGATGTTATAGATATGATTGCAATAATATACCCGTGGATTGACCAATCAATAAGTTTTGAATGGATGATTGATCCAGCGACAACAAAGCCAAAAGATTTATTTGAATATTATTTCAGAGCCTGGAAAAAAGAGATAAAAACTGTTTATTATGTAAGAAGTATGTCTGCTGATGTAAGTAGAGTAAATGATAGTGATGCTAAAGTTTGTGATGGATGTAGTGGATAATTAATTTTTTTAAAAAAAAATATGATAGGAGAAATAAAAAAGAATATAATATTTAATCCAGATGGAGATGATTCTGTGCAGAATCGTAGAGTTATAAAAGGTTCCACTACAGGACTTTTTCAGCTCAATGATAGTAAATATTCATGGGCAAAAAAAATGTATTCAGTAATGATTGGAAATTTTTGGATTCCAGAAAAAATAACAGGATTGAAGGATGATGCACGTATGTTCGAATCTGAATTGTGTCAAGAAGAACAAAAGGCATACAAGGGTATTCTTTCGTTTTTGATATTTTTAGATTCAATACAAACAGTTAATTTACCAAATATTTCAGATTATATAACAGCACCTGAAATTAATCTTATACTTTCAATTCAAGTATATCAAGAAGCTATACATTCTCAGTCATACGCAACTATATTAGAAACTGTAGTCGATTCAAAAGAGCGAAATGAGATATATTATTTTTGGAAAAATGACAAAGTTCTTTTAGAAAGAAATAAATATATAGGTAAAATTTATCAAGATTTTAGAGATAATCCAAATGATTCAAGTTTTTTTAAAACAATAGTTGCTAATTATTTACTGGAATCCTTATATTTTTATAATGGATTTGCATTTTTTGATTCTTTGGTAGATCAAATGAAAATGCAAGCTACTGGAAGAATGATAGCTTATATTAGGCGAGATGAATTAACTCATGTGACTATATTTGCAAATTTAATAAAAGAAATTAAAAAAGAATTTCCAAAAATTTATGATGAAAATTTAATTATAGAAATGACAAAAATTGCAGTAGAACAAGAAATAAAATGGAGTAATCATATCTTAGGAGATAGAATTCCAGGAATAAATGGAGAAACTACTAAAAAATATACAAAATGGTTAGCAAATCATAGATTGGAAATGTTAGGTCTAAACAAAATTTTTATGAATGTAGAAAAAAATCCTTATAAGCACTTAGAAAGATTGCAGGATTTAGATGGAGATAAGAGCAATTTCTTTGAAGGAAATGTTATAAATTATACTCAATCTTCAGGGCTTGCGGGTGATTGGGATGAAATTTAGACATTGATATAAAAAAGATATAGTTGAAAGAAAGAGTTGTATGGTGTATTATGTATATATGAAATTATGTGTTAGTTTTTAATTTAGGACTTAAATATTTTTTAAATTTTCTAACACGTTTAAAATATAAATAATATGCAATGAGTTTTTTGACAAAAAAAATTATTGATTCAAATCCAGCTATTTTTGGCATGGATATAAGCGACTTTTCTATTAAGGTCATGCAGATAGAAAAAAAACACGGAAGAGATTATGTGAAAGGTTATGCTTCTATTGAACTTCCTCAAGGTTGTATTGAAAATAGAACTATCATAAAGAAAGATATAGTTATTAAGGCTATTAAAAAAGCCATAAAAGCTGCTAATATAAAAACAATTTATGTAATATGTTCGCTTCCTGAAACAAAAGCATTTTTGCGAATAGTAACTTTGCCTGAGATGAAAAGTAAAGAGGTTGGGGAGGCTATTAAATGGGAATTGGAAATGAATATCCCAATGACTATAGATCAAGTTTATTATGATTGGCAGTTTTTGAATGAACCTATGTTTAAGAAAAAGAGAAAAATGAGTGTTCTTACTTTAGCAATTTCAAAAACTATAGTAGATTCATGGTTAAATCTTCTCACTGAAGTTGGATTGGAAGTATGTGGTTTTGATATGGAGTCTATATCGCAATTGAGAAGTTTATTACCAGAAAGTGTAGATGAGGGCACTACTATGATTGTAGATATAGGAGATAAACTTACGAGTTTTCTCATTGCGGTAAGGGGAATTCCTGTTTTTACATCAAGTATTCCACTTTCTTCAGGAGTTATGATAAATGTAGTTTCAAATGGTATGGGAGTGTCTAGAAAAGAGGCGGAAAAGGTCATTATGATGCATGGAATAGGATCTGTTATAAAAAATGATCATATTTTTGAAATGTTGAAGTCAGTGTTAGAGAATTTTATAATTGAAATAGAAAGAACCATAGAGTTTTTTGTGGGAGGATTAGGATATGCTCAAAATGTTGATAGAATTATTTTGTGCGGAGGAGGTGCTAAAACTAAGGGTATAGTTCCTTATTTTTCACGTAGATTACAAAGAGAAGTTGTATTAGGTGATCCATGGAAAAATGTAGATTTTGGCGATAGTATACCACCACTAACAAGGGAAAATTCTGTGCAGTATACAACGGTAATAGGTCTTGCAATTAAAAATAAGTAATATGAAAATAGAATTGAATCTTTTACCAGATAAAAATAAAAAATCTTTAAAAACAAGGAGGTACTTTTGGATTATTTTTGAACAAGAATTACATGTTATAATAGCAATTTTTATTTTAATAGTAGGACTTGCTGGAATTAATTTTATTATTTCTTATAATGCGAACGCTTTGGAGGATATTGTAAATGCACAAAAAGAAGAAAGTAATTCAAAAGAAATTGAAAAAATAAGAAATATTTTTAATGAGATTAATTCAGAAATAAGAAATATAGATAATCTTATTGAAAATAGTATTTCATGGAATTACTTACTTAATGCATTGAGTTATACAGTTAATGATAAAATTGCTATAGAATCTTTAAAGGTGGAAAATACATCTTTGATAATAAAGGCTATCGCTGAAACAAGAATGGATGCTATTGAATTTAAAGAAAAAATTTCAGAAATTAAACGTAATAATAAAGTTTGTTTTGGGGAGCCTAATATTCCCTCTGAAGATTTAGTTTCTTCGAAATTTGTGGAATTTAACTTAATAGCGTCTATAACAAAAGATTGTATTGTAGTAAATAAAAATTTAGTTGATTCACAATAATTATAATAGCTCTAAAATTAATAATAAGATTATAAGCTTATGAAGTCCAAATTAAAACAATACAAGATCCACATAGCATTAGGAATATTTTTTATAGTTATTATGCCATTGAGTTATATTGGTGCAAAAAAATTAATTGAAATAAGTACTGAAAAGGTGGCAAGTAAGCAAGAACTACAAGTTGAAAACGAAGTGTATCTATATAATACAGCAGAGATTATAAAATTAAGGAAAGATATTAATTATATAAAAGAAAATAACAAAAAAATAAATCTTCTTAAGAAAGGAACTGAAGAAGCAAATATAGAACTTTATGGGGAATTAGAGGATATGGCTATTAGTACTGGAAATTCTAATGTGTTTATAGACTTGCCTAATTATATTTCAACTACTTCAGAAAAAAAAAATGAATTTGTTATAGAGCCGATAAATCCTGATTTTTTTTACATAACAATTGAAATGGTGGGAACTTTTAACGATGCTTTGAGATTTTTGCATGCATTAGATAATATGAGATATATTTCTGATGTTATCTCTTTTTCGATGAAAAAGCCAAAAAAAGTTGAAGGAAAAAAATTAAAGGATGAAATAGATAGATATGGAGGAAAAGAATTAATTAAGTCTAAGTTTGATATAGTGTTTTATCTAAAGACTGATAAAGATAGTCAAAAGAACAAAAAAATAAAGGTTGCTGATCCAAATGTTGACATGAAGTTAGTTGAAGAGGCAAAAAAAAGCCCCCTTCCAAAAAGGTAATTTCAAAAAATAATTTTAAAAATAGTTAAAATGTTGAATTATAAAAATACAAAAAAAGCATTTACTCTCATAGAACTTCTTATGGTCATATCAATCATAGGTATTCTTTCTAGTATTGTGTTGACTTCTATTTCAGGGGCTACTAAAAAAGCTCGAGACACAGTAAGAAAAAGTGACTTATCTCAAATCCAAAAAGCTCTTGAGGTTTATCAGACAGATCATGATGGAAGATATCCTGCTATAAGTGGTATATATGAAACTAGTATGGGAATTTGTAATCCTGTATCTAATTGTACGGGTAATAATTGGGATCAAACTTCATATTTAGTAGACAATTTAAGACAAAAAGAGGGTATTGAAATAATGGTAGATCCTATAAATAAAGGAGATTATTATTATGTGTATAGTGTTGATTGCACAGGTGGAATATGTGACTCATATCAGTTACAAGCTAAATTGGAAGATGGTGTAGTAATAACTAGATCTGGCTCAGTTAATTAATTATGTAATTAAAATAAAATGATTAATTTTAAAACTCTTATAAAGAATAAATTTGAACATTTTTCTATTGAGAAAGCAAGCTCTGTTTTCGGTAAGGCGTGGATAAAAATTTTCCCATTAGTATCTATCCTTATGATTATATCTGCTTTATTAATAGTATTTAATATAGGATATCATAAGGTTTATGAGAGTGATTTATCGGATGAGAAATTATCTGTAAAGGTTTTATTAGAACGTAAAAAAAATAAATTTCAAAAAGATAAATTTGATAATATCTTAAAAAGAACTGAAGAGAGAAAGTTAGAATTTGAAAAAAATATAGAAAAAGTTAATAATATATTTTATACTTCAGATATAGCAGAAAGGATGGTAGAGTCAGATAAAAATAGATAATAAACTTCTCAAAAGTTCAAAAATGGAAAAATAGAAATAAAAAAAGAAATAAACAACAAAATAAAACAGTAAAGCTCAGCTTTGCTGTTTTTGATTCTGTAACTAAATTACTTTTCCAAAAATTGTTTTTGCAATTTCCTTACCATAGCTTTATAAGAACTCATTGCTCGTGCCTTTTTCTTATTTTCAATCATCTGAATTATTTTGGTAATCTCTTTGTAAATATAATTCAAATAAAAAGATTTCTCAGAAGTTTTATATATTTTTTCTAATATTTTTGGTGCAATCTGATAATATTCTCGCACAAGCTTTTTGCCATCCATTGTTTTTTGCACATATTCGTCACGAAATTTACGCAATATTTCTAACTCATAGCAATTATCAGATAAACCTTTATGCATTACACAAGCAGTTGTAAAAAAACATTCACTTTCGCCCGCCTGTTTCTTTGCTAGTCTAGTTTGTTCTTTTTGCAAGTTTACCTGTTTTCTTAATAATTCATTTCGCTCTTCTTCTTTCTTGTTTTGCCTTTCACATTCATAACAATATGCGGAGAGTAAACGATCGGTTTTTCTGCCACATTTTGAACATTCATCACTCATATTTTTAAAATTAATAATTAATAAAATTTTAATCCTTTTTTATAATTTTTCTGAGTCTGTCTCTTGCTTCTTCTAGACACTTACGACACGTTGTAGCTGATCCAGCAGATAGCTCTCTTCCGCACTTACAAGTACGCTTTGTTGTTTTTGTGTAGAACTTTTTCTCCTTGGAGCACCTTCCATTTTTTGGTCGGGACTACCTTCCATATTCCAAATCATATTTTTAATATTACTAATTAACTTCTTTGCAATAAACACTGCTCATTTTATGAATTAAGATAATCATCACTTCCTTCTTTGGCTATTTTAATAGATAAGCATCTTGCACATAAATCACCACTATTTGAAACGGATGTTCCGCAAACAGTGCATTTTGGTTGTTTAGAATCTTCTTGTGTTGTACTACCTTCCATTGTCATATTTTAAATATTACTAATTATATTTCTATACTACTATAAGTAAAAAAAAGCAACTTAGTTATCAACAGTTTATAAACAGATATTTAAGGAGAGACTGCAAAACTAATTTATTAGTAAAAATTAACAAAATAGATCTAAAATATATTTCCTAAGTCTTTATCTATAGGGTTTTTGTAAGTTATGTTTTGATAAAAATAACAAAAATAGTAATTTTTAGAGTTTTGCAAACATTCCTTAATAAGCGATTCAATGCTTATTCTTATGAAAGTGGATATTGATAATGAGTACAATAGATTGGTAGGGCTAGTATCTGACATAACTAGAAGCGTAAATTTTGATGATGTAGTCATCTGATGGATTTTTTTCTAAAATATTCTTTGGGATTGGATATGATTGGAACTGAAGAGTGTTTATAAGATCTAGAGTAAAAGTTAATAAATTTTAGGGACAGTGAAATAGGAAATAGTATAGCAATATCGAAAAATATAATTGATGGAGAATTTAGATATTATTATCGAAGGTTGTTGTTGTGTTAAAAAATTAAATTTATTAGATTTCTTTAAAAACTATTTCTACTCATGATATAAATTTCAGTGATTAAGTTAAAGTAGGTAGGGTTAGTGGGTTACTATGGATATAGCACTTGAATTAGTTAGTTTCATGAGGTAGATATTTAGATAATAACGAGTGTAATAAAATTTAATTTTATAAATTAAAAAGTTTTTTAAACAATTTGGATTGACCTCATTACTTTTAGTTATGGTAGAATGGGTATTTCTGGATGTGAAAATAATTAGGAGAGTAATAAAGATACAAAAAACAATGTAAAGAAGAGGAATGGTTCTATAGTTTTAAGGTATGATTCTGAAACTGAAATAAAAAAGAGTTATCCTGATAAAGGAAAAGATTTATTAAAGATATAATTTAGTTATTTATACCTTGAAGAAATGTGAATAATGCGGTGGATTTTAATACCTTATAGGTAGGTGTTGACATAAATTTTTTAAGGTATATAATAATAAATAACATGATTTAATTTTTAAGTGATTAAAATTAAATTATATAAATATAATTATATAATAAAAAATATTATGGCTAAGATAACAGTATACTCAACACCAACTTGTGGGTATTGCACAATGCTTAAAGATTTTTTGAATAGTAAAAAAGTTGATTTTACAGAAATAGATGTAGCGGCAGATCAAGAGGCTGCAAAAAAGATGGTAGAGAAGACTGGACAAATGGGAGTACCTGTTTCAATAATAGAGTTAGAAGGAGGTAAAGAAGAGGTTATAATTGGATTTGATCAGGCAAAAATAATTGAATTACTTGAACTTTAATCTGTTTAGTTAATGTAATAAATTTCAGCAACTACTTAGATAATATTTTCTAGGTGGTTGTTATTTTTTAAATTTAATATTATGTATGATATTGTAATTATAGGAGGTGGTCCAGCAGCAATTGCAGCTGGGATATATGCCGCTAGAAAAAAAATGAAGTCAGTCCTTGTTTCTGATAATATAGGTGGGCAAAGTGTCGTATCTGATGGGATTGAAAATTGGATAGGAGAGATGATTATACCAGGTGCAGAACTTGCAGGGAAGTTGAAGAAACATATAGAAAATTATAAAGATGATATAGATTTAGCGATACCACAATTAGTTGAAAAAGTAGAAAAAAATGCCGATGGAACATTTAAGATAATTACAAATAAAGAAGAGTATCATACAAAAACTGTTTTGATAACAAGTGGTGGAAGACATAGAAGTTTGGGTGTTCCAGGAGAAGAGAAATTTAATGGAAGAGGTGTTGCTTATTGTGCTACATGTGATGCTCCGTTTTTTGGAGGAAAGACTGTTGTAGTTGTAGGAGATGGAAATAGTGGACTTGAGGCTGTAGTTGATTTAATAGCTTATGCGGATAAAGTATATCTACTTGCAAGAGGAGGAGAACTTCGAGGAGATACTATAACTCAAGAGGAAATTAGAAAATCTGATAAAGTTGAAATTATTCATTTTGCGAATACTACAGAAATTTTGGGTGAAATAATGGTAGAAAGTCTTAAATATAAGGATTTGAATACTGGAGAAGAAAAGGAAATTGCTACTCAGGGAGTTTTTGTTGAGATTGGAACTGTGCCAAATTCTGAAATGGTTGCTGATTTGGTAGAGTTAACAAAAAAAGGCGAAATAGTGGTAAATCATCAGACGTATGCTACTTCTGTTTCTGGTATATTTGCAGCAGGAGATGTTTGTGATACATTATATAAACAAAATAATATAGCAGTTGGAGATTCTATAAAGGCGTTGTTATCTGCAAGTGAATTTGTAAAAAAGTCAAAATTAAAAAAATGAAAATTTACTTAGGAACAGATCATGCGGGATTTAAAAAAAAAGAAGTATTGAAAAAATATTTAGAATCATTAAAAAAGTTTGAAATAATGGATTGTGGAGCATTTAAATATGATCAAGTAGATGATTATCCAGATTTCATAAGACCAGTTGCTGAGCATGTCTCTATAGATTTGAAAAATAATAAAGAAAGCCTAGGTTTTATATTTGGAGGCTCAGGACAAGGTGAGGCTATAGTTGCAAATAGAATCAAAGGTATTCGTGCTATTGTATATTATGGAGGATCTACTGAAATAATAAAACTATCAAAGGAGCATAATAATGCAAATATACTTTCTTTTGGTGCTAAATTTTTAACAGAGAAAGAAATTATTGAAGTAGTGAATCTTTGGTTAAATACAGATTTTACAAATGATGAAAGACATGTGAGACGTATAGAAAAGATTGATAAATAATTTTAATAGATTGAATATGTTGATTATTCCAGCAATTTTAGAAAGAGAGAGTGAAGACGCATTGAGCCAGATAGAGAAATTACGTGGTGTTGTACCCTGGATTCAGATTGATGTAATGGATGGGACGATGACTAGAAATTCTACATTTGATATAACTACATTAGTGGGTGAATTAGATGATTTTAGTGTTGAAGTACACATTATGAGTACTGAACCTCAGAAATATTTTGATGCATGTGAATCTATAGGTGCGGAAAGGGTGTATTTTCATTTAGGTGAGGTAACTAGTCCTTCTCAAATTTTATCTGATATGGATAAATATAATTTTACAAAAGGAATTGTTTTATCTCCACAAACTTCTATAGATGATGCATTTTCGTATATTGATGATGTGGATGCTATTCAGGTTATGACTGTTGTTCCTGGAGTGCAGGGAGGAAAGTTTTTGGAGAATATGCTTGAAAAAATTTCATATTTAAGAGAGAGGCGGACTGAATTATGGATTAGCATTGACGGGGGAGTAAATGAAAAAACTATCAAAGAAGTGTCTATGACTGGAGTTGATGGAGTAGGTGTGGGAAGTGCAATATCAAAATCAGATAATGTTTCAGAAACTATAGAGTTGTTAGCAACAATTATTGAGGATGCTCAGATATAATAATTAACCAAATCTCGTAAAACTAATTTATTAGTAAAAATTAAGAAAAAATATTCCAAAATCTTTATTGATAGTGTTTTGTGAATTATATTATACAAAAAATAATAAAAATAGTAATTTTTGAAGCTTTTTCTTAAAAATGCTTACAGGGATAATTGATCTGAAAATAGAAATTAAGAGGTAGAAAAAATGTTAGGTTTTAATGTGTACTATGATAATTCTTATCACTCTTGGGAAAAATGGCAAAAATATTTTTCCCAAGAAAAACTTGTTGTAGTAAGATAACAGGTGAAGAATTATTGAAAGATGAATTATTTAATTAAAACTAAACCATGACAAGATAAATGCGTAGCAGAGAGAATGCATTGGCATAAAAAAACTAAATTGGAAAATATCTGTTGAAGTGTTTTATAAAAAAACTGGAACTAATATTTATGAAGGTATTGCAATAAAATGTTGAATGTAGGAAACTTCAGCTTGTAAAATTTTCGTACTTGTGTTATAGTAATAATATAATTCAATTTAAGTTCTCGCAAATGGTGGAAATTATTTTATTTTCGACTGTTTAGCAGAAGTAAAATATATGTTAACAACAGCTCAGAAAGCTGACATTACAAAAGATGTTAAACGTCACGATACAGATTCAGGTTCTCCAGAATATCAAATAGCTATAGCTACAGTTAGAATCAAAAAATTAACAGCACATCTTAAAAAGAATAAGCAGGATTTTCATTCAAGAAGAGGTTTGCTTAAATTAGTAGCAAAGCGAAAAAGAAATCTTGATTATCTATTTAGAAATGATATCAAAGTGTATAAAGAAATTACAAAAAAACTAGGCCTGAAATCAAAATAATTTTTTTGGAATTATCTTTGTGAATATATTGTTTTATTTTTAAGACAGGTACAATAAATATCTATTTAGTAATGCATTAGTTTTTGTTGATATATATTAAATTAGTATTTGTTATTTTTCAAAATTTATTAATAAGGATATTTTTTATTTGATAAATTTATTGCAAGTAATCAATACTTTAATTTTTTTAAATAAATATTTTAGTATTCCAACGTTATAAAAATATTCTTAGATTTAGGTAAAGCTCATAAATTTCAATAAAGCAAATTATATCCAGTTAGTTTGGTGCAAATATTATTCAAATAATTGTTTGAACTTAAATCAAAATTTTGTGAAAAATATTAGATATAAGTGTAAATAAAAAATATTCTATTGTGTATTTGTGCATTTTAGAAATGAATTGATGGCAATTTATTTTTATAGATAAGTTTTACTTAGGATTTTTTAAAATTAAATCGAAGCGATTTTGTGTAAAATATAATCATTTAAAAGTAAGAATTAAGAATAATATTTAACTTAATCTGAATATTTATGAATCAAGGGTAAAGTTAGATGAAAAATAACTTTAAGTTATATTAGATACAATTATGAAACATATAGATCAGCGAGTTGCTGTATTTGTGGATATACAAAATCTTTATTTTAGCTCGCGTGTGTTATTTAACAAAAAAGTAGATTATGAGGGCGTACTTGAGGGTGCTGTTGGAAATAGAAAATTAATTAGAGCAATTGGGTATGGAATTGCAACGGAAGAGGCTCATGAAGATAAATTTTTTGATGCATTAGAAGAAACTGGATATGAGATAAAAACTAAGGATTTACAAATTTTTTCTGGAGGGCAAAAAAAAGGTGATTGGGATGTCGGAATTACAGTTGATGCAATAAAAATTGCACCCAAGGTAGATGTTATTGTTCTTATATCAGGAGATGGTGACTATATACCTCTAGTTGAGTATTTACAGTCAACTACAGGATGTAGAGTTGAGGGTATGGCTTTTGGGGAAAGTACTAGTATTAGACTTATAGAAACTCTAGATGATTTCATAAATCTTAGTGACAATAAAGAAAAATATACAATTTCTCAAAAAAAATCTAATAATATAAATAGAAGAAAGAATACTGTTAAAAATAGTAGTAACAGTAAAAAAGTAAATACAAATAAGGGACATATTTCTATTGAAAAAATAACTAATATTAAGCAGAATAATAAATCTAATATTCACCCAAAACAAGTTAATGTAGTCAGTAAAGAAGATGCTAAACAAAAATTTATAACTTTATCTCGGCTTACTACTAAAAACAAAGAACTTGAATCTAAAAAAGGAAATGAAGATGTGGATAAAAAGATTAAAATAGGTGCAAAAAAGAAAGTAGAGAAAGAACAAGAAAAAAAAATATCTGTTAATAAAAATGTAGTAACTAAAATTAAGAAAATAGAAAAAGAAGAATTGAAAAAAAGCAATACTAAGAAAACGAAAAAGAATACTAAAAAAATCAAGTCCACTTCAAAGAAAGATAGTGAATCAAGAATTTTAAAAAAAGCAACTAAAAAAGAAGTTGTTGCGAAAGCTGAAGATAAAAAATAAGAATAATTAATAGTTCTTAAAAGTTGTTTAAAATTTTTATTCCTATCAAAAAATCTTAGTAGGGAAGTAAGAAGATATGTAAACTTTAACAAAAACTAATTCCTTGAATTGGTTTTTGTTTTAAAGATGCATTAAAATGTGGACAAACCAAGGCTTTCTTGTATTTTGTAGATTAATATTTTAAATTTAGAGACATCTTTGAATGAAGTATAGTTTGTTGTATAAATTTTACCATCTTCATTATTCCATATTTTATTGAAATAATTATGTGTATTTATCATTATTTTTGCATTAGAGTTTGCGGAAATCCAGATATTTGTTTCTAAATTGTAATTATCTAAGTTTCTTCGTGTATAATTCGCTGACCCGAGCATTAAAATACTGTTTCCATTAGATTTTTCAATAAAAATTAATTTACTATGATACTGTTCTCCGTGTGTTTGATACCATTTAAGTGAAATATTTTTATTTTTAAGTAGCTTATGAGCGACCTGCCTATTAGGAATTCCATTTTTTGTGTAGCCAAAAGCATCTTTATTTGGATCTAATATTAATTTTATTATCACATTTCTTTCTGAAGCTTTAATTAAATTATTCAAGACATCATTGTCTGATAAATAAAACATTCCAATACTTATTAAATCACCATTGATAGTATTGGAAATGTCAGTTAATAGTTTGTCTTTTATCTTACTTTCAGTTAATAATTGAACTTTTATATCTTTGGAGATACTTGATTTAGTTAAAGAATTTATAGAAGAAGCGGATAATTCTCTATTAGACATGTTAGCTATAAAGTTTTCAGAGTCATAAATATCTCTAGCTAAAGCTCCCTTTAGCTTTACAGCAACATTTGAGTGTGCTGAGCTACCATCATGTGGGTTAGCAGAAGTTATTAATGATACAAAGCTGACATCATCATCTGTAACTATTAATTTTCTATGATTAGCTTTAAAATTTAAAAGTTTAAGATAGGATCTTAAGGTAATATTTTCTTCAGAGGAAGAAAATATATGAGGAAATATACCCTTGTTACCTATGCCGAACCACTGAATATAGGCTCTCCATATAGAAGAATAAATAATATTAGAGTCTCTAAGTGGAGAAAGTTTTGTGTATATTACATTTATACCAGAATTTTCTAATTTTTTAAGCTGTGTAGTTTTTCTTGTTCCATATAATGTATTTATTTTATCAGTTATAAAGTCTATTTTTATATTTGGATTATTTATTTTTTTTGCTATGAGTTTGTTTGTTAGTTCAGTAGCTAGCGTTCTTATTGGTTTCGTATCTTTTTTTATAAAGTCATTGTATAGAAACCAATCTATGAGAATATATTCTTCAGCATTATCAATCATAGAAAAGACTTCATCAAAAATTTTTTGATCAGATATTCTAGTATTTTCTATATTTAAATATGTTAAATCATATATAAAAGATATTTCATCTTGATTGATATGATGAATTTTTCCAGCAAAAGAAACTCCTTTTGGCAAGGGTTTGAAAGTTTGATAAATTCCTATAAGTATGAGAAGTATTATAGAAATAATTAAAATTTTTAAAAACATGTTTTTCCAATTAAAGTTCATGAGTAAGAAATTTAGTATAATTAGTTTATTTTTAAAAACATTTAATAAAAATTACTTTTGCAAGTTTGTATTTATATTTTTTTTAAACTCTCGATATTTTTTTATAATACCATTATGATCTTAGTAGAGCAAATCTAAATTACCTAAGTTCAACAATTACTTGCAACACTCTAAATAAATATTAAACTAATTAAATAATAATTAGAAAATATTTATGAGTAAAAAAAGAAAAAACCACCATTAGACTTAAGAGAAAGAACAATTATAGAGGCAAGATACAGAGATG
>CAMZLB010000042.1 GCA_947311515.1 Candidatus Moraniibacteriota bacterium | reverse complement strand
TCCTTAGCTATATTTCTCATACTAGTTCCATCTCTGTATCTTACCTCTATAATTGTTCTTTCTCTTAAGTCTAATGGTGGTTTTTTCTTTTTTTTACTCATAAATATTTTCTAATTATTATTTAATTAGTTTGATATTTATTTAGAGTGTTGCAAGTAATTGCTGAACTTAGGTATAATTTTTATTTATAATAAAACGATAAAACACAATTACAATGCTTTATCGTACTATTATATTAGCAAGAGACTTATTTATAGAGAGGAAATTTTTTACATAATTCCTTAACTTCTTTTCTTATATTTTTAAGTTCTTCATTTTTCATTAACTCTTCCTTAAACTTTTTAAGCACTTTCCCTCTATAGTCTTTAATTTGTGGAAATTTATATTTTTCTATTTCTTGAGTAACTCTGTATATCCACTCAGCAATTTTTTCCATTTCAGGCTCTTTCATTTTTCTCACAGTTACAAACGGTGTACCTAGTCTCACACCACTCGGATAGAATGGTGATGATTCATCCTTTGGAATAGTATTTTTATTTAGTGTTATACCTACTTCCTCTAGTGCATCAGAAAGAAATGTTCCCCGTCCAAATCCACAATCAATTAGTAACATATGATTATCTGTTCCATTACTTACAAGTTTTATACCACGCCTCTTAAGCTCCTCTGCCAAAACTTTTGCATTTTTCACAACTTGCTTTGCATACTCCGTAAACTCTGGCTCCATAGCCTCTCCAAGTGTTACAGCAATAGCTGCAGTCTGATGGTCATGAGGACCACCTTGTAGTCCTGGGAATATGGCTCTATCTATTTTTTTTGCTAAGTCCTTATCTTTTTTAAGTCCCTTTTCTGTTACCATTATCATTCCACCTCTAGGACCTCTTAAAGTTTTATGTGTAGTTGTAGTTATAACATGCACATATTCCACTGGACTTTTATGTACTCCTCCTATTATAAGTCCTGCAATATGCGCTATATCTGCTATCAAATAAGCTCCTACCTTATCAGCAATTTTTGATAATTCCTCAAATGGAAATTCTCTCACATACGCAGTAGCTCCTACCCAAATCATTTTTGGCTTATGTTCTTTTGCTAAGGTCTCAATTTCTTCTAAATCTAGATATCCCTCATCATCTACATGATACTGAGTAATATCAAAAAACTTACTAGTAGCACTAGCTTTCCAGCCGTGAGTTAAATGTCCTCCGTCTGGTAAACTCTGTCCCATAACTTTATCCCCTGGTTCACAAATAGCTGTATAAACCGCAAAGTTTGCTGGACTACCAGAGTACGGTTGTACATTTACATGAGGAACTCCAAATAACTTCTTTGCTCTATCTATTGCAAGAGTTTCTATGCTATCTGCAAACTCTTGTCCTCCATAGTACCTCTTTCCAGAATAACCTTCACTATACTTATTTGTAAAAACACTTCCTAGGGCTTCTATAACTGCATTAGATGCTGCTATCTCAGATGGAATTAGCTCTAAGCCTTCTTCTTGTCTTTTTTCTTCTCCTTTTATCATCTTATAAACCAAAGGATCTTGTTCTTTTAGTGTTTTTTTCATATTTTTAAATTATTTTAATTATTTGTCTATAATCCAAAACTTTATTCAAATGGCTTTTTTGTTTGCATATTTTATAATTTTATATTATTTACCTCCATTGTGAATTCATCACCTCTCTCAAATTCATTTTTATAAAGACTAAAGCTTGAAGCACCAGGTGAAAGAAGAATTATATCATCTGATTGAGCTGATTTTGTTGCATCTTTAACTATTTCTTTCATTGAATCGTATAGTTTATAATTTGTAATTTCTTTGTCAATTTCAATTTTTTTTATTTCAAACATTAATTTTTCACTATACTTACCTTTAAAAAAGAAAACTTTTTTTACCCTACTTACAATTTTATTTGCAAAATCTTTTGTATCTAATTTTTTATCTGATCCTCCAACTAATAAAATAATATTTTTATCTTTAAAGACATCTAATGCTAAAATTGCAGCATTTGGATTTGTGGCAGTAGTATCATTATAATATTTAATACCATTATATGTTTTAATATGTTCTAATCTATATTTAATAGGTGAAAAAAATTCAACAGATTTTCTTATTTTTGAAGCATTCCCGCCCATAAAAAAAACCGCGCTCATTGCAAGTAACATATTCCTTTTATTATGCTCACCTATTACTTTCATATTTGATAATTTGGCAATTTCTTTTATTTTTTTATCATTATTCACAAAAACACTTCCATTTCTTATGAAAATTTTAGAATTTTCGTCATTATTCATAGAAACTGAAATTGTTTTCATCTTCAACTCTAGATTTTTTATTTTATCCAAAATTCCATTATCATCTGCATTATATATAAAAATATCATCTTTCTTTTGATACTTAATAATTTGCATTTTATCGCTCCAATAACTATCCATATCTTTATAATAATTCATATGATCTGGAAAGAAATTAGTAATAATTGAAACTGTTGGTGAAATTTTTGTAAATTTAAGTGCACTGAGTCTCCAGCTTGAAAGTTCAAAAACTACTATACTATTTTTTTTAAGTAATTCTAATCTATCTAAAACTGGTGTAACTCCTACACCAACTTGTATAGTATGATATCCAGTATTTTTTAAAAAATGTGTTACCATGTGAGATACAGTAGTTTTTCCTTTAGCTCCTGTAATTCCTATTATTTTATTTTTACAAAGCCTAAAAAATAAACTAGCGTCAGTCTCAACTGGAATATTATTTTTTAAAGCTAATTTTATATATTCATTAGTCCATGGACAACTAGGAGTTTTTATAATCATGTCTGCATGGATAAAGTTTTCCCTACGATGTTGTCCTAGTACCAAAGTTACATTTTTTAAGTTTTTAATTTCTTTTATAGATTTTTTTAGAGTTTCTCTTGATTTTATATCAGTAGCCAACACATGGGCACCGTTTGCTACTAAAAATTTAATGGAACTAATTCCACCACCTAATTCTCCTATCCCAAACACTACAATACTTTTACCTTTAAACCACTTTTTATCTAATATATTTTTTTTCTTCATATTCTGATTAAACTACTTACGCAACACCTTTACAAATGCCTCTGATGGAATATCCACTTTACCAGTACTAGCCATACGCTTTTTACCTTTTTTCTGCTTTTCTAACAATTTTCTTTTTCTAGTTATATCACCACCATAAAGTCCCGCAGTAACATCTTTTCTGTAAGGACTGATAGTTTCTCTTGCTATTATTTTTCCACCAATTGCTGCTTGAATAGGTATTGAAAAATTTTGACGAGATATAACATCTTTAAGTTTTAACACCATTGCTTTTCCTTCTTTTACTGCCCATTTACGAGGAACAATTCTAGAGAATGCATCAATATGATCTCCAGCTATAAGAATATCCATCCTCACTAAGTCACTTTCTTTATATCCAATTTGTTCATAGTTCATAGATGCATATCCACTTGTCGCACTCTTTAATTGATCATGAAAATCTACAAGTACATCCATAAGTGGTGTTTCAAAAGTTAATTGAACACGAGTTTCATCCATATAATCTGTATTTTTATACGTTGAGCGAATCGTATTCATAAGTTCCATAACGTTTCCAACAAATTCTGATGGAGTAATTACTTCAACTTTTGCATATGGCTCCTCAATTGTTTCTATTGTGCTTGGATCTGGAAGTTGCAAAGGTGAGTACACTTCTATTGATTCACCTCTATTTTTATTTGTAACCTTATACACCACGCTTGGAGTTGTGATTGTTGCGGAAACATTAAACTCTCTAATTAGTCTTTCTTGTATAATCTCCAGATGAAGAAGTCCTAGAAATCCACATCTAAATCCTCTGCCTAACGCAATATTACTTTCAGGTTCAAAATGAAAAGAAGTATCATTCAAAGATAACTTTTCCATTGCATCTCGCATTACATCATAACCATCACCATCCTGTGGATAAAAACTTGCATACATAACAGGTTGTACTTCCTTGTACCCAGGAAGTATCTTTATATGTTCAAAAGATTTATTTTTTGCCTCATTTTTTAAAGTTATAGTATCACCTACTCGACATTCCCTTACAGTTTTAAATCCTGTAGCAATATAGCCAATATCCCCAGAGATTAATTTATCACAAGACTCATAAGCAGGTCTAAAGTGACCAATTTCTACAATACCACTTTCTTCAGATGTAACCATCATATGCAAAACATCCCTTTTTGTTATTTCTCCGTCAACTACTCTAACATAAGCAAGAACTCCTTTATATGAATCATAAATGCTATCAAAAATCAAGGCTCTTGGAGCACTATTAATATCTCCTGATGGCGCTGGAATTTTATCAACTATCTCTCTTAGAAGTTCAGAAACACCTTCTCCTGTTTTTCCACTAACTGCCAAAATGTCCTTAGCGTCACATCCTATAAGATGGATAATTTCTTTTTTAACCTTCTCTGGATCAGCATTTGGAAGGTCTATCTTGTTTATGACTGGAATAATTTCCAAATCTTGCTCAAGAGCAAAGTATAAATTTGTAAGTGTTTGAGCTTGAATCCCTTGAGAAGCATCTACTAAAAGCACGGCTCCTTCTACAGCTGCAAGAGACCTAGAAACTTCATAAGCAAAATCTACATGTCCCGGAGTATCTATTAAGTTCAGTGTATATTTAATACTATCTATTTCATATTGCATTTGAACTGGTTGCATTTTTATAGTTATACCTCTCTCTCTTTCCAAATCCATCTGATCAAGTAATTGTTCTTTCATCTTTCTTCCTTCTACAGTTTTTGTAGTTTCTAGTAACCTATCGCTCAATGTACTCTTGCCATGATCTATATGTGCAATGATACAGAAATTTCTAATATTTTTTTGATCTATATTCATAAATTATTTGTTAATACTCTTATGATACGTTCCAATCATAAAATTGTAAAGCTTTAAAGAGAAGTCCATAGAGGTAACCTGATTAGTAAAAAATTATCAAAAGACTGATATTTGGAGTTTTGTAGACTTTCTTTAAATTTTAACTTTACCTTATTTATTAGTTTTTTTATCATTTTATTCATTAAATTTATCCCTTAATAAAAATTTGTAATTTATTCTCCATTTAAAAAACTTATCAATCACGATAAGTTTTTACCGAATAACTACAACTAAAAGCTATTCTGATTCACTGTCAATCTTTTTTTTGTTTCCCTCATCATTAATATCTTGTTGATGTTCTCTTTTTCTGACCTCCTCCCTCTCTTTATTCTCTCTGTCTATTTTTTCTTCCTTTCTTTTATTTTCTTCTGCCATCAAATCCTCAATCTCTCTTTTACATATTTTTTTATCAATCTCATCTTCGCCCATCTTATCACACCAAGACAGATCTTTTAGAGTTACTGCTAATTTTTTGGCTGTTTTAGTTACACATTTTTTACTAATATTTTCCTCTAAACCATTACAAGCATTCAGAGACTTATTTTGAACAGCTATTATATGTGAAACTTCTAAAGCACAAGCAGTTTTTGAATTTTTATCTTTTAATGAATCACATTCTGCAATATTTCCTGATTCCATAGCACTCTTTAGTACAAAGCTTGTTCTACAATTATCCTTCATATTATCAGTTAAATAATCATTACACAATTCTATTCCTCCACCATTTTTAACCTTCTTTTTTAATGATTTTTTTATACACATATCAATCTCTGTCACAGCACATTTTTGAAAGCTTGCATCATCCTTATATGATTTAGGGATATTTTTAATAGCATCGCTTACAGCAATGTCTACAACCTCTTTACTTAACAAATCACTCTCCACATCACTTATTAGTGACTTATTATTTTTCGCACTCATGAGAACTAATAGTATCGCAACCAACACAAGTATCACAACAACGACAATTATAAACAATTTATTTGATTTTTTCATATTTTTTTTAGAACAATTTACTACTTTTAGTATATCACAAAATTAACTTTTATACATTTTTCTATAGAGACTTGCAAAAAGTTCCTATAACTACTGACATTTATCAAATTTACAATCATGACTCTTTTTTTCTCATAAAACTTCCATCTGGACATTTTTTAACTTCTTGAGTGCATATAATATCTTCTTTCTCTCTATGAAATGGATTAGTTTTCTTATTTTCTAATTTTTTTGATTCATTACTATTATTCAATATCTTTGCATCATATAGATAGCAAATATATTTATCGTGTTTTTTACCACCACAATATCTAACCTTACCTTTTAAAGTAACCTCATCCTCATTTTTCATAGTAACAAAAGATACATCTGTAGAAATAGCGCTGGCTTTATTATTTTTATCATAAAGTCTACATCCTCCTGGTAACCCTTCATAGTCAGAGGATACTTTTAATTTTATACACTGACCTATCAAACCATTCACTTTAACGTATTCTTCTTCAGTGATATTTGATTTTATAAGATTACTTACAGACATAGTCTTACCTTTAGTTTTACTTCTTAAAAATTCAGTTTTTTCACACCAACTATATGAATCTACACATTTAAGAGTATTTTTCTTAAATCCCTCTTCGCACTTACCCTTACCAAAAGCCTTAATATTTAACTCTTCCATTCTATCTACAGAAGCAAGACAGCAATTATAACTATCCTTAAGCTTACATTTTTCTCTCAAATTATCATAATAATTATATTTAAAACCCTTATTTTTACGAGATTTTTCTAAATTTTTCAAACGTTGATCAATATTATACTGAAGTCTTTTTTCATTTTCCTCTTTGACTTCTTCAAGAATACAATACATACCTACAGTTAACATTACTACTACTAAAACCAAGACACTAAATCCTAATTTTTATTATTCTTCACTATAATTTTATTTTACTACTTATTTTCATTATCATATCAATAGAATTAATATCCATTCTCTAGTAAATATTTCCTATATACTTAGTAACAGAAACCATTTAATTAACTGTTTACTAAGCTAATACCATCATAAACTTAGTAAAATTTTTTAATTATTTTGAACTTATTTTTTACGGAACCTGCACATTATAAGTATCAATCACATTATTAGTATTTCCCCAATCACTATTGAATAAAGCTTGAGTACCATCAGGCGATGGATTTACTTGTACAACCTCATGATTTATATCAGTACTGTGTGTTTGTGCAAATCGTTCTACTGTGCCACTACCATCTAACTTGATGGCAAAAACCTCTTGAAATCCTTCAGCTCTAGTGTCAACATAACACCAGCCAGGTCTTTGATAGTTACGACAAGAAATATGCCCACCATTATATTTGTCTGGTAATAATCTCACTCTAGCACTTCCATCCAGCGGATACATCCAAATTCCTCTGTTATCCTGCCCATTCAGAACACCATACCCGAATTGAACATAAACTTCTCTCCCATTTGCATCTACTCCCAAATCACCATGATTTCCATGGTCAGCTAAACGACGAATGTGATTCAATTGCCTATCATATTGTTCTATAGAATACTCTTGTTCCGCATCACCAGGTTTACTTTTATAATTTACTATTACATAATTTCCTAAAGCT
>CAMZLB010000041.1 GCA_947311515.1 Candidatus Moraniibacteriota bacterium | reverse complement strand
AGTGAAATATCAACTAAGCACTATAAAAACATCTACAGTAAGTAGACTTAAAAAAGAATTGTAATGTTAAAGTTTTGCTTTTTACAACATGTTATAACTTAGATGATCGTGAAGTAAAAAAGTTTGTAGCAGATTCAAAAGCTTTTAGAGATTTTATAGGATTAGAGATAACACCCGTGACAATGAAGATTTCTTTGTAGATTATCCAGATAAAACTACAATTTTAAGATTTAGACATTTTTTAGAAAAAAGTGGATTACAAAAAAAATTATTTTAAAAAGCAAAAACCATCTATGACTAGGTTTAACTTTTAGGTTTGTTGATTTATTTAGGAACTTTGCCAAACATTCCTTGATCTAGGACCCTTACCTAAATTATTATTACCAAATTTACACTCTTTATTTATTTTAATATTTTCTTTATTAAATAGTGCATTACACTTAAACTCTAACATATTATCACCCCAAATCCTCTGAACACTCTCACACTCAACAGTATATCCTTCTAGTTTAACAAAAGAGTCTTCTAATTTTTGCCTTAATTTTTCCACTTCATCTTCATTTTTATCTTTATCACCTGCATCAATAATAATGTTTCCACCCACTATTCTAAGCTCACTAAATTTATTTTTGATATTATCATCTGTTATGTATAAATCTCCATTTATTTGCTTTAATTTTGGAAAAAGAATATTTTTTGAATTCCAAATTTTTAAATCACCACCAACACACTCAAGCTTAGAATATCTATCATTATTATTATTTTCAATTTTTCTACTATCTATTAAACTTGGTAACCACCTAACAATCTCTTTAGTATATATATCATCTATGTTAGTTAAATTTACTACCAATTTATCACCTTTTACACCTTCTGTTGTTTCTGCAAACTCCATTAAATACTTCTTAAAATCTTGCCTCACATATGATTTATCTAGTTCTTTTTGTATTTCAAATACTTTATTTAAACCAATAAAAGCATTAAAAACCACAAATACAGCTAGTAGTATTGCAGAACTAATCAACACTAATTTTAAAATTTTTTTATTTTCAGAGTCGCTTTCATCATTCCCAGATTGTTCATTTCCATTTTTAAAAGATAAATGTTTATCAAACCATTCATCAATAGATTTATAATACTTATATTTATCATTATATCTAATCAAATCTCTCATATCTTCTATATCAAAAACTTTTGCCAATACAACGAGCACAACAGAAAAAAACATATGAAAAAATTTACCACTCCATTTATATACCTTTCTCAACAACCATGGCACACCAAACAATACAACAAACGCCACAATAATGCTAACACCTGCCAACTTTATACTATAATTCTGTGAAAAGTCTAAGATTTTATCATCAAAAAAATTCAAAATAGTATCTATCATATAAGATATGAAAGGATATATTACATCATTAGATAAATAAATATCTATCAACACAAACAACAAGCCAGTTGCACCAACAGCCTTTATTAAGCTAGTCCTTATTTTGTGTAACTGATTTTCTTTTTCTTCTATTTTTTTTAACTGTAACTGTCTTTTAGACCTTAGATATTCTGCACGACTAGCAAGTATTTTTTGTTCACTTTTTGCAAAAAAATCATCATCAGTTACCTTATCACTATTTTTAGCGCAAAAAAGTCTTTTAAAAACACGTATATATTAAACTCCCTTCAGCACCAATAACTTTATCAATATCTCCACTGAACCGACTTTTATCTACATCTCGTTTCCACTCTTTCAAAAAACCGTTACACCATTTTTTTCTGTTATATGGTTGTGGTATCAATAAATTATCTTCATCCTCATCATGAAATATGTGCCTATGAGCATCTACTGTTTGACAAAATTTATGAAAAATATGTCGCACAAAAAATTGATTATATTTTAATTTTTTAAAATGATCAGCCTTAATACAAAATTTTCCAGTCTTATGTAAACAAAAACTCAAATTTTCATCTTCTTTACCTTTCTTACCATCACCACGATATAATACAAGAAATATACATATATTAAGCATTACAAAAAATAGCCAAAGAAAACCAAATTCAATAATCCAAATAATTCCAAAATTTTGTAAAATAACCCCTACTATAACAATACTCATCATTAAATTAGTGATTATTAATATGGGCACAAGTATCCTAGACCATAAGGTGTACTCTTTTATGCAAATGTTACCTTTTATTAATTCCAATTTATTTCTGCATGTCAATGGATATGTAACTGAAACTGTGACTGTAAAAAAATCAAAAAGAGCTATTACTTTTTGTATAAAACTATCAGCTTCTTTCAACTGACTAAATTTTTTAACAATATTTTCTTTTTTAGCTTTTTTAATTATTTTTTCCAAATCAATTTCTCCATTCGGAGTTGGCACCCACGCTACAAATTCATTTTCATCACTCATATAACAAATTTTACAAAAAAATCTATACGTCAAACGAGACGTTTAGAAAATTTATAACTAACAAATATTAAATTTTATCCAATTCAATTTCTATTTTTTTATAGACTGAAAAATTACATTATTATTACGAATCAACATACCAGCTTTACAATCCGAACTTAATTGTTCCCCATCATCACCTAACGTACGCGATACTAACTTATCATAATCTATTTTAAAAATTAACACTAAACAACATACAAACACCACAAAAAACAGTACTGCAAACAAACCACCGATTAATAATATAATTCCTGATAACATATTTTATTTTAATACTTAAATTTTAAATATAAAGAACACCTTGTTTTATTTATCAGAACACATCCATTTTTCAAATTTAAACAAAACAAAAAACAATCAAAAGGAACTCCTGATGATCTTTTTATTTCTTCCCTCATTATATATTCCTTACTCATTTTATCTACTTAACACCAGTAAAATGGAGAGAACTCTAAGCTAACAATTCTTATATTCTTAAAGACTTAATAACTCTCAACTTCACTCACATTTTTTTATTATTATTTACTTATATATATTATACAGGACAAACAAATGAAAATCGATACTCCTACATCTATATTTAGAATACTACATTTTACGCAAAACGTCAAACATCTCAAAAAAAATAGCCATACAAATCCCAAGAACAATCCTGCATTAAATAGATTTGGTACAATTATTGCTACCAGTTCCACAAGTGCAAAGATTATTACACTTTTTTGTTTTGTGCTTTTTACTTTTCCGGATTTTAGATTTAGTGTTAATTTATAGAGTTTTGTAAAATAAAATCTATAAAAATCCTACACAACAAACACAATATTATGGTATTCTATAATATAAGTAAAGTATGTGGTAAAATTGTAGACTAGGGTGATTGTGTTTATAGAAAAAAGAGCTATGCATTAAATTTATTGAATATTATAAAAGTCAATATTTTGAATATGAATATAAAAGAGATTATTAATAGAAAAGAGTGGGAAAAACCAAATAAAAAGTCTTTTATGAATCAAACTTTTGATTTACTTGAAAAAAATAAGATAATATTAAATAAAAAAGAAAAACAAATATTTGAAAGATATTTAAAAGAGTATGAACGAAACAAAGAGGATGAAAAAGCATATGAAATAGTAAATATTCTACTTAAAGACGCAAACAAAAAAACTATAAATATAAAAGGTAGGATAATAGCAGAATTCAAAAAGCAGTGGACTATAGTAAGCAAGTCTTTACCAATAACTCTAAATTCAGATATTTATACAAATATTAGACTTAGGTACATGCCACTTTTTTCTCCTCATAATAAGAGAAAATTAGGAGTAAGGGATAAGGAAGGAAGATTGGTTATAAGGAGGCACACAACACCTAATGGTTCTCTAGTTCAATATCATCGTGATATTATTCATTTTGATGAAAAAGTACTATATGCATTATTTACTATATCTAAGGAAATGGGAAGTAGAAAGGTAGAGTTTACATTGAGACAACTATGTAGAATGCTAAAAATAGGAGAATCCAGTGAAGGAGTGGATAGAGTAATAAATTCTTTGAGGAGTTTATCTGACGTTAGTTTTCAGATAAATAGCTTTTTACTAGAAGAAGGCGTTAAGTATCATGATAGTTTCAGCTTTCTTGACAGTGATTATAGAATAATCAGAAAAGCAGATAGGTCAAATGAAAATAAAAAAAGCTTTGTCTATTTAAATAGGGTTATTTTTGAACACATTACTAATGGTAGATATCTCAAAAAAATGAATAAAAGTTATTTTGAGTTAAAAAATGGATTTGAATTTAAAATTTTTAGCTACCTAAATGTTTTAAATAGAAGTGTTGTGATATTAAAATTGGAAACATTATTAGTAAATTTAGCAATTGAAAGTACTGTTATAGATGAAATAGACACATTTAAAAATCTATCAAGACAAATAAAAACGGCTATAAAAAATTTAAAAAAGAAGAAGTATATAAAAGATTATGAAATAGAAGGAAGAGGCAAAAAACAAAAATATTCATTTTATCTTTGAATAAAAAATTATCAAAAATACAACATTTTTAAGTAACTTATAATTTAATAAGACTAGAAGTTACTCAAAACCCGTCTAAAATTAATATAAATAAGAAAAAGAAAGCCGAAATACTGAAAGACCTACCTAATAGATACATAAGAAAAAAAATAGAAGAAATTTCTTATTTTTTAGTAAAATATGAAATTATTACGCCTTCTAAAAAACAAATCCATAAAATAAGAAACTTTTTTACTATTTATATTAAACTGTCACAGCATATTGACAAAATTCATAAAGACGAGAACGAGCCAATAATTCTATTGACATATAAAAGAGACACGAATTTACTTGAAATCATGTATCGCAAAAAAAATTTCTCAAAAATGAATAAACTATTTTAGTGCCCAAAGCGGGACTTGAACCCGCACGCTAAATAATCAGCCTAGGCCCTCAACCTAGTGTGTATACCAATTCCACCATCTGGGCGCATATTACAATGCTTTCTACCATATTATATCAGATAGATACTTAAGCGACAAATAAAAACTAGTTGCATTTGTAAATCGTAAGGTAATAATCTACAAAGCAACTAGTAATAGAGTTATATCTTCTTATTTCTTATCTTCTATAACTTTTTCTGTTTTATTCTCTTCTTTTATTTCATTCTTTGGAGTTTCTGTAATTTTTATATCCTTTGCGTCAGTAAAATTGAACCTAAGAGCCTTAGCAGACTTATCTCTTGTATAATAAAGTTTAGATCTTCTAACTTTTGCTCTCTTAATCAACTCAACTTTATCTATATTTGGAGAGTTTATAGGAATAATTATTTCAACGCCATATCCTCCTTTAGATACCTTTCTCACTGTAATCATGGGAGAAGAACTTTGTTTACCTTTTATAGATATTATCATTCCTTCAAATACCTGAATACGTTCCTTATTTTTTCCTTCTTTAATTTTTCTATACACTTTAACAACGTCACCAGCACGGTAATCTTCATTTACGGTCCTCTGGGATTTATTAAAGGCAATTATTTTATTATGCATAATATATTAATTATATAAATATAAGTTTAAAAGCAGCTAGAATCAACACAAAAATACTTGAAACCAAGCTTTCATCAAATCTTTTATATAATAACGCCTTTTTGTGAAATAGTCAAGAGCAAGTCTCATAGTGTCAATTATCAATAAGACTGGGATTATGTTTTTTTGATTCTATTTTTATACTTATTAAGTATATCATTAACATATAATTGAGAAAGATATGCAAAGATTCGTAAATTAACACTAAAAAATTATACATCCATTAACTTACTTTAAATTTAACCCATTACATTATTATAGATTTGTCAATAATGTGCCCAAATTTAATAACTGTCCCTTGTAAGCTTAGAAAGGATTTCTAGCACCATGGATTTCAAAATGAACATGAGGTCCTGTAGAACGTCCTGTAGAGCCCATACGAGCAATCAATTGACCTCTGCTAACCTTCTGACCCACTTTCACTCGCAAACCTCCTGCTCTTGCATGAGCATAAAGTGTTTTTGTACCATTTGGATGAACTATTACTACATAATTTCCATATCCTCCATTCCAACCATACTTTGCTATAACTACTTTTCCAGGAGCAGCTGCATATATCGGTGTTCCTATAGGCGCTGCTAAATCGATAGCATTTGTGCGATGCAATCCTTGAGTTCTTACACCTCCCTTGATAGGTCGTGCATAATAACCAGATCGTACTGTTTTAACGCTTTGTGCAACATTTGAACTGTATGTTCTCCTCTGTATGATAGGTGACTTTGATTCTGGCGGTCTTTCTTTTATTCCGCCTGGTATAGTTATAGTTTTTCCAATTTCAATTTCTCCATTTGCTGGTAAATTGTTAAATACTATAATATCTTTTTTATCCGCTTTATATTCTTTTGCAATTTTCTCTATACTGTCACCCTCCTTAATTTTATGTTGAATCCCAGAAATTCCAAGTAAAATTATAGTATCTCCTGGACTTATATCATTTGGATCATTAATTTCATTTGCCCAAAGCAATGTATCAACTGTAAGTTTATTTGCACGAGCTATTGCCTCCACAGTATCCCCCTTTTTAACAGTATAAATTGTAGTATCTCCCTCATTTTCTTTGCCAAAAGCTGTTCCCTGATATTCAGTACCTTCTAATGCAACCTCAGCAAAAAGCAAATTATCATCGTCATTTAACGAACCAAGATCTATATCTAATTCCTTTTCTTTTACGATAGAATCTACTGAAGCAACTAATTGCTGATTATCATTCACTAGTGCATCATCTCCAAGTGCAAGTCCCGCATTATTTGTTTCACTTCCTGCAATAATTGTCTTATGCTCTTTTTTATTCTGATCATGCCAATAACCTTTAAGTAGTACATTTTCACTAGTTTTTGCATGTAAATTACTAATACTTACGGCCAATAACAAAAAAATTACAACAGAAAATGCTCCATTACTTCTTACAAATTTACCTACTTTTAAAAAAAATTTACCTCTAAGGAGCATAACAAATAACCTCTCCCATTTGTAAACTAGCAATTTGAAAGACTTGAATGCCTTTTTTATATTACTCAATTTTGACATTTTCATATCAATTAATTAGACCCTTATGTTTCAGTCATTAAATTAATGTAACTCCTGACACTTTATCTCCTATTTTTGGCCTCATAATCCTAACTCCTTGAGTTGCTCTACTAAGTTTTGATATTTCTTGAATTCTTATTCTAATAATTTGTCCTTTTACACTAATCATCAATAAATCTTTTTCTATATCTTCAATTCCAACTATATAAGAACTAACGATTAGACCTATTTTTGGCGTAACTTTCGCAGTTTTTATTCCAACTCCACCTCTTTTTTGTATTTTATAATCCTTAAGTGGAGTTCTCTTGCCATACCCATTTTCAGTAACTACTAAAAGTTGTGCTCCTTCTTGATTTTTTGTACTTATATCAGCTCCAATGACAAAATCATCTGTACCTAACTTCACACCTCTAACACCAGAAGCAGATCTCCCCATAGGTCGAACATTATCTTCTTTAAACCTTATAGCCATGCCTTTTGATGTAATTAATGCTACATCATCCTCTCCTGTTGTAGGTAATACCCACCTCAATTTATCATCCTTTTTCAAATTTATAGCAATCAACCCACTACGTCTAACATTAGCAAAGTCCTGAATATCAACTTTTTTAACAACTCCACCTTTAGTGGTCATAAATAAATACTTATAACTCGTATCCTTTAAATTTATGGGGATTATTTTTGTTATAGACTCATTTTTCTCAAGTTGCAAAAAATTTACTATAGCATTTCCTTTTGCTATACGTGATCCTTCCGGTATTTCATATGCCTTAGTTCTATAAACCTTTCCAACATCTGTAAAAAAGAATAATTCATCGTGAGTTGACACAGAAAGCATATGTTTAAGTATTTCAGTATCCTTTGTAGTGGTTCCTATGACGCCCCTTCCTCCTCGTCTTTGAGTTTTATATTCAGAAGCAAGTATTCTCTTTATATAGCCTTCTGATGTCATTGTTATAATAACATCTTCTTTTGGTATTAAATCTTCTTGTTTAAATTCACCAATAGCTCCATCAACCACTCTAGTTCTTCTTGCGTCACTAAATTTTTCTTGAATTTCCAAAAGCTCCTTCTTGATTATATTTTTCATCTTAATCTCACTGGCGAGAATTTCTTTCAATTTATTTATAAGCGTAAACATTTCAGCCAATTCATCTTCTATTTTTTTTCTTTCAAGTCCAGCTAGCGTTTGTAATCTCATTTCCAAAATAGCCTGTGTTTGAATTTTAGAGAATTTAAACTTCTTTATGAGATTCTCTGATGCAATTTCCTTAGTTTTTGAGGCACGAATAATTCTTATAACCTCATCAATATAATCCAGAGCTTTCTTTAATCCTTCTAAAATATGAGCTCTAGCTTCAGCCTTATTTAATTCAAATTGAGTTCTTCTTCTGACAATATTCCTTCTATGTATTATATAATACTCTAAAATTTCTTTTAAATTTAAAATTCTAGGCTCAACACCTTCAACTAAAGCTAACATATTCATGTTGAAATTTTTCTGCAAATCTGTTAATGTATACAATCTATTTAAAACTTTTTGAGGATAAGCATCTTTCTTTAGATCTATTACAATTCTCACGCCTCCCTTACTAGACTCATCTCTCAATGCCTTTATTCCAATAATTTTTTTATCTCTATGTAAGGAAGCTATTTTTTCAACCAAGGTCGCTTTATTAGTAAGATAAGTCATTTCTGTAATAATTATTGAAAATTGACCAGATTTACCTTCAGAAATTCCAGCTCTAGCCCTAGTAACTATCTTACCTCTCCCAGTTGCATATCCTTCTCTGATATCAGCCTTATTATATATAGTTCCACCTGTTGGGAAATCAGGACCTTTTACAAATTCCATTAAATCATCAATTGTTGCTCCTTCATTATCAATTAAATGTATGATCGCGGTAACTAATTCATTTAAATTATGAGGTGGAATATTCGTAGCCATACCCACTGCTATACCCATAGCACCATTTAATAATAACTGCGGTAATTTTGCAGGTAAAACCGTTGGTTCCTGATGAACACCATCAAAATTAGGTTTAAAATCAACAGTATCTTTCTCAATATCAAAAAGCATTTCTTGTGCAATTGGTTTAATTTTTGCTTCAGTATAACGATAAGCAGCTGCACTATCTCCATCCATTGAGCCAAAATTACCCTGACCCCATATAAGAGGATATCTCAAAGACCATTCTTGTGCCATTCTAACCATAGAATCATAAACAGCTGTATCTCCATGTGGATGATACTTACCTAACACTTCCCCGATAACTGTAGCACTTTTTCGAAATTTCGCACTTGGCTTAAGACCTGTTTTCCACATAGAATATAAGATTCTGCGATGAACAGGCTTTAATCCGTCACGAACATCTGGTAACGCACGAGAAACAATCACAGTCATAGCATAAGAGAGATATGATTGTTGCATCTCAACAACAATTGGTTGTGCTGTTATTTCTTGAATGTCTGAATCTAGAACATTTTCAGTCTCATTTTTCTGTTTTTTATTCATTAAAATTTCATTTACCGTTTAAAAATCAATTGATAATAACACAATAAACAATTATGTTACTATAAACAAATTTTTGAAAAGTCGCAACCCTAAAACTATTTTTTAGATTATATATCCATCATTTAGACATGTCTTCAATAGATGGTTGAACTTTAATTTTTTCTTTTATTAAACTCTCTATACTAGTCGGAACTTGAAGCTCACTATCATTATCATTCGAAGATGAAAAATTTATTTTGACAGACATTATCCACACAATAATAACAAAAATCATACAAAAAAAGACTGCTGCATACATAAATTTCAATCTAACATGTTCCGGCTTTCTATTTATCTCTGCTATTTTTTGTTTTATACTAACCATTTTTTTATAATTATATCTAAATTCATACAATGTAAAATTATTATCAACAATTAGAACCACATTTAAACCAAGCTTAGCGATACTACTTCCATCTTTCTATTTTCTAATTCTTTCTCATTAATTAGTATTTTTTCAATTGAATTATTTGGACAATTTCCTATATTTGAACAAAAATCACTAGAATCCCTCAAATCATCTAATTTAAGTTTGCCAACATTATAATGCATTGGTATTATTATTTTTGGATCTATTTTTCTAGCGATTACTTCAGCAGTTCTTCCATCAAGTCCCATTTTATCTCCAATTGGTAAAAATAAAATATCAGCTTCCATAACTTGCTCTAATTGATCTGGTGTAAGATCACTGCCAATAGCACCTAAATAAACAATTTTAATTTTCTCAACGTCCAAAATATATACAACTGTATTTCCTCTAATTTTTCCATTATTATAATCAGCAGATACTTCAAATCCTATTATACTAACACCCTTAATAGAGTATTCACCTGCAGTTTCTACAATAATAGGATTATTTCTTACATAATCAGTATTATTAAATTTCATATCATCCAAAGAAATAAGAACTATATCTGCATTAGTCTGCGGTGGATTAAGTCCAACCTTCTTAGAAAATGGAGAAAACAAAATAACAACATCCTCACTTCCACGTCCATCAGACTTTGCAACTATTTTAAAACTAGACAAACCATAATATGAAATATACATAACTACACTATTCAGATAATAATAAAACCAAAAACATTCCTGTGATAACATTATACCATGTAAAAAAATATTTGTATATATTATGTCAATTATAAATAGAAATGTCATGAGTAATTTTTGTATAAAAACATCGCTATTCTGAATTTGTTAATTATTATTGTGCAATATTTGAATCACTTCTAGAGCTATTATACTTTCTATATGTATCATTTAACTAATCAAAATGTATTTAATACTTATTATAACATTTCAATATATGCAATATTTGGCAGTAGTATAATTTCATGAAGTGCTCAAAACTAGTAAACATAGAGAAGGCTTAAGAGACATATAAAAAACCGTCATAATATGTATAGCTGATATATTCCTTTTCTTTTCGACGATAGTCGCTTGTTTTAAGAGAATAGGCAATAATCCAAAAAAGGAACGGAATATTTCAGCTAACTATCAATTTCACATATTTTTAGAGCTGAATCTCATATAAGCATCACTTCTATTAGTGAATTTATGCATTCTTTAAAATTTATTTCAAATTATGTCTCACAAAGCAATGTATTTAATTACTTCGATGGAAAACGTATCTTTTTAGGTACAAAAACTACACTAAGAAATATAAATACAGAAAACAAGGTAAAGATTTATTATTTTATATACAAAATAATAAGAAATAAAAAAATCCTTCATCAAATCAAAAATTTAGCATATGTTTAAAGTTACTAAACAAACAATAAGCAGAGCTATAAAAATAAAATTCAGTGGTTTATTTAAGTGCTTTACAGAGACTCCTCAAACAAATAGACTACATTATTTAAGAACTTTACACTTTCAAAAAGACTTAAAATTGAATCAAAATTTGAAATTTTGATATACAAGATTGTGTTTTGTTATTTCTTTTTCACATTCTAGTACATAAATACATTACCAATCATATTGAAATCCTTCTAGTATATTAGAAATAACGTTGTTTAGATATTCTTAAGGATATAATAACATCTAATAGTTCCTCGATAGTAATCTTAATGATATTTCATTTTATTTTTGTTTATTACTTCTTCTATTCTTTCACTATTATTTTTTCCGTGACTGTCTAGTGTTTTTGATAAAATTTTTATATCTTCTTGAAAAATTTCTTTCTCTGCAACGAATTTCTTTTTTGCTTTTTCTTGTATGGTATCTACTATATCTAACGGTTCCCTTCGCCAAGTATAAATTTTTGGTTGCATAATAAAAATGAATAAAAAACCTAAGAATTTTATAAAAGATACCCCACCTGGTTTTAAAAATCCAAGTCCAGTAGCCAATAAAAATATTGGAATTATAGAAACCCAAAACGCAATCCTATTCAATGTTACCCATAGAATGCCACCTATGATTGTAGCAAGAGCAAACCAGCCTAACTGTTTCCATGTAAAGGGTCCTATATGATCTTCGACATTTATAAATTGAGGTACACGTTCCATTATTTTTTTTTAAGTTATTTAGATCTAGATATTGGCTTTATATTAAATATATTTCGTTTTTTTTTATTCAACTTGATTACTCCTCTTTTTACTGCAGTAGATTCAGTTGATAGTTTTTGCCCTGACGAAAAAGATAATTTACCACTATGAGATATTTTACTCTTATTACTTTTTTTGTTTAAATCTTTCCATTGATTTTTCTCCTGTTTGTTAACATTATCATTACTTAGTTTTGCATTATTAGGTAACATTGCAAAGTGTTGTGGCGAAATATTAGTCAAAGAACTTCGTTTCCCCTTTAGGCTTTTAATGGAAGTTATTTTTTTAAGAGGTTCTATTAATGTTTTATCAGATGATTTCGTTGATAAACTGTTTATTGAACTTGTATCAAAAATTTTTGTTTTTGATATGAGTAATTTATAGTTATTCACATCAGTAGATTCATGTTTTATAATTATCTTGTGGGTTTCTTTATCTAAATTTAATTTTATATCCTCATCTCTAGATTGTAATAATTTAGATACAAATTCTCTTTCTTTTTCAGATAATTTTGAACAATTTATAGAACTATACAAAAACTTTCCTCTTTGAACCGTTGTTTGTTTCTTTACTCCTACTTCTTGATCGTATAAATCTAACCAATTAATTATAGTTGGAGTCTTTTTTTTATCAGAATTTGGAAATTTTAGATAATTAGAAGTTATTAGTTCATTTTTGATTTCTGGATATTTAATTAAAGCTTTTTTTAAAGTTATACTTTCAAGTTCAGGTTCCTTTACAGATAGAGGAGTATCTGAAATTTTTAGTTTTTTTATAGCACTTATAATAATCTTTCCATTTAAATTGTCACCTCCCAAAATCTTTGAAATATCTTCAGAAAAAACTTCTTCACTAGATTCTCTAAAAAATAATTTTCGTATGTTTCTAGACACGTCAGCAGCCTCCAAATCTGTTAAATTATGTTTATCGGCGATGAATCCAATAAGAATAGCTAGTTCTTTGGAGCAAAGTAAGTCTTGAAGTTTTTTTGAAATAGTATCATATTGTTCCCATTTAGTTAAAAAAACTTCTGGAGAATCATCTTTTGATGCATCATCAGAAACGAGCATTGGATAGTAATTTTTATTATTTATGTAATTCATTTTTTTTTAGTTAAATTATAAACTTCTTTCTATTATTCTCTTTCTAGACTCTAAATCAGTTTTTCTCTGATTTAGTTTAGTTTCTCTTTCAGTCTCAGCGGTAGTCCAACTTGATTTATTAGCATAATTAAGAGTTTTTAATTGCCGTTCTATCATAATAATCTCATTATCAACTTTTGTTAAATTATTCTCCGTCCTTTCTTGATCTAAGATTGTAGTTTTTAGCATTGAAAGTCCTGCGGGAGAAAGATTTTTGAGCAGTTCTTGTCGTAAAACTGGATGTTTCACAAATTCAGTTTTTATATGAGCCTTAATTACATCACCGTCTAAAGTGTTGGAACTAGCCTGTTGTAGTAATTTGTTTTGCTTGGCCATTTGTTCGGCAGTTAATCCTTTTGTTGCATTTTTTAGAGCAGTTTTAGAGTCTGTACCATTAGCTACTTGATAATTATATACAATATCAGCTCTATTTTTGTTTACAAATTGTTTTTCAATTTGTTTCAGTTGTTTATCAGCCTTACTTCGCGCTGCTGTTATAATCGATGGATCACCAGTAGTAGGAACTGAATCATTGATTATCTTTATAAGATCTTTATACGTATCCATATTACTATCATCAAAGATATGTTCACTTGCATTTTTTAATAAATTTTCAGTGTCTTTTGTATCATTAGATAACACACTTAAAGCCTTAATTAAATCTGTTTCTGATTTTATTTTATCTTTTTCCATAAGTACCTCTCTAGCAGCTCTTCTTTCATTTTCATTTTTATTACCTATTTCAGCTTTTTTCATTACAGTGTCTATGGATTTAGCATTTAAGTCATTTTTGTATTTTTCTTGATCTTCCTTGTCTGCCTGTACTTTTACATCTCTTCCCTGAGCTTTTGCTACTGCTAAACTCTTCTCTCTTTCATATTTATTTTTAGGGTCGCTATATAATTCTCTTTTAGAACTCTGAAGAAATCCGCTAGTATGTCCAGCAATCCTTGCTCCCCAATTTCCAGTTTTATTATCTGCTACTCTTGCAGTAGCTCTACCTGCAATATATGCTACACCCGCAGCACTCCCTGCACCCCATTTCCACAGTCTAAAGGACGTTCCTCTTGCACTTTTAGCTTTAGATGCTATAAAACTACCAGCAGCTCCACCCATCTCTTGTGCTACAAGTATACCTGACCAAAGCATCACTATTCCAGAAGAGTAAATGATACCATTGACAACAAGTGAATTATCGGAAACACCAAAGCCATTTATGTTTTTAGCGAGATGATTCATTTGTATTATGAAGGTTGTGGAAATATAAACCATAAATACCATAAGAGGCCCTATGAAGGTCCACTTAAGTAGAGCTTCCCACCACATATTTGAAAATTTTGCAGTTCCTGGAAAAATAGCAGCAACAAATCCAACTGGAGAAAATATAAGTAATATTATAAATGCTACAATACGTATTAAGAAAATGGCAGCTATAGCCAAAAATGTAATAGCAAATAACATTAAAAATATCCCTGCAGCTATCTGGTCAGTAACACGAGCCTTATCATAAGCTGCCTGTTGATCATCACCATCAAGTGCTATCATTCTTATTATACCTGTTCCATCTGTGAGAAGACCAAATAAGTATTCGCCTTTTGGTGCATCGGGAGGTGCTAGAACTAAAGCATCTAATAAGTAAAACATGGTAACATTTCCTGCGTCCATGATAACCCTAGTTATAGGCCATGAAAAGTTAACTAGAATTGCCATAAATATTATCATTATTAATGTGTTACTTTTAAGCAAGTGATATTTTTGTATTTGAAATACTGTAGCAAATGCAGAAAATAAAAGAATAAAAATAAATAATAGATTCAAAATATCTCTTACGAATGTCCACATTTCATAAAGTGCTGTATCCGTAGTAGCATCTGAGAAGATAGAGTTAAGTATGATAGGATCAAGTAGTATTCCAGCTATATTTGCTCCCAAGGCTGCAAACCAAGCCATCGGAATAACAAATACATAATGTATAAGACCCTTAAGAGCAGTTTCCATTCCGCTAATGTCATCGTTACCGGACTCTCTTGCTTTATAATCTCTTCCACAGGAGTCAGAGCATGTCTTAAAAGCACTAGCATCCTTTAGACCACTAAGCATATGCTTAGTATAACAATCTAAACGACAGTTTCTAGCTTTTTCATCTTCTTTAGCAAAGGTTACTTTTGCATTAAATAAAGAAGTTTTACTGAAGTCAGCGGGAAAGAAGGACAATCCAAATACAAACAAAAAAAGAAAGACCATTTTATAAAGTATTTTTAATTTTTCTTTTACTAAATTTTTCAAAATATTTGTGTTAATTCTTACTTTAATTGCAACTTATATAATATCTTCCGCCTTAAGCACTCTTCTAGATTCTACTGAGGCATTTGCTATTAATGTATTCTTATTATGTTGGTTTATAGCAAGTTCTTCATAAAAATTCTTTATAGTAACATCACCAGAAGATTCTTTTATTAAATCTTCTTGTTTTGAAGCTATCTTAATAGTGCTATCTCCCAATGTTGCTTCCAAAGCATCTTTATCTGAACTAGAGTTACTTTTATGATATTCATACACAGATTTGCCTGATTCTTCTTCTAAATAACGTTCTTTAATTTTTAACTTCAACCTATCTTTGTCAGTAATTTTCATCGATGTTTTACTATCTATAGCATCCATTAGATTTTTATAATCAGCAGAACTTCCTTCAAAAGCATCTCCTTTTGCTGCATTTGTTATTAATTTCATATTCTCTTCAAATTTATCTCCTATTAACTTCAAGCTAGTTGTAAGGTCATCAGTAGTTTTTATAGATTCTTTTCTACTAACTAGCTCTTCTCTAGCTGCTTGTCTGTAGTAACGCGTTTCTTTTTGATCCGCTATCAAATTCTGTAAATCTTCCTTACTTTGATATTTTGTTCGTTTTCTATCTTCAGCAATAGCAGTTCTCACATGACTCCTTGTAGCATCCTGCTCACCGTAAAACTCACGGGATTGAGCATTAGCATCCTCTTTTGCTCTACGCCATTTTTCTTGACTTCTGCTTTCATTGTTAATTAATCTCTTTTTTAAACCCCTAACGTTTCCAGCCATTTTTGCTCCATAATTTCCAAGTTTATTATCTAAGCCTCTAAAAGCCATAGCTCCACCCCCAATAAGTGCTGCTCCACTCCACCTCGTCCCCTTCCTAGCAACACGTTTCCCCATAGACCTTGCTTGGCCAATAGCCATTTGAGCAGCTGAGCCGCCTATTTTTTGACTAGCAGCTATTCCTGTATATATCATGATTAGAGCTGTACCATATAATAAAGCATTAGTGACAAACTCATATGAAGTAAGACCATTACTATAAGATTTTGTAAAAACTTCTTTCATAATAATTAAAAACTTAATCGCTATAAAAATCATAAATAAAAGTATCGGACCTACAAATGTCCATTTAAATAATGCATCCCACCACATATCAGAAAATTTCTGAGTACCAGGAAATACTGCAGCAGCAAAACCAATAGGTGAAAATATTAAAAGAAGTACAAAAGCAGAAATACGTATAAGAAATAGTATAGCTATAACTATAAATGCACAAGCAAAAGCAAATAGTATTATTAGAGAAAAGAGTGCATCGTCTATCCCTTGATTTTCATAAGCATCAGTACTCATATCAGGAGCTAATTGTTGCATCACATCACTTTTATCACCAAACATACCAAACAAATCTCTAGTTTTCGGTCCATCAGAATCTATAAAATTATCCAATAAATAATACATAGTAACATTTCCTGCGTCCATGATAACCCTAGTTATAGGCCATGAAAAATTAACTAAAAGTGCCATGATTATAATCATCACCAAAACATTACTTTTTAGGAGGTGATACTTCTGTACTTGAAATATAGTAGCGAAAGCAGAGAAAAGTAAAATGAATATAAAAAATACATTAAATACATCTCTTATAAGAGTCCATATGTCATAAAGACCCTCATCCATCCCACCAAAAATTCCCTCGAATAAAGCAGGGTCTACTATGGCTGCACTAGCTTCTAATCCAAATGTCAAAAACCATGCCACAGTACTAACAAAAAGGTAAATAACGGCCTTCAAAGCTTCCTCCATACCTTCCACGACAATATTCTCAGAAGCATGTACTTGGGAAATATTTATATAGACACTAGAGGTACACACTCCACTTATTTCTGTATATACAGTTAAATTTAATAAACAAAATAACAGGGCAACGAATCCCGTTGCTTTAAATACACGTAATAATTGTTCTTTTAATATTTTTTTCAAGAGAGTAAAGATACTTTGATTAGTATTCAATATATAATTAGTATATCATATATTATTCAAAATTGGAATTAAAGTAAGACTGCAAAATTCACTAATTTAGCGTAAAAATAAAAAAACAAGATGACGATATAATAGTTATTTTGGAGAAATGGTTCATATTGATACTAAGTAATTATTTGTTACTTAGTGAAGAATAGGAGCTACCCTAAATATAAATTCTAGAAGCATAGTAATTACTCTAAAGCACTATACACTAAAACAACGCCAAGCAAGAAATATTCATAGCAAGTTCTTGGATTAAATAAAGACTAGTAATATTAAAGAAAAATTTACAAAAATTAAAAAGCTTAGATAATTATTAGAACATTATTAAATATATATAATACAAAAAAACAAAATTAAAAATAGAGTTAATAAAATAAAAAAGAATTGATAAGATCTACAAACGATGCGGTGGATTTTAATAAGAAATTAAACAAAATCAGCATTTTCCAATGTTTTTAATATTAAAGTTGACTTATGAATCTTTGCAAATTCTTCTAAAAACAATCTAAAAAACTACAATGTTCCACGTGGAACATTACAGATATATTTATATCTATTACAATAATTT
>CAMZLB010000040.1 GCA_947311515.1 Candidatus Moraniibacteriota bacterium | reverse complement strand
TATTATGAATCAGTAATGTCAGCGCAAAATAGGACGACGCTGCCATCGGCACACCATAAAATAAGTTTTTTATGACCTTCCTCCTACGATAATCCTTCTTTCAGTCCCCAACTAAAGAAATATTTCGTTCATATAAAGGACGGCGCATATAAATATGATAAATATCAACAACAACCACAACAACAACCACAACCACAACCACAACAACAACAACCACAACAACAACAATAATAATAAGAAGAATATATAAAAGTTTAAAAATAATAATAATGAAAATAATAAAAAGAAGAAGAATAATAATCAGAAGAAGAAGACAAAAAAAAAGAAGAAGAAGCTATAGAGGATTTTAATGAAGCTATTAAACTAGATTCTCAAGATTCTTCTGCTTACAGTAACCGAGGAAATGCTAAAAATGAGTTAGAACAATATAAAGAAGCTATAGAAGATTATGATAGAGCTATTGAACTAAATCCACAAAATTCTTCTGCTTACAGTAACCGAGGAAATGCTAAAAATGCGTTAAAAAAATATAAAGAAGCCATAGAGGATTATGATAGAGTTATTGAACTAGATCCACAAAATTCTTCTGCTTACAATAACCGAGGAATTGCTAAAGGCGAGCTAAAACAATATAAAGAAGCCATAGAGGATTTTGATAGAGCTATTGAACTAAATACACAAAATTCTTCTGCTTACATTAACCGAGGAATTGCTAAAAATGAGTTAAAACAATATAAAGAAGCTATAGAGGATTTTGATAGAGCTATTGAACTAAATCCACAAGATTTTTCTGCTTATAATAACCGAGGAATTGCTAAAGGCAAGTTAGAAAAATATAAAGAAGCTATAGAGGATTTTGATAGAGCTATTGAACTAGATCCACAAGATTTTTCTGCTTATAATAACCGAGGAGTTGCTAAATATAATTTAGAAGAGTATGGAGAGGCTATAGAGGATTTTAATAAAGCTATTGAGCTAGATCCAGAAAATTTTACTGCACATGGTGGTTTAGCAGTAGTGCTTTTTTCAGAAAATCAAAAAGATAAAGCAAGAGAAGTATTAGAAAAAACACTTGAAATCGTTAGACTTAAAAGACTAGAGGATAAAATATTAGCTTATGAATTTTTTAGATATATTTTGTATAGTGATAATGAGATTGAATGGAAAAAATCAAAAAAAATAGTAAAAAGTTATATAAAAAGAAATATTAAACTTTCTAATTTTGATTTTGGTAAATTGATAGAGAAAGTCAAAAAAGATGGACATCCTGATGGCAAAAATATAGAAAAAATTGCAAAAAAAATACTAAAAAGGGGTTATTTTTAGGACTTTTATAAACTATATATTTTGTAGAAAATATGTTTTTTATATGGTATAATTTATCTAGATAATTTTTATTTGAATTTTATGAAAATATTAGTAACTGGAGGAGCTGGATTTATAGGAAGTAATTTTATAAATTATGTATTGGAGAAGTACAAGGAAGACAGTATAGTAAATTTAGACTTACTTACATATGCAGGAAATGTAGCAAATTGTGAAAAATGGGAAAATGACGAAAGATATTTATTTATAGAAGGTGATATATGTGATGCTGAGCTTGTAAATAGAATTATGCCAGAAATAGATGCAGTAGTTCATTTTGCAGCAGAGTCGCATGTAGATCGTTCAAACGAGTCTACTATGCCTTTTGTGCAGACAAATGTGATAGGTACGCTCACACTATTGGATTCAGCTTTAAAAAATGGGAAAAAAAGATTTCATCATGTGTCTACAGATGAAGTTTATGGTCAATTATTACCTGATGAAAAAGCATTCACAGAAGATACAAGGTATAAACCTAGAAATCCATATAGTGCTTCAAAAGCTTCTAGTGATCACTTTGTAAGAGCTTATCATCAAACACATGGACTTCCTATTACAATATCAAATTGTTCAAATAACTATGGTTTTTTTCACCATCCAGAAAAACTTATACCACTTGCAATTACAAATATCTTGGAAGGTAAAAAGGTGCCAATTTATGGTAAGGGAAATCAGATAAGAGATTGGCTTTTTGTAACTGATCATTGTCGTGCAATAGATTTAATTTTGAGAGATGGAAAAATAGGAGAAACTTATTGCGTTGGCGGAGATAATCAACCTACAAATCTTGAAATTGTAAAAACTATAATAAACTTACTAGATGCAGACGAAGAGCAATCTATAGAATATGTTGCTGATAGACTTGGTCATGATTTTAGATATGATATTGATTATAAAAAAATAAATAAAGAATTAAATTGGAGCCCTAGTGTAACACTCGAAGAAGGTTTGAGAGATACAGTCAATTGGTACAAGGAAAATGAAGATTGGTGGAAGTCTGTAAAGGAAGGTTTCTAATATGAAAAATAAAAATAAGTTTAAATTTATAAATCACAAATAATACAGGATAGTATTTCTGTTGTTTGTTTTAGAAATATAGTAAGTGATTAAATAATATATAGATAATTATCTATATATTATTTGATTTGTAGTAATTTAGATTCTAAAATGACTATATTATCTTTGGAACTTTTGAGCAACTTGCTGTGCAAAGTTTGAAAGTTACCTTTTTGTTTTTTTGCTCTGGTTGTTGTAAGTTCTGTAAATGTTGGTGGGGTATATAATGAACCAGCTTTTGAAGTAAGCCATGCCTTATCTGAATTTGTATCGTATACCATATAGACATCTTCACCACCTCTAGCCATAACTTTTATAGTAAATTTTTTCTTGTCCTTGTTTCTTATGTGAGTTTTGTCATGAGTTAGTTGATACCTACAATCTTTACCACAATCATAAAAAGTTATAGTGTAGAGTCCATTTTTTGCATCATCAAAAAGCATCTTTTTATCAAATTCAACTTCTACATATTTTCCGTCTCGTCTAAGTATACCCTTATAGTCATATTTATCTTTGCCTATGACATTTACATATATGATAGTTCCTCCATGAGCTTTTACCCATGATGGTTTTTTGTATCCTTTACCCCACCAAGCATCAGCACTTACCTGATACATTGGAATTGCTAATAGGATAAAAATGGATAATGATAATATTTTATATTTGATAAGTGTGAAGTTATATTTATTATGCAATTATTATATCAATGATAATAAAAATTTGCAAAAAAAAGATTTTGCATGTAAAATTTTAATTGTATATAAAATGAAAAAATGGCAAATAAAATGTGCAAAGTGTTACAAGTAGGCAGATTAAATAAACTTATAATTTTATTATTAATAGGAGCTTTTGTGATGTTATATTTTAGTCGGAGTGAGGTCACGAATAGAAAGCTGCATAAATTACAAGAGGTTGTTAAAAAATTTGATAATGCAAAAGGTAATGTTGAATATAATGGAAAGATATATGTTCCATATAAAGATGAGGAAGTTATAACTGCAAAAATATATTCTAATAAAAATTGCATAGAATGTGTGAGCAATATAGAAATTATAAAAAAATATTTCAAAAAAGCTATTCCAGCCTTGATAGATATAGAAGTTGTGACTGAAAGCAAGGATTTTTCGAGTAGTGTAGCATATCCTATGTCTGTTGTATTTTCTGAAAATGTAAAAAACACTGTATTTTTTAAGGAAGCTGAACAGTTTTTTTATAAAGTAGATGATGGATATGGATTTTATGTACATGCACTAGATTTAGAAATTAACACCTTTGAGACTGCTCCAAGTGGGGGACTTGTGGGAATTGAAAGTGATAGTGCAAAAGATTCACTTGTGTTGTTTGTAAGCGTAGATTGTCCTGAGTGTGATATTATGAATGATGTTATGACTGTTCTTGAAACTCAGTATGGTAATAAAATTAAAACATCATATCTAGTAACAGCTGATGAAAAAGTACGATTGAATCAAATTTCAAAAGGAATTTATTGTGCAAGTGAGCAAAATAAGGGGATTTATTATTTAAATAGAGTATTAAATAATCAAAAAGTATGGAAAAAATATACAAGTGTTGATAAAGTTTTGTATAATTATAACATTGCTTTAGGAGTGAATACTTCAAAACATAAAGCATGTATGAAGTCAAAAAAAGCTAATGAATTTTTACTTGCACAAGAGCAAGAGTTTATCAAATTTGGTGTAACAAAAGTTCCTACACTGTTTATAAATAATAAAAAATTCGAAGGAGTTCAGACAATTGCAAATATTAATAAAGAATTAAGTAAATAATATGAATAAAATAGCACTAATTATAGGAAGTAAGGGAATGCTTGGACAAGAGCTTATGAAGAGTTTAGAAAAAAACACTAATTATAAGATAGTTGCGTGGGATAGGGATGAAATAGATGTTAGAGATATTGAAAAAATGAGAAAGGTTATAATAGAACTTAATCCTGATGTTATTTATAATGCAGTTGCATATAATGCAGTAGATGCTTGTGAAGAAAATGAAGAAGAATATAATAAATTGCAAAAATTAAATGTTGAAGTGCCTATAGAGCTTGCAAAAATCTCAAAAGAAATAGATGCAACTTTTGTACAGTATTCATCTGACTATGTTTTTGGAGGGGATAATACAAAAAAAGTTGATTATAAAGGTGGGTATACAGAAGATGAAAAAACTAATCCAATTTCAAAATATGGAAAGTCTAGAGTAGAAGCTGAAGAAGCTATAGAAGATATATTGAAAGATAAAAAATATTACATTATAAGATTATCAAAATTATTTGGCAATCCTGCTAGTAGTTTAGCT
>CAMZLB010000039.1 GCA_947311515.1 Candidatus Moraniibacteriota bacterium | reverse complement strand
GTTGTTCCAAGTTTTTCATTTATTTGCTCAAGTTCCTCCCTAAATTCCTTCCTCTTCTCATAATATAATTTTTTATCATCTTCTGTACCAATTTGCCAAATTTGATCGAAGAGTACAGTATGTGCATCTATTTGCTCCTTAAGCACTTTCCTTCTATTCCTCAATACATCTCTTTCTAAATATGTAAGTTTTTCAATACTATCATCACTACGCTCGCCTTTATTAATCTTCTCACCATCTACTACATTAACAATTATTTCCTTTTCTCCTTCGTCATCGACACGGTTATCCTTAGATGGCTCACCACTATTTTCTATTTGAATTTGTTCACTTTCTACAAAAATATCTTCTTTTTTAAAATCATCTGACTTTTTAGTATAAGTATTCACATAATTATCATCACTCTCTGAGACTAATATTTCCTTATTTTTATTATAATTCTCCTTAAATGCTTTATATTCCACTATCTTTTTATTTATTATTTCCATCTGTTCTCTTAAAACATACATATAACTCTCTCTGTCATCCCTGATAACATCAGCAAACTTTTCTAGATTTTGTTTATATTTACTATGTATATTTTTTAGAGCTGTAATTCTTTCTGAATAATTATCTTTTGTAATCTCAACCAACTCTTTATCAATATCCTGACCTAAATCCTCTAGTGCATCTATAAATTCAAATACTCTATCCTTATCTTCTTGTAAGACAATCTCTTGTCTTTCTATTCCTCTTCTAGCACTATCTACTGGAATATTTCCTCCTTCCTTATGATTATCTCTACTGCTATTAAAATTTTCAAAAACCATATTTTTATATTTATTAATTACAATTCAATAAATTTAGATAAATTCACCTACTTTATCACATTTGATATCACGAGCTTGTTTCAAACTAAAAAATTACACATTGTCCTATTCTATATAGTACAAAATAAAGTCATTATAGTTCAAATATTTTATTAAACACACTATTCTCAATATCATTACAGTTCCCATCTTTCTTACACTTATTAAACATTTCTTCCACAACACGATCCATATAGCTTTTCAAAACTTCTTCTTTAGAATTGGATGATTCACCTATGACTTCACCTATCATATACTTTATCTCCCTAAATTTTACAATCTGATCCTCTGATAAAATATCATTTGTATTTGAGTTTTCTATATCAATCACTTGCATTTCTTTTGCGTCATTTAGCTCTTTGTCGAATATTTCACTCAAAATTTTAGCAAAATACTTTTTATAATCATCTACATTTAAAAATTCAAACACTTTCTCTTTTGTGTTTTTTACATCCATTTTTTCAATAGATATAATCCTCAAATCTTCTTCATTGGTAATATCCAAAACTATTTGCATTCCCTGACACTCACTCACTAAATTTTGATCTGGATATTTAACTCTAAACTCCTCCACGATCCCAAGTGACCTCATCACAGCCCAATCCTCAACCGATTCAAACACTTCAGAGTTACATCCCATTGGACCAGATACAAATTTAGATGTATTATTCAATAAATATTTCACTATAGCTTCACCTACATTACTATGCTTTCCTATAGACAAAATTTCAGTTTTTATGATATCTGATTTTTTTGTTTTCTTTGAATTATTATGTTCAATCAGTGCTTCTACTAATTCAGCATAGTTCTTAGTTATTACATTATCTTTTGTGCTCTCTCCTTCAAATTCATCACTACTACCTGTATCATTATTCAAATCCTTATCTTCTTTAGAAATACCCGACTTCGTTTTTTCTAAAAAAACTCCAACAAAATAATTATACTTTTCAATTCTTTTAATTAGTTTTTTTTGAAAATTTTTAATACTTTTTTTAATTTCTTCATCATCCTTAATTAAATCTACATTTTCTTTTTTGATTTTTTTTAACTCATATTTTTTTATCTTAAGAAATTCTGACTCATCATTTAAGGTCTCAAGGCTTGGATTTACTAATTCAGTATCCACTGTTGCATGCAAATATTTCAAATTTTCTTTTAATCTTTTTTCCTTTTTAGTATCCTCTTTTAAATTTTTAATTCTACCTTTTTCATCTATCTTTTTCCTTTCAGTCTTTTTTTTATCACTCTCAATTACAAACTCCTTTTTATTATAATCTTTATTTTTTTCCTCAATCATTACCTGATCCTTAGAAATAGTTTTTTTTGAAACCTTATTTGAAAAAGTCCATTCACTTACATTTTTATCATCCTCTTTAGACTTTGTTTTTAAAGCCTTCTTCTTTTTATTTTTGAAAGTTTCAAATATACTTGCAAATATCATTGCTTTTCAAATAAATCATTTATTTAATACTAGTCACAAACTGTAAAATGGATTTTGTTAATACATTGCATTTTACAAAAAATAATCCAATTTCAACTATATATACATTATAATAGATTTTTACAAAAATCTCAACAACATTTCTACCGAGTTTCATTTTTTTATATATCTTATAAACATTATTGAGCACATATAACGCAAGATACTAAGTTTTATTTTTAGCAAATCTCCTACATCCAACTTCCCCATGCTTCCATTGATGTTTAATAGTTTTAAATGTATTCAGTCTTAAATCGCATAGATGATAATTGCTTATCTCTTTTTTTGAAATTTTGATAGTTTTTTATGTTTTAAGTCCTTGTCTAAAATTCCTCAGTATTCACCTTGAGCTCTTTACTTCTTTTTGTCTCCTTTTCTAGCATAGCCTCTATCAACAAATAGACACGTTTCTTTTTCATACGAATAAACAGTTATGTAATATTATTTTATTAAAAGTATATTAACAGATGTGAATTTTAAGGAATACAAAAGTCCACTAATAACATCAACTACTATACATGATCTAGCTCCGAAAAAAAATCATTATGCCTTTTTAAATCTACCTATGGTAGTTTTTTTTTATAATACTTAATTAATATTTCATTAAAAGCTCTCCATGGTACAATTTACTCCATTTCTTCAAAAAATTTATCTTTTTATTTTTTAGAGCGTTCTAAGTATAATGTGATCATAATTACATTCGACTATAAATATATCAAACAAAAAAACAGCTTTTAAAAGCTGTTTTTTTTGTTTAGTTAGTTTTGTATACTACTCTTAACTATCCTGTCTCATTTTTTTCTTCAAATCTTTTAAAACATCATCATCGAAATGTCCTAATTTTTTCAAACGATCGATTTTTACACGTATACGATTTTTATAAATTGCTTCTTTGCGACGAGCTATTTTACTTTTCGGTTTTTGAGCAAATCTTCCTTGACGAACCTGCTTCAAATTTCCACTTTGTTGCACACGCCTAGTAAACTGCTTGACTAAATTATCAGTTGAATCTCGTTCAGATTTTTTATATACATATACCATAAGTTATCAACTCCTTTCTAAATAATAATTAAATTTACAGAATAGCTTTCATTATTTTTCTAAATAATATAAAACAAATTAAATCTCCTAATATAATTCATTCTCAATACCTACCAAGATTCGATAAATCAATAATAAACTACTCCAAAGAAATACAACAAACGTTTATTAAGATTGAGCTACACCTTTAAATATTCTACAATACTTTTATATTTTTTGCAAGCGTTGTCCTCCTATTAGATGAAAATGTATATGTTTAACCTCCTGACATCCATTAATTCCCGTATTTGTGAGTAATCTGTAACCTTCATCTGCAATTCCTACTTGTTTTGCAATATTTGACACAACAATCATTATTTTTCCAAATAATCTCTCATCAGATTTATCTACATCATTCATTGAGTCTATATGTTTTTTTGGAATAATTAATACATGCACTGGTGCAATAGGCTCAATATCATTAAAAGCAATTATCTCATCATCTTCAAAAACAATATTTGAATTTATTTCTTTGTTTACAATTTTACAAAAAATACAATCTCCCATATTAATATCAATTTAACTTTTTTTTCTATTTCTATGAGTTCTATTAATTCTTTTTTTGATTACACTTCCAACAACTCTTCTAACTTGACCATTTTTTTTTCTAAAATTTTCTGCCGATTTTAATTCAATTTCAAGAACTGAAACGACTTTTTTCCTACTAATCGTTTCCTGAATTCCTGACACCATGTTTTTAACAATAATTGTTCCATCTAATGCCTCCTTCTGTCCTATTATTAAGGCTATATCCACACCTATTTTATTAGCTTGTCTAAGCTGCTCTCTTAGATTACCTCTACCAAAACTCTCAGCCACTAGCATACCAGCATTTTCAACTTCAGCAAATACTTTCAAACTTTTTTTCTTAGCTAATTCTCCAAGTTGAGCTAGATAAACACGTGGCACTTGTGGTTCATAACCTTTTACTCCAATTCTTTTCATCTCTAAAATCAATCTATCAAGTCCAAAGGAAAAACCTATTGCAGGAGTGTGTTCACCGCCTAAATCATTAATAAGTCTATCAAATCTACCTCCGCCACCAAGTGCATATTTATTTCCATCTTCGTCTATTGAAAATATTTCAAAAACAGTTCTAGTATAATAACTCATACCTCTAACTAACTGTGGATCAATCACATACGGTAAATCAAGCTCATCTAAATACTCTAAGAAGCTCTTAAAATGTTCTCTAGACTCTTTATCTAAATGATCTATTGCCTGCGGAGCACTAGCACAAACTTGTATCACCTTATCATCCTTGGAATCAAAGATACCCATAGGATTCGTGTCAATCATATCCCTATATTTACTAGGTAATTTACTTTTATTTGACTCAAAGTATGCAATTAAAAGTTCGCTGTATGATTTTGCAGACTCAGGCGTACCTACAGAATTCACAGAAAATTGTATATTTTTTATTTCTAATTTTTCTAAAACTCTGTGGGCTACTTGAATTATTTGAGCATCGAGAACTGGATCCAATTCCCCAAATATATCAAAATCTGCTTGAAAAAATTCTCTATAACGCCCTTCCATCGGCTTATCATATCTATAATTTGAACCTATGGAAAAAAGTTTTAGTGGATTTGTTAATGCACTCATTCCATGCTCTATATACGCTCTAACTTTTCCAGATGTCATCTCTGGTCTCAGAGCTACCATATCATTACCTCTAGATGAAAATGTGTACAACTCATCTTTTATAAGTTCACTATTTTTTCCAATTGCACTATTAAACAAAGACTCTAATTCAAGGATTGGTGTATCAATCCTACTAAAACCGTATTCTTCCGCCTCATGCTCCAAAACCTTTCTTACCTGTTGCCAATATGCCTGCTCATTAGGTAAAATATCTCTCATACCCATAACACTTTGTAACGCAATTGGCTCAGAAAGCTTCCTCTTATCTGTTTTTTTTGTAGCTGTTGTCATAAACTAGAAACTTAATATATTAAAATACATGAGCCTTATTAAATGGAAAAACTCTAATCAGAACTCTTCCTACCACATCATTTTTGTTAATAGAACCAAAACTTCTAGAATCACTACTAGCATTTCTATTATCACCTAAAACAAAATATTCATCTTCTTTTAGGGAAATTTTCATACTTCCAGACGTAATTCTATTCTTTGGCAAATAATCTGATTCGTCCAGAATTTTACCAGAAGGAGTTTCTATATTGTAAATTTTCACAACTCCATTATTAATTTCAACCGTTTCTCCAGGTAGACCTATAATTCTCTTTATATAAAAATCCTTCTTTTTAACAGGAGCTTTAAAAACAACAATTTCTTGTCTATTAAATTCCTTTCTCGGTTCAACTTTGAATTTTCCACCAAATAATTCAATATTTTTATACCCAAATTCATTAACTATCAAATATTCACTTCCATGAAAATTAGGTTCCATACTAGCACCCCTAACAATAAAAGGTTGAAATAAAAAAATTCGTATTGGCACTATTATAATGAGAGCCAGAAGAAACATTTTAATAATTTCAAATATAAAACTCTTTATAGTTTCCTGTTTTTTTTCTGTCATTTTTTTTATATTTTAAACTATTATTTATTACTAATATAACACAAAATTTACTTAAATACAAGCGAAAAACACCTAAGTTCAACAATTACTTGCAACACTCTAAATAAATATCAAACTAATTAAATAATAATTAGAAAATATTTATGAGTAAAAAAGAAAAAACCACCATTAGACTTAAGAGAAAGAATAATTATAGAGGT
>CAMZLB010000038.1 GCA_947311515.1 Candidatus Moraniibacteriota bacterium | reverse complement strand
CTCTGTATCTTACCTCTATAATTGTTCTTTCTCTTAAGTCTAATGGTGGTTTTTTCTTTTTTTACTCATAAATATTTTCTAATTATTATTTAATTAGTTTAATATTTATTTAGAGTGTTGCAAGTAATTGTTGAACTTAGGTGTGTGCTTGTTGAATTTCTTCATTTTTTTTGCTATACGTTTTTTACTGAATATATTTATAAATAAAAATTAAATCTATAATTATCAATAAGTAGCTTATTCTTAAAAGTAAAAAAGTTTGTAAAGTAGTTTTTGAGATGAACTATAAAGAAATTCAAAGTTATAATTATATTTGAATAATATTTACTTAAATATAAATATGAATTCTGTCTAAATAAAATAATAAAAAGGTAGGTAGTAGGAGAAAGTAAGAACTACTAACTGACAAATAAAATCTATTATATATCCTATGTATTTTAAAAGAATTATATAGTTTATTGACAATTTGTACTAATTAGATAATTTTATTATAAAGAGATGGTGAATCCTAACATGGAAAAAGTGATATTGATGAAATATTAAAGACTTTTCTGGTTCAAATTTGAATCTGATGAGTTTTGTATAATCGTAACAAGTTCATGCTATAATGTTTATTATAGGTATTGTTCTATTTTAAAATTAATAATTTATAGTATGAAAGTATTAGTAACTGGAGGTACTGGATATATCGGTTCACATGTTGTTGTAAAATTATTATTAGCTGGACATGAACCTATAATAATTGATAACTTATCAAATTCAGAAAAAACTGTTTTAGATAGAATTTTTGAAATTTCTGGCACACGGCCTATTTTTTATGAGGGTGACGTTAGAGATGTTGACTTTTTAGAAGACGTATTTGAACAAGAACCTGATATAGTAGGGATAATCCATTTTGCAGCATTTAAAGCAGTGGGAGAATCTGTAAAAGAACCTCTGAAATATTATGATAATAATATAGATGGAATTTTGACTGTATTAGAGGTCTCACAAAGACATAATGTAGAAAATTTTGTATTTTCATCGTCTGCTACAGTGTATGGAAATCCTGATAAAAACCCAATTCCTGAAACAGCTTTAGTGAAATCCTCAACTAATCCATATGGTGAGACAAAAGCTATTGCAGAAAAGATTTTGAAAGCTCTGGTAGTTAGTGGTGCTAATATAAAAACTATTGCACTTAGATATTTTAATCCTATAGGAGCACATCCATCTGGACTAATAGGCGAACTACCTAAAGGAGCACCAGAAAATCTAGTACCTTACATTACACAAACTGCAATAGGAATTAGGGACATGCTATTCGTGTTTGGAGATGATTATAATACCATTGACGGAACTGGAGTTAGAGATTATATTCATGTTGAAGATTTAGCAGATGCTCATATTAAGACGCTAGACTTTTTGCAAAAAAATAAAAACAAATCTTTTTATGATGTTTATAATGTAGGAACTGGTAACGGTACAAGTGTTATGGAGCTTATAAAAACTTTTGAAAAAATATCTGGAGTAACTATTCCTTTTGAGATAGCTAAGAGACGTTCTGGTGATATAGCGTCATGTTATGCTGACGCAACAAAAATCAAGCGTGATATGAATTGGGAATCCAAGAAAACTATAGAAGAAGCATTGGAGGACTCATGGCGATGGCAACAAAATTACTTAAAGTAGTAGTCTTCTTTCGAAACCTAAGGAATCTCTGCAAAAGCTTTAAATAAACCACTGAACCTAAAAATCAACCTAGCTAAATGCTTTGTTTACTTTTTTAGAATATTTTAATCTAATCTAGTATAATTTAGCACTTTTTTACCAGACACAAAGAGCTCTATTAATTTAATTGAGTGTCATTTTTTTACGTATCTTATGAATATTACGAAGTAGATACAGTGCAAATTACTGAGCTTTATTTTTAACAAGTTTCTTGTATCCAACTTCCTTATACTTCTATTGAAGTTTAATAGTTTTAAATGGATGTTCAATTTTAGATCGTATAGATGATAATTGTTTTTTCTTGAGATTTTTATATCTTTTTATGTTTAGAACCTTTATCTAAGATTCCTAAGTATCTACTTTAGTTCTCCACTGCTTTTTGCCTTCTTTTATAATATAGTTTGTATTAGTAAACAGATACGTTTCTTTTCTATATAAATAAACAGTTATGTAATATTGTTTCATCAAAAATATTAATAGATGTGAATTTTAAGGAATGCAAAAGTCCTCTAATATCATCAACTCCTATATATGACTTAGCTCCAGAAAAGTCATTATTATTTCTAGGCCTACTTGTGGTAGATGTTCTTTAATATTTAATAAATACTCCATTAAAAGCTATCTCTAATGTAATTTATTCTGTTTCTTTTAAAACTTTTTGTTTTTGGTAGACTTATAAAGATAATATGATTGTAATTACATTTGCTAGTAACTAGTATTGTAGTAAACAAAAAACAGCTTTTACAGAGCTGATTTATGTTTTTGTGTCAGGTTAGTTTTGTAGGTTTTCCTTAAGAGATGAAGTTTCTATCTATTAGAATATGTCATCTGTGGACACAATCTATCTAAAGCTTATTAGTAAGATATTTTATGTTTAGCTAAATGAGTGTAATATGCACAAGTCCCTGAAACGTCTATCTTGAGCAAATAACTTAAGTTAAAGTAGTGAAATATTATTGAGATTATTTAGAGACAGTGGGTTTAGTAGGTTTTTTTATAAGAAATTTAAATACTTTTTTTGTTATGGTATATAATATCCATAAGCCTAATAGTGATAAAATAAATATTGGCAGAGAAGATATTGATATATCTATCGTAGAATCTATTATATTTTGAATTTTTTTAAGTAAGGAGTTTACGGCATTTTTTGCAACCTGAGAAGGTCTCCAATCATTCTGAGAAGGTAAAATTTCAACATCCTCAGTCACATTTATAGTTATTTTACTAAAAGATGTTTGATTTAAGAGAGACTTTAGCCTTGCTTCAATTATACCTATTTCACCACGTACAGCAGTTAGATTTTTTTCAATAGCAAGTAAATCGTTTACATTTTCTGCACGTTCAAAAAAATCCCTTAACCTATCTTCTTGTGCTTTTTTATTCTTAAGGGTCGCATTTAAATCCACTACTTGTCTCGTAGCATCACTTGTAGAAATCGATTCATTTTCCACGAGGGAAGAAATATTTTTTATACTATCGAGTGCATGTTCAAATTTATCAACTTTAACTTGTAAAGTTAGAAATCCAAAATTAGACTGGGGATTGATATTTGTAGATATGATGTCACCTCCGTGTGATCTTGCTATTTGTGAAATGGAATTTAAAGATTCAGTGAGTGAAAATACTTTTATGTTCAAATTTCCAGTTTTTATAGTGTATTTTTCGATGGAGTCATCTTGAATTTGTTGAGTTACTTGATTTATAGGTGATACAGGTCGCTCTGTTTTTGATGCACTATATTCATTGGAATTTTTTTGAGGTAAGGGTGCTGCCGCAAAGCTATCATGAGATAAATTTTCGTTATAAGTGATTGAGTTAATTGAATCTCTTGTTGAAAATTTATTTTTAGCAGCAAAAACAAGTATTAATATTATAAAAGAACTTACTGTAATTATTATAATTAATCTTTTTCTAGATTCATTTTTTGATTTTATGCCCTCCATGAACTTTAATTTTAATTATTATATTTATTTTAATTATAACATAGATTTGATTTTGTTTTATTTTTTGTTTATAATTAAATAAAATAGATAATTTCTTAATTAATGAATAATAAAATTTCTGTTGTAGTTCCTCTTTTTAATGAAGAAGGAAATGTGGTTAAGTTGCATGAGAAAATTGTGTACGCTTGTGAGAAGTTGGGTGTGAAATATGAGATTATTTTTATAGATGATGGTTCTGATGATAACACTATAAAAAAAGCAAAGAAACTTTCTCCATTGACTCTAATTGAATTTAGAAAAAACTTTGGTCAAACAGCTGCATTTGATGCAGGATTCAAGGTTGCTAATGGTGAAATAATAGTAACAATGGATGGAGATTTGCAAAATGATCCTGCTGATATACCATTATTACTTGAAAAAATAGATGAGGGATTTGATGTAGTTGCAGGATGGAGAAAGAAAAGACAGGATTCGATTGAAAAAAAGATTTTTTCTAGAGGTGCAAACTTACTACGAAAACTTTTATTAAAAGATAGTATTCATGATAGTGGCTGTTCTCTCAAAGCTATTAAAACAGAGGCATTAAAAAATATAGATTTATTTGGTGAAATGCATAGATTTATCCCAGCGACACTGGAATTTGATGGTTGGAGGGTTGGAGAGGTGGAAGTTTCACATTATCCTAGATTACATGGGAAAACAAAGTATAATTGGAAAAGAGGAGTAAAAGGTTTTGTTGATATGGTATTTATTTGGTTTTGGCGTTCTTATTCATCAAGACCTATTCATTTTTTTGGTGGAACTGGACTTTCTTTTATATTCATAGGTACTTTAATTTTGATTTGGATGCTTATTGAGAAAATTATGTTTGATAGCTCTATTTCGGAACGTATTTGGCCTCTTATGGGAGTATTTATTATCATACTCGGTGTGCAATTTTTGATTTTTGGTTTATTAGTTGATATAATTATAAAGAATTATTATAAAGCACAGGGGCGAATGAATTATTCAGTAAGAAAAGTAAATAAATTATAATTTTATATGAAAATAGCGATTATAGGTTATGGATATGTAGGGCGTGCGTATCATAAAATTTTTAAAGATGCTGTTATTTATGATCCATTTGTTACTGATATAAAGTCAGCAACTAAGAAACAGATTAATGAATGTGATATGGTGCTTATTTCCGTACCAACACCGACATCCACAGATGGAACTTCATGTGATATTTCTATCGTAGAAAATACTCTCAAATGGGTTAAGGTAAAAAATATTTTAATAAAATCAACTGTTAAACCGAAAACAACAGAAAAATTACAGGAAAAATATAAAAATTTAAATATAGTGTTTAGTCCTGAGTTTGTAGGTGAGGGTGGATATTTTATACAATATTGGTTGTATCCTCATGCAACAAATCCGATGTATCATGATTTTCAGATATTAGGCGGACCAAAAGAAGCGACTGCAAGATTTGCTGAAATGTTTATAAGGTATGTTGGTCCGCATATAACTGTGTATCAAACCGATTCTAGAACTGCGGAGATTATAAAATACACAGAAAATATGTTTATAGCCACAAAAGTTACTTTTTGTAATGAAATGTATGAAATCTGTAAATCTTTCGATAGAGAATGGGTTGATGTACGTGAAGGATGGTTATTGGATTCAAGGGTTGGTAGGATGTTTACAGGAGTGTTTACTGATAAAAGAGGATATGATGGTAAATGTTTACCAAAAGATACAAAAGCCTTGATTGATTCAGTGGAGAAAGAAGGTTATACACCAAATTTATTAAAAGAAGTTTTGAAAACTAATAATAGAATCAGAAAAAATAATGGTTTTGAAGAGGTGTAATAAAATGTAATTTTTTAAGGGTATTGACAATAATTCTAGATATGATAAATTATAGTTAACACTTTGAATAAAGTTGTTATGTGATTGAGCTTGCAAAAGAAACTAAAGTGATATATAATTACTTTATTGTTTCGTTTTATCATTGAATTTATTGTTTATTTGTTGTAAATTTAAATAGAAGTTTAGATTTATGTAAATGCACAATTTATTTTGAGGTAAATGAGCAAAAAATAATTAATAAGTATAGTAATTTTACGTCCATGTGTGGATAATTGCATGTTACGTATAAAAAAAAATATGGCAGAAGAATTTGATCGAACAAAACCACATGTAAATGTTGGTACAATTGGTCACGTTGACCACGGAAAGACAACTACAACAGCAGCACTGTTGCATGTTCTTTCTCAAAAAGGTTATGCAGAGAAAAAAGATGTAAATGCAATTGATAATGCTCCAGAAGAAAAAGAAAGAGGAATTACAATTGCTACATCTCACTGTGAATATGAATCAGATACTCGTCATTATGCTCATGTTGATTGTCCAGGTCATGCTGATTATATCAAGAACATGATTACTGGTGCTGCACAGATGGATGGGGCTATTTTGGTTGTTTCTGCAACAGATGGACCGATGCCGCAAACTCGTGAACATATACTACTTGCTAAACAAGTTGGTGTTCCAGAGATTGTAGTATTTATCAATAAGGTAGATATGGTTGATGATGTAGAGTTGATAGAGTTAGTAGAAGAAGAAATTAGAGATCTTTTGAATAAATATGACTTTGATGGAGATAATGCTGCTATAATACAAGGTAGTGCAATCAAAGCTCTTGATACAACGAGTATAGATGATGAAGCAGCGAAGCCAATTTTAGACTTAGTAGAAGCTTTAGATCAAAAAATCCCACAACCAAAGAGAGAGGTTGAAAAGGATTTCTTAATGCCAATTGAAGATATTTTTTCAATTGAGGGTCGTGGTACAGTTGTAACTGGACGAATCGAACGTGGGCAAGTTAATGTTGGTGATGAAGTGGAAATTGTAGGATTAAAAGATCTTCAAAAAACTACAGTTACTGGAATTGAGATGTTTAATAAGAATCTTACTCATGGAGAAGCTGGAGATAATGCAGGAATCTTAATTAGAGGAATAAAGAAGGAAAATGTAGAAAGAGGGCAAGTTCTCGCAAAGCCAGGATCAATAACTCCTCATACTGAATTTGAAGCAGAAGTATATATTCTTACAAAGGATGAAGGAGGACGACATACACCATTCTTTAAGGGATATAAACCACAATTTTTCATAAGAACAACTGATGTGACAGGAGAGGTTATACTTCCAGAAGGAACAGAAATGGTTATGCCTGGTGATACTGTAAGTATTGTTATCAAGTTAGGATCAGAAGTAGCACTTGAGTCAGGTATAAAATTTGCAATTAGAGAAGGTGGACGTACAGTGGGTGCTGGATTCGTTACAAAGATTCTCAAATAAAAAAAACTTCTTATCAATAGAAGTGGGGAGCTAAAGTTTTTCTAAACAAAGCTTCCTCTTCTCTCGATAAGTAGAGATGTAATTACTAAAATAACTCGTAATGGTGAAAAAAGAAGATGCAAAAATCAGAGTTAGGATTAAGGTTAAAGCATATGATCATAAAGTATTAGATAAGTCCAGTGTTCAAATTGTTGAGACAGCACTTCGCAGTGGTGCAGAAGTTGTAGGACCAGTTCCATTACCGACTCAAATAAAAAAGTTTACGGTAAATAAATCAACTTTTGTTTATAAAGACTCTAGGGAGCAATTTGAAATGCGTACACATAAGAGACTTATAGATATTCTAAATCCTACGCCAAAAACCATTGGAGATTTGACAGACTTAAACCTCCCTAATGGAGTTGATATAGAAATAAAAATGTAGTTTCTAAAAAAAATAGTTTTTTTGTAGTCCATAGCTGTTTAGGAAACATAGTTAATGGATACTCAAAGAGCAGATTATATATTATGGTTTAATATTTAGATATAAAACCTTGACAATCCTTTATCTTTTGATATACTAGATAAAGTTGAATAAAATCTATGCTTTGAGAGCGTGGTTTTTTATTACTATAATGAATTTAATTTAAAATAAGCATTACCAAAATGAAGTTTGCATTAGGAAAAAAACTTGGAATGACAACCATATATGATGATGATGGTGCACAAAATGTCACTTTAATAGAAATTGTGCCAAATAAAATAACAAATGTATACACCAATGAAAAGAATGGACGTAATTCTGTTTGCTTAAGTATTCCAAAGACAAATAAGAAATTTTTTTCCAGAGAGTTTCGTTCTGATAATTTATCAGAATTTTCTGTAGGAAATGAGGTAGATGTATCAGTGTTTGAAAAGGGAGATGTTGTATCTGTTAGTGCAATTACAAAAGCGAAGGGTTTTCAAGGTGTAGTTAAGAGGCATAATTTTAAAGGTGGCCCTGCAACTCATGGACATAGACATTGTTTACGTGCTCCAGGTTCTATTGGTTCTGCTTATCCACAACATGTTATAAAAGGAAAGCGAATGGCAGGAAGAGATGGTGGAAAAAGAGCTACTGTAAGTTCTTTAAAGATAGTTTTGACAGATAGCGAAAAAGACATAATAGCTGTTAAGGGATCAGTTCCAGGTGTAGCTGGTCGCATTGTTGAAGTAAAAAGTATAAGTAAATAATATGACAACAGTAAATCTTTATAGTATAGAAGGAAAAAAGACTGGCAGTGTTGATTTGCCAGAAACTGTTTTTGGACTTGAGAGTAACAAAACATTACTTCATCAGGTGTACGTATCACAATCAGCTAATCGTAGAGTTGGTAGTGCAAGTACAAAAAAACGTAGTGATGTAAGAGGAGGAGGAAGAAAGCCTTGGAAACAAAAAGGCACAGGTAATGCAAGGACAGGATCTATTAGGAATCCTATTTGGCGAGGTGGAGGAATTGTATTTGGTCCAAGTAAGAATAAGAATTTTTCAAAAAGTATCAATACAAAGATGAAGAGAAGGGCTATGTTGATTGCTTTATCGGAAAAAGCTAGGTCAGGAAAAGTATGTGTTATAGAATCTTTAGTTTTAGATGAAGTTAAAACTAAAAAAATGTCAAATTTATTCAATAATGTTAAAATTAAAACTTCGACATTGATTGGACTTTCTGATAATGAAAGAGATACTTATAAAGCGGTTAAAAATATAGAGAAAAAGAAAGCGTGTGAAGTAGAAAAATTCAATACTTATGATATATTGAATTCAGATTTTATTATGATTAGTAAAGATGGTATTAAAATTTTAGAAAGTCAATTTATTAAATAAATTAGTATATATGGGTATTTTTGATAAAAAAACAAAGGATGCTGAAATAGAGGAAAAAGATTTTAACACGAAGTCAAAGGAAGATTCACTGGATAAATTAACGACTGGAGTAAATCGGATTAGAAATAGTGTTTTGATATCCCCTATAATGACAGAAAAAGCTCACGAGCTTACAAAAATAGGTAAATATGCATTTCGTGTAAAAAGAACTGCATCAAAACGAACTGTTAAATATGATGTTGAAAAAGATTATGGTGTTACAGTGGAAAATGTAAATATTATAAAAATTCCAGCTAAAAGGAGAACCGTGAAACAAGATAGAGGCTATCAGAGTGTGGGTAAAAAAGCAATTGTGACAGTAAAAAAAGGAGAGTCAATTGCATTATTTGAAACAGCATAACGTATTGAAAAAACATTTATGGCGATTAAAGTATACAAAAGAAATACAGCAGGACGAAGGAATATGTCTATAGTAAAGCCTGAACAAATTACTAGGAGTACATCTGAAAAGTCTTTGACTGTAAAGAACAATTATAAGGCAGGTAGAAGTAATGGAAAGATTTCAACTCGCCATAAGGGTGGGCGAGCAAAACGATTATATAGACTTGTTGATTTTATGCAGGATAAATTTGGCATAGAAGGCAAGGTTGTAGAAATTGAAAGAGATCCTAATCGTAGTGCACTTATAGCTCTTATAAATTATGTTGATGGTGAGAAAAGATATATTCTTGCTACACATAACATGAAAGTAGGTGATAAAATTTTAACAGATGAAAATGCTCCAATAGAAGAAGGGAATAGAACAAAAATTAAGAATATCCCAGTAGGGACTGAAATTTCAAATGTAGAAATGAAACCAGGAAAAGGAGGGCAAATAGTGAGAAGTGCTGGAAGTGCTGCTGCAGTGATGGGTACAGATGGAGGTTATACACATGTTAAAATGCCATCAGGAGAAGTTAGATTAATAAATATTGATTCATATGCTACAGTTGGTAGAATTAGTAATTTTGAGCATGGTTCTGTAAAAATAGGAAAAGCTGGTCGTGCAAGACATATGGGTAAAAGACCTGCTGTTCGTGGTAGTGCAATGAATCCTGTTGATCATCCACATGGTGGTGGTGAGGGAAAGCAGGGTATAGGTCTTAAATATCCAAAGACGCCATGGGGACGTCCTGCTCTTGGAGTTAAGACTAGAAAGAAAAATAAGATTAGTAATCGTTTTATTGTAAGAACGAGACATGTAAAGAAGCGTTAGAATTACGAATATGTGACCTCTTATCTATATTGAAAAAAAGAATTTAAAATAGATAAGAGGTCACCTGTAAGCGTAGTGAGAGATTTCTAATAACTAAATGATAAAATCATGAGTCGATCGATAAAAAAAGGACCGTATGTAGATGAACGTGTTATGAAGAAAATTGAAGGTAAGAAGCCTGAAGAGGTGGATGTTGTGAATACGTGGTCGAGAGCATGCACAATAGTACCAGAGATGATAGGGTTTAAATTTGCAGTACATAACGGAAGAAAATTCATTGAAGTGCTTATAACAGAAGAAATGGTTGGGCATAAGTTAGGAGAATTTTCTCCAACTAGAAAATTTGTACGGCATGGAGGAAAGATTCAGAAAAGTATAGATGCATCTAGATAATAATATATTTTATGATAAAGGTAAGAGCACAATTAAATAACTTAAGAACATCACCTAGAAAAGTTAATTTAGTAGCAATGAGGCTAAGGGGTAAAAGTGTCGAAGAAGCACTTAATGTGTTAGAATTTGATTTACGTAAATCTTCAAAATTCTTTTCGAAACTTATTTTAAGCGCAAAGGCAAATGCTGTTAATAATTTTAAATTAAGTGAAAAAAAATTAGTTATTGATGAAGTATTAGTTTCGGCAGGACCTACGCTTAAAAGATGGCGACCAAGGGCCTATGGTAGAGCTTCAAAAATTATGAAGCGAACATCAAAAATTACTGTAATTTTAGTAGAAAATGATGTTGATAATGGTAGTAGGTTATCCACTATCAAAAAAGAGAAAGAGGTAGTAAGTAAAAATACTAAAAAAAAGATAAGTGAAAAAGATGACTTAACAAAAGTGGAAGGTATAGGTCCAAAAATATCTGAAACTCTAATGAAATCTGGAATAAGGACATTTAAAGAATTAAGTGTACAAAAAACAGACAAAATTAATGAGATAATATCAGAAGTTAAGGGTAATCATGACTCAAGTACATGGGCGGAGCAGGCAAAAATGGCATCTGAAGGAAAATGGAAAGAGTTAGATGAGTGGCAAAAAGAACTCATTGGTGGTAGAAAGAAATAATTTTCAATTAAATTAAAAGTCTATTTATGGGACAAAAAGTTAATCCAAAAAGTTTCCGATTAGGAATTACAACAGGCTGGCGATCACGATGGTATGCAGAAAAAGATTATGTGCAGAAATTAAAAGAAGATGTGCAGTTGCGCAGACTTGTTATGAAGAAATATCGATATGCAGCTATTGCTGATGTTGAGATAGAAAGAAATGCACATAATATAAAGGTCATAATAAAAACTGCACGACCAGGTGTTATAATAGGTAGGGGAGGTAGCGGAATCGAAGATGTTACCAAATTTATTAAAAGTAGCATTTTTCCAGGTAGTAAGTCAGTAATAACATTAGATGTACGCGAAATCCGTCGTTCAGAAGAGAGTGCGGCTTTAGTTGCGCAGAATATTGCTGAACAATTGGAAAAACGAATGCCTTTCAGAAGAATTTTAAAAACAACTCTTGAGCAAGTAGAGAAAAGTAGAGTTGTAAAAGGTATGAAGATACAAGTTTCAGGTAGATTAAATGGTGCAGAAATGAGTAGGACAGAATGGTTGTCTACAGGTAGAATTCCACTACATACATTGAGAGCTGATATGGATTTTGCAAGGGATGTTGGTAGAACAACATATGGAGCAATAGGAGTGAAAGTGTGGATTTATAAAGGTGAAAAATTTGATAATAAGAGTAAAGTTTAATTGAAAGTTATAGAAAAAGCTTATGTTAATGCCACGAAAAGTAAAACATAGAAAAATGTTTAGAGGTAAACATCCTGCGGATACTGGTACTGCAACACGCGGTATTGTAGTTTCATTTGGAAGTTATGGTTTGAAAGTTTTAGAAGGAGGACTGATAACAGCAAGACAAATTGAGGCTGCTAGAAGAACTATTACAAGAAAAATGCAGAGAACTGGAAAATATTGGATAAGAATATTTCCAGATCATCCAATGACTAAAAGTGGAGATGAGACTCCAATGGGTAAAGGTAAAGGTGGAGTAGATTATTATGTAGCAAAGGTTAGGTCAGGTAAAATAATATTTGAAATTGATGGTGTTAGCGAAGAAGTAGCTAGAGAGGCATGTCGTTTAGCAGGTAATAAGTTTGGTATTAAAACTAAATTTGTTACGAAACATTAAAAATATAGTATGAACAATAAAGAATTACATAATAAATCAGTCGAGGAATTAAAGGCGTACGAGGGAGAATTGAGGGAAAAAATTTCTAAAAAAAGTTTTGATTTAAAAAGAGGTGGAGAAAAACAATCACATGAATTAAAATTGTTTAAAAAAGAGATTGCTAGAACTCTTACCTTGTTAGGACAAAAATAATTATTTAGATGATTTTATGAACAAGACGGAACAAAAAAATAATAAAAAAAAGCTACAAGGACGAGTAGTTTCTGACGCTATGGATAAAACTATAGTTGTAGCAGTTGAGACACTTAAAACCCACAAAAAGTACAATAAAAAATTTATCTCAACAAAGAAGTATAAGGTGCATGATGAAGAAAATTCTAAAAAAGTAGGAGAATTAGTTTCAATAATCGAGTGTAGTCCGATAAGTAAAGATAAGACGTTTAAAATTATCGAATAATTTTTAAGGTAGTTAATTTAGGAATATATGATTCAAGCAGAAACATGGTTAAAAGTCGCAGATAATTCAGGAGCAAAAGAAATAAAATGCTTCAAGGTTTTAGGTGGTTCAAAACGGCGATATGCCCGAATAGGTGATGTAATTGTAGCTAGTGTTCAGTCAGCAGAACCTAGAGCTAATATTAAAGCTGGCGATGTAGTGAGAGCGGTAGTTGTGAGACAAAAACAAGCATTTGGTAGAGTTGACGGTTCACTTATCAGATTTGATGAAAATGCAGCGGTGATTATAGATATTGATTCAGGAGAGCCTAAAGCAACTAGGGTTTTTGGTCCAATTGCACGTGAATTGCGTGAAAAAGGATTTGGAAAGATTGTGTCTCTTGCACCTGAAGTTCTCTAATCTAATAAGTAATAATTTTGAAGTATGTTAAAGATTAAAAAAGGTGATAAAGTGAAAGTTATTGCAGGAAAAAATTCTGGAGAAGAAAGTGTGGTTCTTACTGTATTCCCTAATGATAATAAGATTATAGTAGAAAATGTAAATATGGTTACACGTCATATAAAACCTGATCCTAAAGCTATGAAAAAAGGTGAAAGAATCAAAAAGGAATCTCCAATCAATATATCAAATGTAATGCTTATTTGTCCGAAAACAAAGAAGCCAACTAGAGTAGGTTTTAAAGTTAAGAAGGATGGAACTAAAGTTAGAATTGCAAAGGTAAGTGGAGAAGAAATATAATTATTGAATTTGTTAAAATCTCATGAAAAATATAGTAAAATCATTGAAGGAGGTATATGCCGACTCTACAAAAAAAATGCAAAAAGATTTGAATAAATCAAATGTTATGCAAATTCCTAGAATTGAGAAAGTTGTCATAAATACAGGAATTGGACGTATAACAAAAGAAGCTGATAAAGTTACTGAAGTTTATGATTCTCTTACTGTAATAGCTGGACAAGCTCCAATTAAGACAAAAGTACAAAAATCTATAGCTGGCTTCAAGGTTCGTGAAGGTCAAGATGTGGGAATAAAAGTAACATTGAGAGGGGTAAAAATGTGGGATTTTTTGACTCGTTTGATAAATATAGCGCTTCCTAGAATTAGAGACTTTAGAGGATTGAAAATTTCAACAGTTGATCCTAATGGAAATTTAAATATAGGAATTACAGATCATACGGTTTTTCCAGAAATTATAGCAGAAAGAGTAAAATATATCTTTGGACTTCAAGTTACAGTAGTTACTACCGCACAAAATAAGGAAGAAGCAGAATTTTTGTTTAGAGAACTAGGATTTCCTCTGAAAAAAAGTGAAAAAAAATAATGAATAAATAACGTATATTTTATGGCAAAAAAATCAACAATTGCTAGATCAAATAAAAAACCAAAATTTTCAACAAGAGAGGTCAATAGATGTTGGAAATGTGGTAGAAGTAGATATTACTTGCGCCAATTTGGTCTTGATAGGATTTGTTTTAGAGAATTAGCAAGTAAGGGTGAACTTCCAGGCGTAACAAAGAGTAGCTGGTAAATAGATAGGTATTATATTTGTAAATTATTTAGAGTATATGGTAGATGCAATAAGTGACTTATTAACTAGAATTAGAAATGCGCAAGCAGCACGGCATAAAGTGCTTGTGATGCCAGCTTCAAAAGTGAAGTTAGCAATTGCGAATGTTTTAAAGGAAGAAGGTTATATAATGTCAGTAAAGAAAAATGTTAATTCTGAAAATGAGACAATAGCTGAATTAGAAATTGAGCTTGCTTATAATCAGATTTCTCATTCAAAGAAAGAAAATAAGATTAAAGGAATTAAGCAGATTAGCAAGCAGGGACAACGTAAGTATGTGAAAAATTCAGAAATAAAACCAGTTAAAAATGGATATGGAATTTCTGTAGTATCAACATCTCAAGGTGTTATGAGTGGATATAACGCAAAGAAAAAAGGACTTGGAGGGGAATTTATTTGTGAGGTTTGGTAAAATATTTATTAAGGAAGAATTATGAGTCGTATAGGTAAAAAACCAATTGAAATTCCAACAGGCGTTGAAGTGAATCTTGTTAAGTCATCCCTGACTATAAAGGGTAAGAATGGAACTTTGGATTTAGTTATTCACGAGGCAGTTGGTATAGAAATTGAAGAAAAAGAAATTGTCGTAAGTAAGAAGAGAAATTCAAAAATTGCACAGGCAATGTGGGGAACCACACGGGCACTTATTGCTAATATGATTATTGGTGTAAAAGATGGATTTAAGAAAACATTATTACTAGATGGCGTGGGTTTTCGTATGGCACTGAAGGGTGATCAGATAGACTTAGCTTTAGGATTCTCTCATCCAGTTATTGTTGATATTCCAGAAGGAATCAAAGTTGAAATTGAAAAATCAAAAATGATTATATCAGGAATAGACAGACAAAAAGTAGGTCAGTTTGCTGCTGAGATAAGAGCTTTTAAACCAGTAGAGCCTTATAAAGGAAAAGGATTTCGATATGATGATGAACAAGTCATTCGTAAGGAAGGTAAGAGAGCTGTAGCTGGATAATCTTTATTAAAGAAGAGAAAAAATATGAAAAAAACACGTAACGAACAAAGAAAAAAAAGAGCATGTAGAATAAGGAAGAGTGTGTCTGGCACAGCACAGATACCTAGAGTGAATGTTTTTCGTTCATTAACTAGTTTTTATGTGCAAGTTATTGATGATGAAGTGGGTTCTACATTGATAAGTGCAAATTTGAATGATGTTAAAGATGGAAAAAACACAATAGAAGGTGTTGAAAAAATTGCGGAAGTCATTGTAAAAAAGGCTATTGAAAAGGGCATAAGCAAAGTTGTATTTGATAGGTCTGGATATAAATATCATGGTAAAGTCAAGGCATTTGCTGAGAAATTACGAGAAGGTGGTCTTATTTTTTAAATTATACAAATAAATTTTATGGTATTTAAAAACAAGCGAAAAAGAAAAAATTTCAAAAAGCGACCAAAACCAGAGTTCGAACAAAAGTTATTGGATTTAGCACGTGTTACTCGTGTTGTTAAAGGTGGTCGAAGGTTTAGCTTTAGAGCTACGGTAGTTATTGGAAATAGAAAGGGAAAAGTTGGTGTTGGTGTTGGTAAGGGTACAGATGTATCTAATGCTATCCAAAAAGGATTTGCTGATGCTAAAAAACATTTAATAAGTGTTGATTTTAGCAAAGGAACTATTTCTCATGAAATATTCAAAAAAGATGGTAGTGCTAAAATTATGCTTAAGCCAGCAGCAGAAGGACGAGGTATTATTGCAGGAGGTGCGGTGCGTGTAGTGGTTGATTTATTGGGTATTAAAGATATAGTGTCAAAGTCATTTGGGACTGCAAATAAGTTAAATGTTGCTAGGGGAACAATAGAAGCTTTGAAAGAATTGGCTCCTCCGAGAATTAAAGAAGAGGATGAAAAAGTAGCTAAGGTAAAAGTTTCTGCAAAGAAAGTTGTAGATAAAAAGGTTGTTGCAAAAAAACCTGCAAATAAAGCAGAAAAAAAGGTAGAATTTAAAAAAGTAAATAAAAAAAGAACAGCTTCGCCAAAAGAAGTAAAAAAAGTTGTATCAAAGAAAAAAAAATCTGATGATTTGACTAAAATTGAAGGAATTGGACCAAAAATCGCTGAAGTATTTGCAAATAATAAAATAGAAACATTTAAGGAATTGGCGGATGCAAAAAAAGAGGTTCTTGTTGAGATACTTTCAGAAAATAAACTTTCAGGTCATGATCCGAGTACTTGGGGTAAGCAAGCGGTTTTGGCAAAGGATGAGAAGTGGGATGAATTGAAGGTTTTGCAAGATGAACTCAATGGTGGTAAATAATCAAGAGTAAATTAAATTTATGCAAATTCACGAATTAGAAAATGTAGGCAAAAAAGATAAGAAGCGAGTTGGACGTGGTGGAAAGCGTGGTACAACAGCAGGAAGAGGAATGAAAGGTCAAAAAGCACGTTCTGGAGGAAATGTGAATCCTCTTTTTGAGGGAGGTCGCTCATCGTTAATTCAGAGAATGAAGAAGTTGAGAGGCTTTAAATCACCACATGCAAAGAAAAATGTAATTTCGCTGGAAGTATTAAATGATAACTTTGAAGATGGAGATACTGTTTCTATTGTGAGTCTTCAAGCTAAAGGACTTATAAGAAAGAAAAATGTAACGAATGGTGTAAAAATTTTAGGAACTGGGACATGTAGTAAGAAATTGAAATTTTCAGAAGAAATTCTTATGTCAGAGTCAGTAAAAAAAGCCTTTAAGATTGAAACTAAAAAGTAATAATTACTTTTTAGGATATAATTACAAAAACTTACTACAAGTAGTAAGTTTTTGTAATTATAAGAATATATTAAATGCATGTATATAGATAAATCTAATTATAAATTATAGTAACTTGGTGTAAATAGTTTATTTTTAAATGATGATAATTATTTACGTTACATAAAATATATTTGAATTAATAGATTTTAGTATTTTTATTTTGAACTTATAATATGATAAAATAAATCATAATTAAATATCTAGAAGAAAAATATCAAATTAATTATATTTTTTACTAATAAGTTAGTTTATGCTATTTAACTAGTGTAAACAAATACCTTACTATAGTTTATAGTAAGGTATTAGCATAAATAAGATAAATATATGGGAAATATCATTGGAATAACAAAAAAACACCCAAATGACTACGAGTATTTGTCACTTTTTGATTTTCCTTCGAATAAGTTAAAAGAACCCATTTCTGATTCTCTAGTTAAAAAATCGAACTAGGCTCAGTTTTTATTAAGCAAGCTTTCAGGAATTACAGTTCTTTTGCCTGATGTTGACTATTTTATAAATTCTTATGTTATGAAGGATGCAACCTCATCCTCCCAAATAGAAGGCATAAAAGCTACAATGATTGATGCTCTGGAATATGTGGCAGATTCTATTAACAAAAATACTGATGCTGATGATATTGCACATTACATAGAAGTACTCAACTATGGATTGGATAGATTAAAAGAAGATGATTTTCCATTTAGTTTGCGATTTATTAAAGAATTACATAAGAAGTTAATGAACGAGGCACGCGCTACTCATTTTGCAGACCCAGGAGAATTTCGTAAAACACAAAACTGGATTGGTGGCATAAGACCGGATAATGCAAGTTTTGTCCCTGTTGCACCAGAAGAACTAAACAATTGTCTTAGTGATTTAGAAAAATTTATTCATAAACCATTTATCTATCCAATTATAGATGCAGGTTTTTTGCATGCTCAATTTGAAACGATACATCCTTTTTTAGATGGTAATGGACGAATAGGACGGCTTCTTATAACTTTTTATTTTATACATCATAAATATTTAGAATTAGCAGCATTATTTTTGTCTTCATATTTCAAAAAGCATCAAAAACTTTATTATCAAAAACTTGATGAATATAATAATGGCAATATGGCTCCGTGGCTTGAATTTTTCGTTGATGCTGTAATTGATACTGCACAAGAAGCTATTGAAATATCTAAGCAGGTCACACAACTGAGAGATAATGATCTAGAATCTATTGTACAATTACATAAACCTACAGCAGATATCGCAACAGGAGTTATTCAGCAATTATATAAAGAACCTATTGTTTCATCAACAACAATTCAAAAATGGATAGGACAAACAAAGCCTGGTATAATGAAGTTTATAGACAAGTTAATTGGCATTGGCATACTAACTTTGCATCGTAAAGGCGAAGGTACTAAACCATCTCTATTTGTGTATAAAGAATATTTGAAAATATTTGCTGAAAAATAATATGACGCAAGCAAAAGTAAATACAAGATTAAAAAAAGAAGATAAAAAGAATATCGCGTAGATACGAATTGCAATTTGTCTGTACTGGAGAGGATAAATTATTAATTATGAATTGTGAATTATGAATGATAAAAAAGTAAAAAAGAATATGAATTGTGTGTGGTTAAATTGTAGGGAATAGGATAAATATTAGATAGTAAGATTATGAACAATATTTTTACAATTGAAATTTCAGCTAATGTAGTTGCTTGGTATGGTGCCATTGTTGCTACGGCTGGTTTTATTTTTTCCGCTTATTCAATATGGCGAGATTCAGTAAGGTTAAAAATAACCATTGAAAAAGACTTAAGGTTTTATAATACACATGGATTATATAAAGAGAATGTTGACTATGTGCGTGTGACAGTTGTAAATAGAGGGCGACGACCAGTCAAAATAACACAAGCAGAAATTTTAACATTGAATAGCACAAAGAGATTATTATTAACAGATAATTTTGCTAAACATAGAGTGCAAGTTCTTACAGAAGACGAACCTAAAACACAATTTTTTATAGAATCTTCTATGGTAAATTTTGATAAAATTTATTGTGTTATTATTGGAGATGGTGCAAATAGATTATACAAAAAATATACAAAAATATTTCCTACAGTTTTAAAAATTTATTATAAATTTAGGAAAAATCATGACAAAAAATAAAATACAAAAAAATAAAGTACCAAAAGATATAGAATATCATGTGTATGCAAAATTTTTAGGTACATACATGCCGGAGAAGTCTGTTAAAATTGGTGACTGTATAATTTCCAAAGAGTGTATTTTTTTTGATGATGATAGAATGACAATCCCAGTTAGAGATAAATCTTCTGAGTTTCATCTATTGAAAAAAGGTTTACAGAATTTTATTGTGTATCCTCAAGAACCAGTTAGCGTCCGTACATTTGAAAGTGAATATATTATTAAAACAAAGATTGTTAGTCAGAGTGAGTATTTTGCAGTTAGAGAGGCTAAGGACATTTTTTTTGACATTTCTACAGCCTTGTCAATTGTCGCAAAAAATAAGGAGGTGCAAATTAGAGATAGGAAGAGAAAAGTTGATTACGAAACATACGATTTTGAAATAGTTGCTATTTTTGTCGAAAAAAATAATAAATTAATTAGATTAAAGTTGCCTGATGTTGGTGTGTGTTGTAGAAATTTTTTTCCAAAAAATTTTCCTCAAAACTTTATAGAGCAAGCAAATAAATATCTTGAATTTGAAGATTCTATTTTTAAAAAAGGATTGGTTTATTTTCAGAGAGCAACTACAATGCATCATTCGGGTGTTTTTGATGAATTAGATATTATGTTAAATTTTGTAAAGTGTATAGAATTAATATGTGATACAATTAGTACAGAAACAAAGTGTAATTTAACATCCAATAGAGAGTTTGAAAAACAAAAGAAAAAGGATGGGATGAAGTGGATTTATCAATGCGTTGGAGAGGAAATAGGCGTAGACCAAAAATTTATTGATAGCATAATTGAAGCGTGGAGAAATAGAAATAATAATGATGTTGCTCATGGACATGAATACTATAATCCAGTTAATAAATTGAGTAATATTCTTGCTTTAGTGAATTATGAGATATTAGAAGCTTGTACGGCAGAATTTTTAAGAAAATATTATGAGTATAAAAGTAAACAATAATTATGATGACAAAAAATAAAGCACAAAAGAATAAAATTCCTGATGGTTGGGAGGTTAAAAAGTTAAGGGAGGTTTCTAAAATTTATGATGGAACCCATCAAACGCCTAAATATGTTAGTGATGGGGTTGCTTTTTTAAGTGTTGAACATATTACAGCTAATCAATTTAATGATACAAAATTTATTTCAGAAGATATTTATGAAGAAGAAATAAAAAAGGTAACGATTGAGAGGAGTGATGTCCTGATGACAAGAATTGGAGACATTGGACTGCTAACTTTATAGACTGGGACATCAAGGTATCTTTTTATGTTATTAAAAACTTTTGATAAAAATACTAGCAATAAATTCTTAACATATTTAATAAATTTACAAGAATCTCAGGGAGAAATTCGGAAGGAACATAAGGGATGTAAATAATTAGTAATTAAAAGACCCCTCCGGAAACTAGCTCTTGCTGCAATTTTCTATTTTTGGTAAAATTTATTTCAAACTTTTTCAACTTAGCTAAGGCTAAATTTTCAAAAGTTGTTCAACAAATTTTACTCAAAACTAGCAAATTTCGTAACAAAGCTAGTTTCCAGAGAGGTCTAATATCAAAACTATGAAAACAATAAAAGTAGTGAATATAAAGTGCGGAGGATGCGAAAAAGGAATTAAAGATGCTTTAAGCAAAAAGGGATTGCAAAATATAAAAGTAAATGTAAAAACACAAGAAGTTAGCTTTGAGGGTGATTTTAATTTAGCTAAGGCAACTTTGGAAAAACTAGGTTATCCAGAACATACCACCAAAAAAGCAAAAAGTGTTTTGAGAAAAGCCAAGTCCTATGAAACTTGTGCCATTGGAACGGTTAGTGGGGGCTTAGCTAATAACGATAAAAGAAATAGAAAATTTTGGCTTTTAATTTCCTTGCCAATTATCATTTTATTTTTAATAATTTGGCTTTTGTTAAGATGATAAGGAGTTGTTTCTAGTCAAGTAAAAAATAAAAAAACAAAAGCGAGCAATGTCTGGCCTTTGGAACGATGCAAATGCGGAGCGAAAAGCTAGACCTTTAGTGAGCGGATTGTAAATAACAAGCAGACTATAAATATATTTTTTGGCTGCTTGTTATTTTTTTTAAAAAGAAGCACCTAATTACAATTTTTTAATTGATTTTTGCGTTTGGGGGTGTATACTGATGTGAGAGAAACTTTGTTAAAGCTAGCTTTCTAGAGGGAAAATAAACAAATAATTAAAACCTCCACTCCAGCAAACACAACCACAAAAACAATGGGAAGATGCAGGTATTTGTGATAAGATGAAGGAGTGATTAAATTTAAAGATATGAACAAAAATATACTACAGTATGAATCAAAGATTTGGGGAACTGCTGACTTACTAAGAGGTGTTGGATTTAAGGAGAGTACTTTTCCTGAATTTATGATGCCTTTTTTTGCACTAATGATGGTGGAAAGTCGTCTAATCCGTGAAGCTGATAATGTTCGTAAGGACTTTAAGCTGCCGGAGCAAATGGATGAATTTTTAGAAGAGGTTCAAGATCAAGGTCAAGGTTATAATGAATTTATTTTAAAAAATAATAAATCATTAATTGATATAACTAAAAATGATAAAACTTTTCAAACTGATTTTGAATTGTATCTAAAAAGTTTTGACCCTGAAACTCAAAATTTATTAGGTGTAAATAAAGGAGAATCAGAAGAAAAATATCTAAATATTACAGGTAAAGCAGGACAGTTAAACAAAAAAAGAATCTTATTCGCTTTTGTAAAAGCTTGGGCTGAAATAGACTTAAAACCTTTTGATAACTCTGAAATTACAACTTTAGAAGAACATATAAAAAGAAAATGGGCTGATATTTCAGCTGAAACAGCTGGGGAACAATATACCCCAAATGATATTATTTCACTTATTGGGGAGATAGTAACCAGTAAATTTGAAAAAAATGATAAATTTATAACAATTTATGACCCTGCTTGTGGTGGTGGTAATATGCTTTTTGG
>CAMZLB010000037.1 GCA_947311515.1 Candidatus Moraniibacteriota bacterium | reverse complement strand
TAAATAGATTGTAAATAACTTTGTTCAATCAGTCCCACAACATAATCCAGTTCATCAAAACTTTTCAAAGTTACTTCAGAATTACCATTTCCAATTTTTCCAATATTTGATACATCACGAATCATTCCTTTTGGGTCCTCAATATTTTCATCTATCCAGATTTTTATACTATTTTGTTGTAATTTTACTTCTACAAAACCACGACCGACTTTGTAGGCAATATAGACTTTTCTTGGTACTTCCTCAATCTTTTGCTCTGATTCTAAGGCAAATATTTTTTCTCTAAGAGCAGAAAATAACTCTTTTATTTGTTCGCTTTTGTTTTTTAAATGATCTTCAACAGAATATTCTTCATAATTAACTTTTGTGATTTGTTTTACTGTGCTTGTTGTTTTCTTGGCTTGAGAACTAGCGATAAGTTTTAGTTCAAAAATATTATCTTCATAACGAGCATATCCCCAAAGTTCAATATTTTCCGCCATTCTATTTATGGCATATTGATCGTATTTGCTGAATGTTTGCGCCACGAGAACAACGCGTGGAGAACCAAAGTTTACTTTAACATTATTCCCAAATTTCTTTTGGACTAACAACTGAAAATCACCCTTGTGATCAATGAGCCAATCCAGATAAAAAAGTCCTTGATTGATAATATTGTCTTTTTCTCCCCATTTATACTCAACAATCACAGGGGCATTATTTTCATCAAGTCCAAGAGAGTCAATCCTCCCTCCGTGCTGTTTTGATGTTGTAAATTCAGAGGCTAAAAAACGTATACCGAAAAGACTTTCCATATTTTGTTCTACAAAAGTTTGAAGTTCTTTTTCATTACGAAAATTCTGTTTTTTTAATTGTTTTGCCGAGTTGCTTGCCGTTAAAAATATTGCCATAGTATTTACTAAGTTGGTTTATAAAAATTATATTCCTTTCTTCTTTATAAATAAATCGTTTTTGGAGCGATAGCGGAGAAAACTCCTTATATTCCCTCATTAAATTTTAGAAAAAAATTGTTTTGTTTCCTTTTTTTTGAAGCGAATTGGGAAATTCCTTATTCTTAAAAAAGATAAAAAAAGTATGTCGGACAACAGGTTTTAGTAAGGCTTTAATTATTTATCACTTTTTAAGAGAGTCTCGTATTTCTGTGAGCAATTTTACTTCTGCACTTGGTTTTTCTGGTTTCTTTTCCTCTTCTTTCTTGAGTTTGTTGATTTGTTTGATAACTATAAATATAGAAAAAGCAATAATTATAAAATTAATAATAGTGTTTATGAATATGCCATAATTTATAGTAATAGCTTGGGTACTGTTAGAAGCTTCTTTTAGGGTAATTACTAAGCTAGAAAAATCAATTTTTCCCATAAGCATTCCTATTGGGGGCATTACTACATCAGAAACAAATGAGCTAACAATTTTTCCAAAAGCAGCTCCTATTATTATACCGACTGCCATATCTATAACATTACCTTTTATGGCAAACTTTTTAAATTCTTGTAGCATATCTTTTTTATTTAATTATAAAATCTTATATTTATATTACTATATGCATGGAAAAAGTCAAAAAATAACCTATTAAACTTAAGATTTTTGAAGAAGGATTGGCATGATTAAATTATTGTGTTAATATAGGTTCAATATGAATAAAGAAAAAAATAATTTTGGACGTAATTTAATTACCTCTGAAGAGTTAAATAAAAAAAATTTATTTGAGATATTTAAATTAAGTGATAATATTCGTAAAAATTCACTTGATTATAGTAATGAGCTAGATGGAAAAATTGTTGCAATGTTTTTTCATGAGCCTTCAACTCGTACACGACTGTCCTTTGAGTCGGCAGTCTTGAGGCTTGGTGGAGAGGTTATTACCACAGAAAATGCAAAAGAGTTTTCTTCTGCATCAAAGGGTGAGACAATTGAAGATTCTATGAAAGTTATATCGGCGTATGCCGATTTTATTATTCTAAGACACTATGAGGATAATTCATCAGAAAGGGCAATTACATCATCCAGTGTTCCTGTTATAAATGCTGGAAGTGGAAAAAGTCAACATCCCACACAGTCATTATTGGATTCTTATACAATTTATCAAAATTTTGGTAAATTGAGCAATTTAAAAATTGCTTTTGTGGGAGATTTACTTCGAGGTAGAACAGTTGATTCGCTTGTTCAGTTGCTATCTAAATTTGAAGGAAATGAATTTTATTTCGTGGCTCCAAGTAATTCAATGGTAAAAAATCAGATAAAAAAATATCTGCTAGATAGAAATATTAAGTATACAGAAACTAAAGATTTGGAGAGTATTATAGAAAAAATTGATGTTTTGTATGTAACTAGAATACAAAAGGAAAGGTTTGAGTTTTTGGAGGAGTATGAAAAAGTAAAAAATGATTATATTTTAACTTTAGAAATTGTCGAGAAAATGAAAAAAAATGCAATTATAATGCATCCTTTGCCAAGAATTGATGAGATAAAAGTTGAGGTAGATGATAACCATAGGGCAAAATATTTTGAACAGGTAAAAAATGGTTTATGGGTAAGAATGGCTATACTTAAAACATTAAATGATTGTAACTATGAATAAAAATATTTTTACATTTGTTGGGGGATATATTGCCACAGAAAATAGAGAGCCTTTTCTGGGTCAGATAAAAATAAATAATAAAACAGGACTTATAGAAGATGTTATCGAAGGGGAAGAATTAAATGCTGATTATGTATATAACCAAGATAATTTAATTTTTGCAGGTATGGGAGATATACATATTCATGCAAGAGAGGATCAGACTGGTGAGCAAAAGTATAAGGAGGATTATGAGACAGCTGGAAATGCAGCACTTAACGGTGGATGTGTTCATGTAAGTGCTATGCCAAATACGCCAAAACCACTTACTACAGAAAAAGATTTTGATTGGCATAGGAAAAGAATTGCGGATTTAGCACATCCAGTCTCAATTTTAAATTATATAGGAATAGATAGAAAAACTAAGCCAATTGGAGAGCCTGGTGAGCATTTCTACAAATGTTTTTTTGGTAAATCAATAGGAGATTTGACTGTGCAGTATGCTTTTGAACTTGATGAAATATTGTCAAAATACAAGGGTCATAATATTTCTTTTCATGTAGAATATGAGCCCATTATTAAGGCTAGTATTTCTGGTAAGACTCATAGTGAAAGAAGACCATTTGCTTGCGTTATTGAGGGTTTGCTATTACTTTTGCCTCTTATAGAAAAATATAAAATTAAAGCAAAATTATGTCATTGGTCAATAGGTGGTAAAAGTTTTGAGTTGGTGAGAGAATATAGAAATCGTGGATGTCAAATAGAAGTAGAGGTTTCGCCATTACATTTATTATTTGATACTTCAAATACTGATAAAAATTCAGAATTATGGTTAAAAATTCAGATGAATCCTGCAATAAGAACACCAAAACATCGTAACCAACTTATAGAAGGATTAAAAACTGGATTTATACAGTACCTAGCAACAGATCATGCACCACATACAGAAGAGGAGAAATATGGGGCATTTTCAAAGTTCAAAGATGAATATTCAGATTTGACTAATGTAGAAATTGGAGCAAAGATAAAAAATGAAAATTTGTCACTTTATTATGAGACATGTAACGAATGTGGTATGAGTGGAGCTCCGTGGTTGGATACTTATGGATTGGTATGTGCTTATCTTATGAATGAACATGGTTTTGATACGAGGGATATTGCTAGAATAGCATCGTATAACCCAGGAAAATTTATAAATTCATATCTTAAACAGCAGTTTCCTAATAAAAATTATGGAAAAGGATTTGGAAAGATTGAAAAAGGGTTTGTGGGTAGTCTTACAATTCTAAATCTTGAGAAAAAAACAATAATCAAGAGAGAAGATCTTAAAACAAAATCTAGATGGTCTCCCTTGGAGGATAGGGAAATGCTAGGCTCTATTGAGGCTGTTTTTATTGCTGGTGAACTTATGGATAAATTTTAATATGGGAAATTTTTTAAAAAAGTGGAATAAAATCAGAGAAGAAAAGAAAAGTAATATCTGTGCTGGACTCGATCCTGCAGTTTATGAAATGGATAGAGGTGAAAAAGGATTAATAAAAGGAAAGGATAAATTAAAATGGTCACTAGATTTTATAGAAGCTGTAGCTCCTTATGTTTCAGTCATAAAGCCAAATATTGGATACTGGATAGGAGTTGGGGATTTAAAATCTTTGGAAAAAATTATAGAAAAAATTAAAGAAAAAAAACTAGTTTCAATCGCAGATTCAAAAATTGCAGATTTAGGTTCTACAGGTGATGCATGGATTTATAGTTATAAAAAAATGGGATTCGATGCTGTAACTATTGCGCCTTTTGCAGGAAATGTGGAAGAGTTGATTGAATCTGGTAAAAAACATGATATTGCAATAATTACCATGGGACTTATGAGTAATCCAGAGTATAAATCTGAAATGAATTTTGTAAATAACAAGGGTGAAAAATTATGGGAAAATAGAGTAAAAAGAGCTATTTGTTCAGGCGTGGATGGGCTAGTAGCAGGAGGAACATTTACAAAAGAGAGCGATGACTTTAGGAATTTTATAAGAATGACAAATGATAGTGATGTAATTTATCTTGTGCCAGGTATAGGTTTTCAAGGTGGAAAAATAGAGGAATTTTTAGAAACTGGAATAGATTGTAAAAAATGTATTATTAGCTCTAGTAGAGAAATAATGTTTCCAAAGGGCTCGAATTCTACTTCAGACATGCAGGCTCATGCAGTTATGAGTTTTAGAGATGAATTTAATAAATTAATATAAATTTATGATAGATTGGGGAGAAAAATTAAAAAAAATGGGTATTTTATGGCAGCATGATTGTAATCCTGCTACGCCGCATGCATTATGGACTTCGGGAAGGCATGCAGATACTTTTAATAATGGGAGTAAGTTAGTTGAGAATCCGAATATTATGGTGCAGGTCGCAGAAGGATTAATAGACAAAATGAAAAATGATTTAAGTATAAATAAACCTGATTGGATTGTTGGACCAGCATTTGGTGCAGTAACTATTGCTTATGAAATAGCTAAGCAATTAGAAATTAAGTTTGCATTTACAGAACCAGTTCAAATTGGAGCTAATAAAGAACAAGTTTTGAGAAGATTTGATATAAAAGAAGGTGAAAAAGTGCTGGTTGTAGAAGATGCTATTTCTACAGGAGACTCAATTTTGAAAACTATCAAAACTTTAGAGGATAAAGGTGTGAGTGTACTACCTTTTGTGGCTTCCATTGTTAATTGGTCAGAAAGTAATAAATTAGGAAAAAGAAAAATTAATTCGTTATTCAGTGCTTCAATAAAATCATGGACAAAAAATGAATGTGAATTATGTAAAATGGGATCTAAAGTATTTAGACCAAAGGCTAATTGGAGTAAATTTAAAAAAATAACATGAAAAATATAGCTAAAAGATATGATATATCAAAAACTTTTGAATACAATAAGAAAAATGGACCTTTTGAAGAGATAAAAGATAGGAATAATGAAATAAAAAAAATTATTGGGAATTTTGGAATAGAGACTGAGTTATTTGGATTCAAAACTAATTTACCTATAGGAGTTGCAGCAGGTTCACTGTACAGTAAGAAATATATGGAAGGAGCTGCAAAAGATGGTTTTGAGATTATTACATGGAAAACTTTTCGTTCAGTGAATAGACTAGCTCATGTGTCAAAGGGAGATTTTTTGGCTCATAATATTGTTTTTTTGCCAAATAAAAGTATTTCAGTAAATGATATGGATAAAAAAATAGTGGCACAGAAAGAATTTTCTAATAATGTAAAAAATATTTCAATTACAAATTCTTTTGGTATGCCGAGTGATACTCCAGATAAGTGGCTTCCTGATGTTGCGGATTTGGAAAGTTATGCTAAGGAAAATGATAAATTAGTAATAACTTCAGTTGTAGGTACTCCCAAAATTGGTGGGGATATCGATGATTTAGCTAATGATTATGCATTTTTAGCGCGTGCTGCGGAATCAGCTGGAGCAACTGTTGTTGAACTTAATTTATCATGTCCGAATGTCTGTGGGGCAGAGGGTACGATCTTTAGAGATGTGGAAAATTCGAGAATTATTGTAAAAAAAGCAAAGGAAATGCTTTATAATTCAGGCACAAAATTACTTATAAAAGTTGGATATTCGGATAAGGAACACTATAAAAAGCTTTTAGAAAGTACTTCTAGGCACATAGATGGAATTGTTGCTATAAATACAGTACCGATGCATATTGTGGACATAAATGGAAAACAAGCATTACCAGGAGGTGAAACTAGTGGAACATGTGGAAAGGCTATACTTGATATGTCAGTTGAAGCTGTATTAAATTTATATAATGCTAGAAAAGAATTAAGTTTACAAAATGATATTAAAATAATAGGTTGTGGAGGAGTCACTGAACCAGAAGGATTTATCAGACATTTAGATGCTGGTGCAGAATTTGTAATGTGTGCAACTGCTGCTTTATTTAATCCTGAATTACCTCTAAATATTGCAAAATATTTAAGAGATAAAAAAATACAGAGAAAAATTTAAAATTATTTAAATTTAAATAAATAAAGAACTCCTCTTAAACTTTAGTTAAGAGGAGTTTTTGTTTTAGTTATGATAAATTCGTTTTCCACAAGGAAAAAGCCAGTATCTATCACCTCTAGTTAAGAAGAACCTTACATGTATACCTTTTTGTCTACTGCGTGTAACTTTTTTAGGCGTGTATTCAGCACCTAATATTTTATCTATTTCTTTGAGGTTTTTAGCAATGATTTTGTAGTCTTCTGCTTTAGTGGATGGCATGTTGCCCCCTTAATAATTTATTTATCTTAATAAGACTATTAAATTATAGCATGATACTTAAAATTGCCAAATTTTAAGTATTGTATGTGATTTATGGTGTATTTTGATAATGTATTAATAACAATTTTAAAATACATAATCATAGTTTTCAAAAAAGTACCTTGGGAGGGAATCGAACCCCCGACCGACAGGATAGAAGCCCGCTGCTCTAATCCGCTGAGCTACCAAGGCATAACTCACTACAAAGGCAATGAGTATTGTGCACCGTGAGGGAGTCGAACCCACGACCAATTGGTTAAGAGCCAAGTGCTCTACCAGCTGAGCTAACGGTGCATAAAATTATTGTATCAGATATATAAAAAAACGCAAGTCCTTATTTGCTACATTCAACCTTTTATTGCAACACACCCATAAATATCAATTCCAGTTTTTTCATAAACACTTCGACAGGTGTTTTCCAATTTAGTCTTTTTGTACCAATGTATGCTCTCTGCTACGTATTTATCTTGTTGTAGTTTAGTTTTAATTAAATATTTAGCTTTCAAATTCTTTATATGGTATCTTGCTATAATTAGTTTCTTTTAGGAAAAGCATTTTTATTTTTACCAATAATGATAAATATTGGTATAGTGTATACTAAAACCTAATATTTTTTCTACTTCTTTATAATTCCTATTTTCAGATTAATTATCTCTATAAGTATTTTTAAATATTTATTAGGAATAATACTTAATTCATTAAATAAAACTTTATCTCTACTTCTAGTTTTTTTACCTTTAATTTTTACAATTAAATATAAGTCACTTACTAATTCCTTTATTCTTCTGTTTATTTGTTCTGGAAACTAATCTATTTTTAGGGTTTAAATAACATTTTCCTTTAGTTTTAGATACTTGTCTATTTTGGAAGTATTGCCTATTTTTACTCTGAATTTAGAGCAATCATGTTACTGCATTCCTTTTTTATTTATCGCTCTCTATAATTTTTTTAATTAAAGTTATACTACGTTCTTCTCCTTTTAGTTGTCGGTTCAGATAATAGGAGATTACATTTTGGTTTTCAGCTCGGATTTCATCTAAGTTTCTTTTTTCTTTGATTTTTGATATAATTTAATTAAGCTAGAGAAAAAGAAAAACTTTGTATATCTCTGATGTTATGTGAAATAAAGTTTATTCTTTAATCTGTTAAGATAATATTGATGATCAATAAAAAAGAACTTTGTAAATTTCTAGTAGAAGCAAAAAAATCTACTTACGCGGCTGGTGATTCAGCACAAAAAAATATAAATGATGACAAATCTACTACTTTAATTTTTGAAAGTGGAGACTGGAAATATAAAGATAATTATTTTGGTGGTGAGCTGTATGGTGGTAGGGAAGTTATATTTTTCAAAAGTCAGCCAGTTTATATGATGGTCTATTATGGTAAAGTTGATAATTCTGTATCTGATGTTAACAAGGTTTATGGTGTATTATAGATGCTTTGAAGTTAATCCCTGAAGATAAACCATATCGTGGTCCTAGAAGATACAATAGTGGAGATTTATTATACAAAAATATTTTTACTGGTGAAGTTGACAATTTTTTTGGGGAGGAGTCAATAACTAAAAATGGAAAAGAAATTTATAAAGCTAGATATATTGGAGGCTTTGTAGATACAAGAAAGGAGGAGTAAATGTTTTATAAAGTATATTGAAATTGGCAATTGGAAAAAATCAAAATTTTTACAAGTAAAGGTGATTGTAGTAGCTATATAAAAACAATAAAAATATCTAAATTTTAAAGAATTACCTAATAAAATACAGAAAAAATTAAATTAAATTACCAATAGTAATTGTATAAAAATCAAATTATAAGTCAACAATTAAGGAATAACTGCAAAATCAATTTATTATTAAAGATTCAAAAATAGATCTAAAATATATTTTCAAAAACCTTTATCTACAGGGATTTTACGGGCTGTATTTTGAAAAATAATAAAAAGAGTAATTTTAAGTTTTGTGGCCTTTCTTTATTTGTCGACAAAGAAACTTTTAATTTTCGAAACACAATCAAAAAACTAAAGCTTCGTAAATTAATAAATTTTCTAAGTATTGCATTGTTATCGGTAGCTGACAAAAGTTTTTCTTGGGTTTCTTTATTTATATAAGTATGTTAAACTGCTAATAATAAATATATTTCTAAAAAAATAATCTAAAAAAATGAAGAGTATATACTTTACACTAATATTGTTAATTGTTTTAGTATTTTCAGTAAGTGAGTCACATGCAAGTGAAGGGGATATTTGGCTAACTCCTGTAAATGTTCAAGGCATTACAGCGTCAAAATCTTTTGATATAGAGATACATATGGATACAGGAGGTAAAAATATTGGTGCTTTTAATATGTTTTTAGATTTTAATTCCAATGATGTTACTATAGAGACATTAAAGGGAACGAATGGACTTTCTGCTGGTACAGATACTATAAGTTACATGATCCTTGCAAATGCTGGTGATATAGCAAATGGACATTATAGATTTGCGGGAATATCTGCAATGAATTATGCAAGTGGCAATGATGTTCATTTACTTACAATTCACTTTAAGTCCAGTTCAACATTTACTTCAGGAATATCCAATTTATCTTTGAGATTTAATGAATTAACTGATGAACTAGGCATGGCATTAACTTTGGGAACGTTGACCGATGCCACAGTAAATTCAGACAGAGCACAAACTCCACTATATAGATTATTTAATAAGCGCACGGGTGCACATTTATACACCAGAGGAGAAGTAGATAGAGATAAAATCTTATCTAAATGGTCAGATTTTATCTCTATCTACTTCTCCTCTGGTGTATAAATGTGCACCCGTGCGCTTATTAAATAATCTATATAGTGGAGTTTGTGCTCTGTCTGAATTT
>CAMZLB010000036.1 GCA_947311515.1 Candidatus Moraniibacteriota bacterium | reverse complement strand
GGTCTTATATAAAAAAATTAGACACATGCAGCTTGTAATCCTCGGAAATTGCAAAATATTTAGACATTTTACTCATAAATCGTTTTGCTATTGACGGGAAAATTTATGCTCTGTAAGGTTTGTGAAGAGATATTTACTTTGTTGGTGATGGCTTTATCAGCTAAGAATTTTTGACCAGTTGAGTTTTATGGCTGTGAAATATTTAGCTAAAAACAAGGTCCAGTATTTATTGCATTCTTTAAATCTAAAACTATCAATTATTTGCCTGTAAAGCAGTCGGATTCTACAACTTCTTTGAAAGATAGATTTTGTTGTACATTTTCTTCTTCTTTTTTTTATTCTTTCCCATAAGATTATTATTACTTAATTTCCTATTCTTCTCTAGATAAATCCACTGGCGTAGTTTTTAAATTATTCAAATCTATTATATCAAATTTCTGACTTTCTATTATTTGAGTATCATCCCAACCAATATATGACTTTGCTGCTATAATAGTTTTTGTAACATATCCCCACATAAATCCCGCCATAAAAAGTAATACTAAATACCTAATATAAGGTTTAAACATATAATTTTATTTATTACTTATTTCGTTCAATCTCTGATAAAATTCTCCTAACCGCATCAGTTCCATTATCTTCTAACAGTGATGATGTAACTACATTTTTATTCACCTCGCTCAATTTTTTTATAATCTCTTCAAGTCTATCCTCATCTACCTCATCACTTCTACTAAGGATAATCCACTCATCTTTATTTATCATTTTGTCACTGAATGTTTCCAATTCTTTACGAATTGTATGATAATCTTCTACTGGATGTTTACTATCAGCTGCTATAAAGTGAAAAATTGATTTTGTCCTCTCGATATGTCTTAAGAATTTATGCCCAAGACCCTTTCCCTCTGCTGCTCCCTCTATGAGTCCAGGAATGTCTGCAAGTATCAGTCTATAAAACACTCCTAGGTGTGGCTCAAGAGTAGTAAATTTATAGTTAGCTACTTTACTAGATGCATTTGTAAGTTCGTTAAGTAAACTGGACTTGCCTACATTTGGAAGTCCCACAAAACCCACATCTGCTATTAATTTTAATTCAAGGCGTAATTCTATTTCTTCTCCAACTTGCCCTTCATTTGCTCGAAGTGGTGTAGTATTACGACTTGATTTAAAATGAAAATTACCAAATCCACCATTGCCCCCCCTTGCAACAATTTCCTCTTGGTCGACATATGTTATATCATATATCTTATTATTTGTAAGATCATGTGCTAATGTTCCAACAGGGACTAGAATGATAACGTTCATCCCATCTCTCCCATCACATTTGTTCTGTGCACCATCTTTTCCTGATTCTGCCTTAACACCTTTCTTATTTCTAAATTGTTTAAGTGCTCCAAGGTCTGACACACCTCTTAAAATAACACTTCCACCATGACCACCATTTCCACCAGTTGGTCCCTGAGACATCATGAGCTTTGTAAAACGTACAACGCCATCACCTCCACGTCCAGCCTTTACCTCAATTGTTACATCATCTATTAACATATATACATTTTAATATCACCACACAACAATAACATTATTTAGAAAATTTGTAAAGTTCTATGACCTTTTTTATTTAATTCAAACAAATTTTAATCAAACGAAATTTCACACTCATCTGCACATGTATAAATTATAGCACCATTTTCATAAGTTTTAAAAATTCTCACTCTTCCCATAATCAACCTTTTAATTACATCACGATGAGGATGTCCATAGCGGTTATTTTTACCAGTAGAAATTATAACATCTCTTGGTTTTATTTTGTCTAAAAATAATTGTGAAGTAGAAGTTCGAGAGCCATGATGCCCAGCCTTAAGAACTGTAATATCATTACCTACATCCAATCTATCCTCTATCTCGAAAGGTAAGTCTCCACCTAAGAAAAATTTTTCATTATTAATTTCAAAAATTCCAGCTATACTAGTTGCATTTAAATCCTTTAAATTATTATATGCCTCATTTCTAATTATCGGATAAATAACCTGAAAGTTAGCACCTGAAGGAAATATAATCTTATCCCCAAAAACAGGTTCATGCGTTTGAACATTAAACTCATCAATATTAGCTTTAAGTGCTCGTGCTGTAGTAGTATTTTTTTCTATATTTGAATACCAAAATTTGTGAATTTTGTAATTTTTGATAACATCAACCAAACCACTAACATGATCATTATCTAAATGTGTCGCGATTACTACATCAATTGTTCTATCCCAAAAAGGCATATATTTACTAAGTTTTTCTTGTAAAATCTTACCATCAGAACCACCGTCAATTAGAATCTGATAATCACCTTCAGTAATAAGAGCAGAGTCTCCTTGTCCAATATCCAAAAAAATTATTCTAGTTTCATCAAATTTATATATTTGATAAATTGTAACACTAGAAATTATAAGTGTTACAATTCCTATTATAATAATTATGGTATAAAATATTCTCATAATCTTGTTAAAGTTAAACTTCCAATCTATCCTTAAAATAATATATTATTGAAAATAATGCAAGATAATAAAGTACAGATAAACTTATAGGAAAATTTTCCACTACCACACTACTCCATTTTTGATTTGCAAAAAATTCTATCATGAATATCTCATAAGAAAGCAATAAATAAGCCAACCAAACAAATGGATATGCAATAGAAAAAGAAATTATACTCAAAATTGAAGCAAAAAATACCAAAAGCATAGTAAGTGGTAATATAGGTAATATTAATAAATTAGTTAGAACAGAAGAAAATGAAAATATATGAAAATTTATAATTATTATAGGCAAAACAAAAAGTTGTGCACTGATAGTAAGAAAAAGTATTTCAGTTAATGTGAATACTTTATATTTGATTACAATTAATTTTTCAAAAATCGGATAAATAGTCAAAATACCAATAACGGCTAGAAATGATAATTGAAATCCAACATCATATCTAATCTGTAACGGACTCCATAAAAGCATAACTGTACAAGATATGACAACTAAATTTAAAGAATTTACCACTCTACCAAAAACAACTGCAAAAAGCACGATTGTACCCATAATAGCAGCTCGTACTCCAGAAGCTGGAAAACCTATCATAGCCACAAAAATTATGACTGCAACCACAGAAAGAAGTGCAGCTTGTTTTCTCCAAAATCCTATAAAAATCCCAACTATTATAATAGTAAAGACGATAACACTCACATTATACCCACTAACTGCAACAATGTGAGACATTCCAGTAATAGCAAAAGAATTCTGCAATTCTTCACTGAGTCTATCATCTCCGCCAAAAATAAGTCCATTGGCTAATCCAGATTCTGGCGCAGGCATCATTTTTGATATATTTCCTTCCAATTGCCTACGTACAGAAGCAATTTCATTCAAAAAATTATTATTATAACCCACTAATTCATATGATTTCACATTACAAATATAGTTTACTCTATGCATAAATAAATACTTTGGATAATCAAAATCGTTAAATTTCTTAGGAGACTTAAGTTTACATTTAACTTGAACAATTGAACCGCGTATAATATCACTGTGTGTAGCAAAATTCAAAAGAATTTTTCCATATTCCTGTGAAATTCCATAAGTTTTTAAAAATCTACCGGAACTTGTTGGTTGTGATACTATCTCAAATTTAGCATTCAACTCAGCTCCTTCTTTGGAATTATCTTCATATTTAATCACTTCATTTGTATGAAAAAAACCATAAATCGATCCACAAATCATTACAAAAATAATCCATGCTTGCCAATTTCTGTAAAAAAATAGTAAAACTATAACTGAAATAATTCCACCAAAAAAAACAAGATAATCAAAAACAGCACCAATCCAAAGTCTAATACTTATTCCAATTATTATTCCACTACAAATACCCAAAATCACTTGAGAAATATGCGGAAGAGATCTTATTTTTTCTCCATTTTTCATCTAATATTAGTTCATATAATTTTATAGATAATGTTGCATTTCTTTCAATTATAACTAAATTTTTGAAATATTATATTAATTTAGTAAGGATTTTTTTAAGTGTAATCTTTGCTTTATTATCCACCATATAAGCTTTCACAAAAATCTTCAAACTTTTCTATTTAAGAACTTATACATATTCTTTTTTCACTTTTTTCTAAATTTTACTTATATTTTTTAACAATCATAACTATTCATCCAAAACATCTTGAATAACTTTATTAAAAGTATTTGCAGAACCAATTGATTTGTACACACTAGCAAATCTAATGAATGCAACATCATCTACATCTCTCAAATGATCCATAACAATTCTACCTATAACCTTACTTTTAACTTCTCTTTTTTCTAATGATTGTATACTCCTTTCAATAGTATTTAATAATTTTTGCAATCTTTCTTCGCTTACAGGTCTTTTTTGTAAAGCATTTCTAAGTCCACTTTCTATCTTTATTCTGTTATATTCCTGACGAGTCCCATCTCTCTTTATAATTCTAAGACGAACTATTTCTATTTCTTCACGTGTAGAAAAACGTTCACCACAACGTAAACATTCTCTTCTGCGTCTTACTGCTCTACCAGACTTCACAACTCGACTATCAACTACCTTTGTATTTTGTGCTTTTTTGCAAAATGGACATTGCATATAATATTTATTAATATTTACAATAATTATACATTATTTCCCAAACTTTTCAATAAAAACTATAATATTAAATAAAAATCATAATAATTATATTTCTTCAGAAAAGACAGAATAATAGTTCTTAAATACACTTACTAAAATAGTCTCTATTTTTGTATATTCTGTAGCATTTACATTAGTGAAATATATATTAGTTACTCTCACACAAAAGAATTAATATCTTTTTTATCAATATTTGGATATTTATGTATACAGGAAAAACCATAGTTGTAAAAAACCTATTACACACCATAGCCTTCACAATAATTTTAGTTAAAGCCTACATAATCCTCATATCTCATGCAAAAACACACCATTTAAATATAGAATTCTCATAAAATTAACTATAACTGCGCCTATTGTAGAAATACTTTTTAATACTACTAGTCACAACTTAAAAATGATAGTCTTTTTGGGAATTTTTGCAACAGTAAATTTAATTATCTATCTATACTTTTACAAAAAAAATACGCAAAATATCATATATTTGAACTATCTTACAAAGAACGAGGTTAAAAAACCTAACTTTATTTCTAAAATATTTTTAAATTCTGTATTTATAAAAACTAAATATACAAAAATACTCAATTGAATTATAAAAATAATTACACTTAATAGTTGAAAAGTTACTTTTTTTGTTTTGTGACGAAAAATTGTTTGTGAAATAATAGCTGATAAAGAACCTCCTATAACTGAAAATATATGAAATAAAATTTCTGGCACTCTGATAATTTTTGATGATGAAATTATCTTGTCAAATATATAAAATATAGCTGTGACTATATTTATAGAAACTACATAACTCCAAATCAATGATAGTTCGATTGCATAACAAATACTGCCTATGGATAACAATAAAATAATGATAAATGCAATAAAATATATTTTAAAAGCTGAATTATATTTTGATTTACTCATAATTTAAAATAGCCTATCTCCTTGCAAAGTTTTTTTAATTTCTTTAAATTCATTTTCTACATTATCCAACTGTTTTCTAGTAGATACTAATAACGAAGCGCCTTCTTTAGCTTTTTCTATCCCATTCTCTATATCTATTTCTTCTTGATTTTCAAACCAGTTTGCAATTTCTTCCAACTTTTTCATTGATTTTCCCAGTGCTTGTTTTGTGTCTTTTGTCATAAAACTTATATTAATGTTGTGTGTATATGAAGTTTTTACCCGTCTCATTATTATAATTTAAAATGAAAAAAAGAGCAAAAATCATCTCTCTCCATATTCCTTCTTGTTATGTGATGTTACAATTTTTTCTCGCTTTATAAACACTGACGCTAATCATTATTATTAGCGATGTGATAAAAATTCCAATTAGAAAAAACATGAAATATATATCGTAAATGCCGAAATATGAAAATAAATTCATAGGATTTTAATCACAAGGGAAATATCTATTTATACTTTTACCCACAGAAAAAGCAAAGTTTATCTCAAGATAAAAAATAATAACTGATATTGTAACCATTATAATTGAAATTTTTATTTTGCTCATGATTAATATTGGTTAAAAAATCGTAATTTTGCATAAAATCAAGATTTAAAAAATTAAATTTATACGGAGCTTGCAAGGCAAAGTTTCTTAATCTTTATTATGCGTTTTTTCTGTAATAAAAAATAACGAAACAATAATTTAATAATGAACTATTCAACTATTGAAGTGTGCATTATTTCAATTACAAAATTGATAAAAATATCTGGTAAATCAAACCATAATTCTTTATCAGACCAGCTACCTTGTTTAAAATTCACATCTTTGTCTTTTAGCCAATACTTAATTTCTTCAATATCTTTTTTAGGAGTATTAGACAAAAAAGCAATATGCGTATTGATTTTTTTCTCAATTGAAATTGACTGATCATTAGTTTCAATAATTTGGATGTCAATAGGAATTGTTTTTTGTTCAATCATACACCATCTAGCATTTTCTTCTCGATATGATAATGTACATCCTAATTTTTTAAAAAGTTCTAAAACCAATTCCAATTCATTTGGTTTTATATTATATGCAAAATGATGTAATTTTACTTTCATACTTTATAATTAATGACTGATTTTTTATAAATATATAACTCATTCTTATAGCATACTTCATTTTCGCTCTTTCGACAATAAAAGTTACTAAAATTGACACAATAACTATTTTATCCCTTCAATAAACTTCTTAAACTTTTTCTCTGGCATAATCTCATGTGTTATAAACTTACCGTCATAATACAGTCCCAATGTACCAAAACAAGATCCTGTTTTTTGAGCCTCCTTTGCTGAAGTTAACTTCTCTATTTTGAACTTTATATTATCACTCTCAGCAACTTTTTTCATTCTTTGAGCAAAATCTTCCATAAAAGGACATTGATTTGAAAATATGTACGTAAAACCTTTTTTATTCGTGCACGTACTCTCTTTTGCACTCTTCGTGAATTTAGGGTCATTAGCCTTCTTGCTAAATCTTAAAGTAAGCAGTTCAAAATAAGCACCTGCTGTGTCCACAACTTCAAAACCATTATGCTCATAAAATTTCTTATCTGTTAAAAAAGGTTTTATCTTATTACTAGTAATTACTGCAACACCATCCATTTTTTGCTTTTTTGCATCAGATATACACTCATTCAATAATTTAGTTGATACACCCTTACCTTTAAATTTTCCAGCTACCCAAAGACAGTTTATAAACATATAGTTTTTCCCCTTTACAGGTTTCCATACTTTTTAAACTGGCATGTATTCAATAAAGATTTTACCTCTATCATCCAGCCTTTTAAAGGCTAACCCATCACCAAACCTTTCTTTCATCCAATCTTTTTTTGTCTGAGCTCTTTCTTTATTTTCCTTATCATTACCCAGAGCACAGCAAATATGTTCTTCGTCAATATTATTTTTATCAATTGAAATAATTTTCATAAGATTTTCAAGAATTAATTACTTTCTGAACCCTTTCTGATTCATCTGATTTTGTAAGTGTTAACCTTACTATACAATTCTCTACAGCTTTTAAATCATGTGGAACATTTCCTTCTAGGGCAAGTAAGGATCCTCTGTCTAAATTTAATACTTTACCCTGCACCCCAAAATCAAGCTTGCCATCTATTATCTCCACAACGATAGCAAAGGGTGTCTGATGCTCTTTCATCATTTGCCCTTTTTTCATTGCTATTCTAATCTCCTTAGTAAAAGCTGTTTCAAACATCACACTTATTACTGGTCCGCCTTCTTTGTATTCTACATCTTTTAATAATTCTGCTGTTTTCATAATTTATAATTTATTTACTTTCATTATACATCATATCTCAAAATTTAGAAAATTTGTTTAAATTAGCTACATCTCAGACCTCAATCTATGGTTTAGGCGTGTTATATCCACAAAAAAAATTCTCAACACAATAAGTATTGAGGATTTTTGTGTTCTTATAAGATAATTTTTAATTATTCACCCTGTGCTTCTGCAAAATAAATTATATACCCATTCAAATCTTTAACCACAAATTCATCTGCTCCATACCAAGTTTTATGTAATTCTTTAACTATTTTAACCTCGTTTTTTATTTTTTCGTAAAAATCCTTAATGTCTGTCATACTAATATACAAGGTGAATGTTCCTCCCATTTTCTTATCTTTCATTTCTGGTAATTCTGCAATAAAACCATCCTTTCTTTGAAACATTATCTCTACATCTCCGTTCTTAAGCATCGCCCAAACAAGAGGTTTCCCAGAAGTTCCATCCCCCTTCGCCTCATCTACAACCATCACAGTTTTAAAACTTAATTTTTCCTTGTAATAATCAACAGTTGCATCCACATCAGCAACCATCATATTTGGTGAAATTTTTTTCATAGTTTTTGTAATTAAATTATTATTTGTTTCTAAATTGTTTTTTGCTTCCTGAGTCGATTTTCTTACACTTTTATCGTTTGTAACCAATCCAACAACAAGTCCTATAATCACTACCGTTAAAATAACTAATAGCATGTTTTTGTTCATGGGCATATTTATTAAAAATTAAAGTCACTCTTTTTGAAGATTTAACTCTATTAAGCAACAGTTTAAATATACTCTATTATAAACTTTATTGATTGTACAAAATCGACATTGTTTCACTGCTGGGATTATCACCAGTTAATTTCTTTTAATCACGATTAAAATGTGCCTGGTCATAATATCCAGAAGACAATGCAACTCCAATTAAATTCTCCAATCCTTTTTTAGAAATTTTTTTATGTGCTTTTTGAAACCGCATAATCCGTGCGATTTTTTTAGGCGTTAAACCAACTTGCTTAATAAATTTTCTCTCTAAGTTCTTAACAGAAAAATGGTGCACCCTCCCTAATTCATCAATTGTCCTATTTGGATCATCAACCAAATCATTCACAACCTGTACAAAAGTATCTTGTGAATCATATTCTTTAAAAATATCCTCTAGCTGAGACTCAATACTTTTAACAATTTCTTCATTTTTTGCAAATATATCAATCTTTAACATCTTACAAATATCCTCATTCAATTGTTGTGACTCAATCATATCATTACTTAACTTGCCCATATCAACTTCAAGTAGATAATAAAGAAATCCTGGCTTAAACCTAATACCAAAAAATTCCATTTCCGCAGGAATCGGAATTAATTGTGTTTGCTCCATGACTCCAGTTACAAAAGTATTTTCAATTCCTTCCAACTTTTTAGAATTATTAAGATAAAAAATAATATCACTACAACTGTCAGGAACAACTGGCCAATGTATTATTTTTTAGAAGTATTTCTAAAAAACCAAAAAGCATCTACGTACTGTCGTAAACTCTCGCTAGGCTTAAATTCTATAAGTTGCTTTGACATTGATTATTTTTTTATTCTATCAACGGTAATAATTCTAAAAGTATTTGAATTTATTGTTAGTCTAACATTATTTTCTGTGTTTGAAACATAATAATTTTTTCCAGTTTTTCTAAAATTTTCCAAATTCGCTTCCTCGAGATACTTTAGAATCAAGTTTTCAATCTGCTCCCTTGAAAATTCTATGCCAAGCTTTTTATTTATCCTTCCATAAACAAGTTCTGTATAACAAATATTATTTATAATTTCTTTTTTATTTATGTTCATATTTTACCTAACTACACAACTTCCAACACCGTCACAATCAGAAGTGCAGGCCGTCATTTCTTCTCCGTCTTCAATCCATGGTTCACCACAAGAGCTTGAAGTACACTTTGCAACACACGAACCTGGGCAATTACTATATGTATAATCCGAGCAGGTTTTTTTTGCTTCCATTGGGTTGTTTGTAAAAGTTATATACTTTCCTCCTGTCATATGTGGTTCACCAACAACACAAGTTTTTGGGTTAGTATTTAATATTTTAAATCCAGCTTTTTCGCAATCATCAAAAGTTTTTATATCATCTAAATTTCCTGTAAATTCTTCTTTATTTCCATTTTTATTAATCCATAGCACATCTGGTTTTTTGTTTCTTATCAAACAAGCACAAGGACATTTCAAACCTTCTACTTTTCCGATTAGTTCTCCATCGTAGCTTGTTTCACCTAGCGTATTCCAAACTTCTCCACCAGCAGCGATACAATCTTTTTCTGAAATTACATTGTCTGGTAATTCAATTGGATTATCCTTCGTTGGTACAAAATCTGGGTTTAATTTTTTACCAGGACATTTTGCAAATTCACAACTTGGACCAGTTCTCCCAACAAAAGTTCCATCTCCACAAGATTTTGCTTCTTGTGTACAGGTTGAACCATTTCCGTCATTGTCGTATCCCGGACCAGGATTTATAGTCGGCAGCTCTACTGGTACTGGCACAAAATCTTCATCATCATCAAAATCATTGTATGTCTGACACCAAGTATAGGAGCCTGGACATCTCAATACCATTTTTTTTAATCCACTTTTACAAACAGGTTCGTATCCATATTTTTTCCCATGTTTTACATCTGGAAATGATTTTGCACCAACAACCTCCATAGCTTTTACAGAGTCTAAACAACACTCTTTAAATCTATTGTTTTCACAGTTATCTCTTAACCCTTGATAAAAACCAGCTTTACTTGTATCATTTATGGTCATTGCTTCACACCAAGTAAAAGAATCCACACATCTCATCATTTCTTTTTTATAACCATAGTCACATATCCCATTAACGGAAACTTTATAAGATCCCGTTTCTTCCATTCTTTTTACAGATGCCATACAACAGCTTTTATTGTCCTTCTGTTCACATTCTTGTGTCAACTCTTGATAATATGCTGCAGAAGTTGTTGTTCTATCAGCATTTTCTGATTGATAAAAAATATATCCACCAATTAAAACTACTAATACCACTATTCCTAAAATTATCTGTTTCATAGTTTTTTATTATCAAAAATATTTATAAGCCTCTTTCTTACCATCTTTTAATGGATCTTACAAATTATCTTTCTTATTATTTATAACAGCTTCCAAAATACCATTTTCTAGTGCAATATCAATCTTTTCTCCTTTTTTAACTATACTAGTACTATTTACAATATCACCACTTTTATTTTTTACAATACTATAGCCTAATTTTAACTGTCTAAGCGGGTTATTAAACTTAAATATTTTTTCAAAATACTCACATCTAGACATTTCATTTATAAATTGCATTTCAATTTTCAAAAAACCCCTTTCTATTTCGTGACTATATTCATAATACTTATCAAATACATTATCAAAAAAACTCACTATACTATTTGACTTACTATTTAAGTATTTTTCAGTTTCTGATAACATGTCTTGAAATTGATTCAATATTGTATTTTCATACGTATCCAATTTATTTACAGCATTATCCCAACTATCTCTAACTATTCTAGCAGCAGCAGTTGGTGTGCTAACTCCCCTATCTGCAACGAGAGTAGATATAGTTTCATCTTGTTCATGACCTATTCCAGCTATTATTGGTACAGGAAAGTTTGCTATAGCTCTTACAACATTTTCATTATTAAATGTTTTGAGACTTTCAAGGCTTCCTCCACCCCTTGTTATCACAAGTAAATCTAAATTTTCTTTTTTTAAAGTATTCAATGCTTCTAATAACTCTTTTACTGAATTTTGACCTTCTACTGAAGACGAACAAAAAATGATTTTAAAGCCATATTTTCCTAAATTTGTAGTAAAATCACCAATAGCCGCACTAGTCTTTGAGGTTATAAGTCCTATTCTCACTGGTAAATTTGGTATAGGCTTCTTTTTTTTCAAGGAAAACAATCCTTCTAATTCAAGCTTTTTCTTTAAATCATCATAAGCTTTTTTCAACTCTCCTTCTCCAGCTAACTCTACAAATTCCCCTATAAAACTAAAACCATATCTTTTGTGATGTTCTGGTTTTCCAGTTACTATAACCTCCATGCCATCCTCAAGACTTACACCAGACAATTCATAAGCACTCTTGAACACACTTATTCGTACAATTCCATAACTGTCTTTTAACTCAAAATACGCATGTCCATTTTGATTTCTTTTGAATCCTATAATCTCCCCCTTTATACGAACCTTTGAAAAATATGAGTTAAGTACCTGATTTATTTGAGACAAAAAATCACTAACGCTAACCACATTACTATCATCCTCAAAAATTTCACCTGTCTTTTTGTCTATATTTAACTTCTTTTTCTTATTTTTCCTACACTTTTCTGACTCTGTAGGATATCCTATATTAACTATTTTCAAATCTTCTTCTATTTTTATTGTAGAGTTCTCATTTTTACTTTTCTTAGCATTTAAAAAGTGTTCAACCTTACTCTCCAATATATCATTTATTGCCTTAGATTCATCAAATATTCCCATTTTCTGATTGAAATTTTTAACAAAGTTATTATGAGAAACTCCTGAGAAATTCATTTGTTCTGATACATCTTTATCTAAAACTATATTAAGTATATCTCTTCCATATTTTTTAACTTTGACTTGTCCAATTCCCTTAATACTTAACAATTCTTTATTATTTCTAGGTAAAATTTGTGAAATTAATTTAAGCGTAGAAAAAGGCAATACTCTATACCCTTCAACTCCTTCATAACGAGATTGCTGTTTTTGCCAAGCTGTTAGTTTACTGAGTAATGTCATTAAATTTATAATAAAAATATTTATTTATAATACCATATTTAATTCTTTAGGTAAAAATATTTAAAATAAAATTTGCAAAACTCCACAAACTATATTTTTTATAATAATTATATGTGATAATCCCCAATATTATCTACGCTTTTAGGTTATTGTAAAATGTAATTTTTAAAATAAAATACTATAGTAATACATAAAAATAGGACCTACTATGACAAAGTGAAAATACGAAATTAACCCTATTACGAAAAAAGAGTATAGATAACCATCATACAATAATATAAGAAATATATTTAATAAAAAATATCGAATATCAAAACCTATAATTAATAATAATATTATCATTAAAAATAGAAAATATTTTTAATACTCATAATATCACAAATACAAGAGTTATTTTTGTCCTAAAAAAATGCAAATAACATGATAGATTTGAATAGACTATACAAAAAACATACTTAAATATTGACATACTTAGTACAAAACTGTTATTATTTTATTAGTAGTATACTAATTATAAATATATGTCACGATTCTTGATTAATAATAATGATATAATACGAGAAGATTTACCGGACCTTTTAAATTTAATGACCACTCTTTCAGAAAAACAACTAACTAAAATGAAGTCCAAACTACAAGATATCTCATACTGGCAAAGGATAATGAAACACTCAGATATAGCTACAGTCAGAGATTCTGAACTTAATAATAGAGTAGTAGGAATTGGAATGCTAGTGGAGCATATTCAAGGATTTGGGCATTATAGCATAGAAGACGTAGTAAGAAACTCTGACTATAGTAATTATGGGATTGGTTCTATGATTATGAAAAAACTTCATGATATAGCTAAAGATAAAGGAATTAAGGAAGTTGTATTAACTAGTAATAAAAAACGAGTAGCAGCACATAATTTATACAAAAAACTAGGCTATGAACTAACAAGTACCACCTGTAAATTCAAAATTTACCCCTAGTATGAAAGAAAAAGAGTTAATAATTGATAATAATAAAATTTTCTATAGGGAAAGCATCGATCCTGATACAAATAATGTCTATTTTTTTTTACATGGATGGGATAGTAACTCAGATTTATTTTATGGAGTTTATGAAAACTTATCAAATTTTATAGCTCTGGATTTTCCTAATATGGGACGGAGTTCAAATTTAAGCATTCCTTGGAGATTGTTAGACTATGCAAAATTTACAAAAAAATTCATAGATAAAAAAATACCTAGTGATAAAAAAATAATATTTATAGTTCACTCATTTGGTGGTAGAGTGCTTCTTAAAATGTTAAATACATTTAACTTTAATAAAAAAATACATCAAATTATCTGCATAGGTGTTCCATTTATAAGGGAAAAAAAATCAGCTACTCCCATAATACAAGAACTTACTAAATTTGGAGAAAAAGCAACAAGCTTTCTTCCTACTAATATTAAAAAAAAAATTAAATTAAAGTGGTACAATGTACTAGGAATTCAAGACTATGCAAACATTAGTAATGAAGTAACACAAAAAACATTTCAAAATATCATAAATGAAGACATTGAAAGTTATGTAGATATTTTAAAAAAATTCAAGGTTGATTTTATCTGGGGACAAAGAGATAAAGAAGCTCCTCTTAAATATGCAAAAATAATAGCAAGAAAATTAAATATTGATATTGCAATAATAAATAATTCAAATCACTTCCCATTTATATATCCTCACACAGAAGAATTTGTAGAAACACTAAATAAACTAACAAAATGATACTAAAAAATTTAATCTACATATATCAATTAGAATATTATAATAAAAAAAGATTTTTGAAATTTGCGTACAAAAACATAGATTGGTTACATATAAATAAAAGAAATTCTTTAGATTGGACAGTTCGCACAAAACTTATTTTCGGCATCACCACACTGTCCATTATGATGTTAATTTTTCTTTCTTATATGCACCTAGAAAATCTAACATATTTTACAGTATCTATATTATTTTATATCATAATACTCCCATTATTTATAATAGTTTCAGACTCAATTATAAATCCTCTTATCAGATACAAAAAAACTCAATCAATAAGCCTAGCAAAAACAATAATTTCAAAGAATAAAAAGAAACATCTAATAACCATAGGAATAACGGGTAGCTATGGAAAAACTAGTGTAAAAAATATTCTAGTATCAGTTTTAAGTGAAAAATACAAAGTATTTACATTTTCTGGAAATATAAATACCGACATAGGAGTTGCTCAATATATCATAAATAATGAAAAATCCATAGAAAAGTCTGAAATACTAGTCTCTGAAATGGGCGCTTTTCAACTAGGAGATATAGAAAATCTATGTGACATCATAAATCCTGACTATTCAATTACGACAAGCATTGGAGAAGTTCACCTAGAAAGATTTAAATCACTTACAAATATTATACAAACTAAATTTGAGCTAGCAAATAATACAAAAAAAATAGCCTTTTTAAATACCTGCGACAATATTATAAAAAATAACGCGGACACCTACATAAATAAAAATATAGAAATCCTAAAGATTTGCCAGAGTTATTCAGAAAAAAAATATTTACCCAATTTTAGCGGACTTTCATTTAAATATGACTCTCAAATATTTACCACAAATTTGATAGCTGATTATATAATTAATTATTTTATAATAATAATCCAACTATCAAAAAAATTAAATTTAACAAACACAGAAATAAGTAATGGATTAGCTAATTTAAGTTTTACACCACATAGACTAGAAGTTATCAACAATACTAATTTGAATAGAATAATTATAGATGATAGCTATAATGGAAATTATGCTGGTTTTTGTGAGGGAATTAATATTCTAAAAAGAGCTCCTGGAAGAAAAATAGTTCTAACTCCTGGTATAGTAGAGCTAGGAGAAAAACTAGTAGAAACACATAAAATCCTAGCTGAGAAATATGCAAAAAATGTTGATCTAGTACTCCTCATAAAAACAAAAGCTACTGATGTTATTGTAGAAAAATTTAAGGAACTAAGGTACAATGATTATAAGGTCTATGATACTACTCAAAAAGCTCACGATGACCTTATTCACGTTTTGAAGAATGGTGATACTATAATTTTTCAAAACGATATCACTGACAATTATAAATAAATATATGAAAAATCGAACAATTGGCGTATTATTTGGAGGAAGAAGCACTGAACACGAAATATCTATTATAACTGGAGAATTCATATTATCAAAATTAAGAGAATTTGGATATAAGGCAGAAGCAGTATATATTGATAAAGATGGTAAATGGTATCTATCCGAAAAACTATCTAAACTTAGTTTTTTCAAAGAAGATTACAAGGAAAAATTAAAAACTTTTTCTGAATATTCTCTAAATTTATCAAAATCTCACTCAAAATTAGTATTAGAAAAAAAAACTATATTATCTCAAAATTCAATAACATTGGATTATATATTTCCCGCTTTTCATGGCTTAAATGGTGAGGATGGGACTATTCAAGGGTTAGCCGAGTTTTTTAATATTCCTTATGCAGGATGTGGAATATATAGCTCTTCAGTAGCCATAAATAAAATACTTACAAAAAAACTACTATTATCTCTAAATATTCCTACAACAAAGTTTTTAAGTTTTTCAAAAAATGATATAAAAAATAATAAGAAAGATATTTTACATAAGATAAAAAATGAAATTGGCATACCTCTTTTTGTAAAACCTGCATTAGGAGGGTCTTCCATAGGAATTTCTAAAGTTAGGGACTACATCGACTTAGAAGATGCTCTAAATATAGCAATGCACTATGACACACAAATCATAGTTGAGCAATCTGTTGAAAATATTGTAGACTTAACATGCTCTGTTTTGAGTGATGGTAAAGAAATTCTTATTTCAAAAGTTCAAGAGTCATTATTTGAAGATGATTTATTTGATTTTAGTTCAAAATACGAAAAGGATGGTGGCGCTCAAACTGGAAATGCTAAATCAAATCTAGTAATTCCAGCCAATGTTAGCAGTGATATAACAAACAAAATAAAGGAATCTTCTGAAAAAATTTTTAAAGCAACCCAGGGAAATGGAACTATGCGAATTGATTTCTTATATAATGCAAAAAGTGATGAGTTATTTGCAAATGAAATCAACACATTACCAGGAACTCTATATCATCATCTATGGGAAAAATCAGGAATAAAATTTTCTAAAGTTTTAGATTATATGTTATTAGATGGAATGAGGAGATGGAATACTTGTCAAGAATTAAATAATGATTTCAAAACTGATGTATTAAATAATACTAATAGTTTAAAATTAAAAAAATAAAAAATATACTTACAATATGAAAAAAACCAAAATACTGTTCATTTCCAGAGCATTTCCACCAATTATTGGAGGTATAGAAAACATGAATTATGAGCTATCTAAATGGCTTCCTAAATATTCGAAAACTGAAATAATTGCTAATACATTAGGGAAAATAGCACTTCCCTTTTTTATTCCATGGATGTTTATAAAATTACCATTTATAGCAAAAAATTATGACGCTATACTATTAGGTGATGGACTACTTGCTATTTTAGCTTGGTGGACTAAGAAATTTTTTCCAAATAAAAAACTTATTTGCATTGTACATGGTCTAGATGTCACTTATAATCATCCATTATATCAAATCTTATGGACTGGCTACTTTTTTCCTAAATGTGATAAATTTATTTCTGTTGGAAATCAAACTATAAAAGAATTAGTTACAAGAGAAGTTCCTAAAGATAAATGTACATTTATCCCAAATGGAATAACTTCAGAAAATTTTATAAACTTTAAAGCTGTACAAAATGATTTAATTTCAATAATAGGAGAAGAATATAGAAATAAAAAATTTATATTAACATCAGGTAGATTAGCTAAACGTAAAGGTGTTGCATGGTTTATACGAAATGTACTTCCAAATATGCCGGATAATGTAGTTTATATAGTATCAGGAGACGGTCCTGATAGAGGAAATATAGAAAAAGCCATCGATGAAACCAATCAATTTACTAAAGTTATTCTTCTCGGTCGTGTTACTCAAGAAGAATTACTTACATTATGGCACACGTGTGACGTTTTTGTGCAACCAAATATAAAAATAGATGGAGATATGGAAGGGTTTGGTATTAGCGTCATAGAAGCAGGTGTCTGTAAAATACCTGTAATAGTATCATATTTAGAAGGCTTAAAAGATGCTATAAAAAATGGCAAGAATGGATTTACAGTATCACACGAAAACCCTGAGGAATGGACAAATAAAGTACTCGAAATTCTAAGTGAGAACTTTGATAAACAGACATTTGGAAAAAAAGCTTCTAACTACATTATAAAAAATAATAGTTGGGAACATATTTCAAAAGAGTACGTAGATCAAATTTCAAAGTCTCTACTTTAAAATAGTTAAAAAAAACTATTTCAACTAAAAACTGAACCTAAAATAATCAAAAAACAAAAGTTTCATATGTATTAATCCAATATCCCTTTAAAAAGATTATATGTTAATTAATAAAGCTTTTATACGTCTAAGTACACACAAATAACCCATAAAAATTTCTCATAACAAACTCACTTCATTTCTTCTAAAAAATTTATTTTTTGTTTTTAGTAGTGTTATAAAAATAATATAATCGTAATTATATTCACTAGTAAGTATTATTATATCAAACAAAAACAACTTTACAGAACTAATTTGCATTTTTGTGTTTAGTCAGTTTTACAGATTCTCCTTAAGAAACATAAAAACACAGAAATTCTATGTTTTTATATAATTAATTTCAAAAAAACTACTTTTCTAAGTATCTGCGAATTGCTATATAACTACTAACTGAACCCAAAATAACACTAATTCCAACTATAGAAACCGTCATCATAAAGATACTTTCTTTATAAAAATCAAATATTTGCACATTTTCCAGAGTTCTTTGAGCAAGTGGATCAACTGAATAAATAGTTACAACCAAAAGTATTATTGCTATAAAAGAACTTGTTAATCCATATAAAACACCTTCTACAACAACTGGCATTTTTACATATAAATTTGAAGCTCCTACTAATCTCATAATTTCAAATTCTTTTCTGTGCGTGTATATACTCATACTCACAGCATTAAACGTAACAAAAATGGCAACCATAAAAAACACAATACTCAAAAAAAATGTTGCCTTTTGTAAAAATATTATTCTATTTTTTATATCGGTTATTACATTTTTATTTTTTTTATAATTTGAACTAAGTACTATATCTCCATATTCTTGTTCAAAAAAATAATCAATTTTATCATAGTGAGAAGTATCAGAAGCAGTGATCATGAGTGAAGCTGGAAATGGATTTTCTCCTATGATTTCAAGTGCTTTTTTCATATTTTCATCATCTTTTTCTTCCTCCTTAAATTGCTCAAGTGCCTCCTCTTTAGAAATGTAAACAATCTTTTTTATTTCTTGTAATCCTTTTTTTTCAAGACGTGTTTTAATTGCTTTTATACGACCTTCTTCAACATCAAAATCAAAATATATACTTATATTTATTTGCTTCTCTACCTCTTTAACCGTTTTTTGAATACCTATCCAAAGAAAAATTGTTGTGCCAATAAGAAATAATGTCAAAGTCATGATAGAAATAGTAGCAACAGTAAGCCACTTATCTCTATAAAAACTTAACCACCCTTCACGCAAAACACGAACAAATTTTATGGACTTAAACATATTATTATTGAGTAGAATATTTACCTCTTATCTTATCACTTATAATTGTAGAATTACCGATAACTATAACTCGTTTATATATATTATTAACAACTTCCTCATCATGTGTTGCAAGAATTATGGTAGTTCCAAGCTCATTTATTTTTAGTAATAACTTTGTCATTTCCCAAGTTGAATTTGGATCCAAGTTTCCAGTAGGTTCATCTGCAATTAACACTCTAGGTCTATGTATTAGAGCTCTAGCCAATGAAGCTCTCTGTGCCTCTCCACCACTCACCTGTGCAGGATATTTCTCACTTTGATTAGATAGACCTACAATTTCAAGTAATTTAGGAACTTCTTTTTTAATCTGCTCATCACCTGCACCCTGTACTTCCAAAGTATAGGCAACATTTTCAAATATAGTTTTATATTCTAAAAGTTTTGCATCCTGAAAAACAGTTCCAAAATTCCTCCTATAAAATGGCAAAGATTTTTTTTTAATAGTACTTATATCGCGTTTACCAAAAAAAACCACACCTTCAGTAGGTTCTTCATAAGCATAAATCATTTTAAGAAGAGTTGATTTACCAGCACCGGAAGATCCTACAATAGAAATAAATTCTCCTGCATCTATAGAAAGATTAATATTTTTCAAAATCGTAAAACCTCCTTCATAACTTTTTCCAACATCTCTCAATTCAATAAGTTTCATATAATTTTTATTTTACTATACTAGTATATCATATTTTTGATTGCATTTGCAAAAAAGTATATATAAAATCATCAATGCCTCCATCTAAAACTTTATCTATGTGAGTTGTCTCACATTTTGTGCGATGATCCTTTACTAGTTTATAGGGATGTAGTGTATAAGATCTTATTTGACTTCCCCATTCAACTTTCTTCCTAACGCCTCTCAATATATTCCTTTCCTCTTCCTCTTTTTTAAGATTTATAGCATTAAGCTTTGCCTTTAATAGCTTAATAGCACTTTCTTTATTTCTAAGTTGCGATCGTTCACTTTGACATGAGGCTACAATATTTGTTGGTAAATGAGTAATTCTAACGGCACTATCCGTTGTATTTACATGCTGACCACCTGCTCCAGAGGCACGAAATGTATCAATTCTTAAATCTTTTTCCTCAATGCTAAAATTAGAAACGTAATCAACAATAGGTAACACTTCCACTTCAGCAAAAGATGTCTGTCTAAGATTATCTGAATTAAAAGGTGATAATCTAACTAGTCTATGCACACCAGTTTCAGATTTCAATTTTCCGTAAGTCCTACTACCTTTTATTTCTAATGTCGCACTTTTAATTCCTGCTTCTGCTCCATCTATTTTCTCAATTATATCCACTTTATAATTATTATTCTTAGACCATAATATATACATACGAAGTAACATAGATGCCCAATCTTGAGCATCTGTACCTCCTGCTCCAGCTCTAACAGTTAAGATAACATTATTTTCATCATATTCACCAGAAAACAAAGATATTTTTTCCAAAATATCTAAAGATTTTTTGATATCACTTAAACTTTCTTCCAATTCATTGGTATCTGTGATTATTTCCATAAGTTCTTGAAAGTCTTCAATATCTTCTGAAACTTTTTGTATTTTTTGAACTAAAGTAGTAATTTCATCCTTCTCTTTTAAGAATTTTATTGCCATTTCTCTATCACTCCAAAAATTATCATTTCCTGATATATTATCAATTTCCAGAATTCTTTCTTTTTTTTTATCTACCTCAAAGAGAGTCCTGCAATTGCAGGAACTTACTTTTTAATTCATTCACAATAACATTAGATATTTCAATCATAATATTTCATTATTAGTATCCTCCTTTTAGTTCAACTCTAACAACTTAGTGCCTAATATGCCAAAGAACATTATCATAATATACTATTCCCAACAATTATTAAACTATTTAGTATCATATAATAATCAATTCTTCACTAACTTCAGTTCAATATACTCATCTATATCATTTTTTTCCAATTAATTCCTCACATATCTTTCTAAAAACTCTAGTACCTCTTCCGTTAACACACTGATAAATTATAAGCATCCATAGTTTAATATAATATTTCATATTCTAGCATTCCCTTACTCTTTTTTAAAAGTTACTTTGAAACTCTACCTAAAATTTTCATCTCTGCATAATATCCAATTTCTTACTTTGCATCATCCTCCTAATTAAGTTTAGCCCTACTTTCTTTCATAAAAATAGCATTTAGTTTTAAAAGTATGAACATACCTTAAAAACTTAAAATAATCTTTTTATAATCACAACTTTTGTTATTTTACAAATTAAAACTTGAAAATTGTTCTTTATAATACTTATACTTATGATATTTCATACTTTAAATTTTTATAAAATTCTTCACTTTCCTATACTTATTCATAAGTTTAAAAAATCTAAACTATTTTTTCAATTGAGGTAGTGATATTTTCGACAATGCCCTCATCAAATGGATTTGGAATAATGTTATTCACAGACAAATTATCTACACTATTAGCTATAGCTTTTGCAGCAATTACAAAAATTGAACTTTCAAATTGCTTACCGCTTCCAAGTAATGCTCTAAAGAGTCCAGGAAATGCAAGTACATTATTTACTTGATTTGGATAATCACTTCTACCAGTAGCTACAATATAAGCCCCTGCAGAATATGCATCTTCTGGTGTTATCTCTGGATCTGGATTAGCTAATGCAAAAATTATAGGATTATCCTCCATAGTCTCAACTGTTTTTTGTGATAAAATATTAGGAGCACTCATTCCTATAAAAATATCTGAATCTACTAAAGCATCTTCCATTGACCCTGACTTATTTTCGGTATTAATTCTTCTCGCAAGTAATCTTTTTGTATTATTTAAATCCTTTCTAGAATCACAAATTATCCCCCTACTATCACATACAGTTATATTTTTTATTCCGTACGTAAGTAGAATTTCCGTAACAGCTACACCAGCAGAGCCTGCACCTGATATAACCACTCGTACTTCACTCTTACTTTTTACATTTCGTAATTTTAAAGCATTTATGATTCCAGCCAATACGACAGTTGCTGTTCCATGTTGATCATCGTGCATAACTGGGACATCTAATTCCTTTCTTAGTCTTTTTTCAATCTCAAAACATCTCGGTGCAGAAATATCTTCCAAATTTATACCTCCGAACACAGGAGCTATATTTTTTACCGTTTTAATAATTTCCTCTGTGTCTTGTGTATTTAAACATATTGGAAATGCATCAATATCTCCAAATCGCTTAAATAATGCAGCCTTTCCCTCCATAACTGGCAATGCTGCTTCAGGTCCAATATTGCCCAATCCAAGCACTGCACTACCATCAGTAACTATAGCAACTGTATTTTTCTTTATCGTAAGCTCATGTACCTTTTTTTTATCCTCATATATAGCCTTGCATACTCCAGCAACTCCTGGAGTATATGCCAAAGATAAATCATAAGCATTTTTAAGAGATATCTTATTTTCCGTACCTATTTTTCCTCCTTTTTCTTTATGGAGCTTTATAGACTCCTCATATATAGTCATTAATAAAAATTTTAAAAAATTAGTAAATTTACAAATCGTTTAGAAGTGTATTTTTTCATTCTTAAATTCTGATGGTGGATTATTTTTTGGATTATATGGCTCTGCAAGAACTATATCAACTCCTTCAATTCCTAATTCCTTCTCATTTTCTCTCAATTCTTTAGAAAATTTTTCCTGAGAAAATCCCAATACTATAACATCTGGTTTATGTTCAAGAAATACTTGTTTCCTGTCTTCTATATGACCCATAACTATATCATCAGCAGAACCATCTTTAAGTAATTCGGATATTCTAGTAATTTCATCATTGTTTGGTTTTTTACCATATAATCTAGCAATAATAGCATCTCTAGCCACTACCACAACCACATGATCACCATATTCTTTTGCTTGACGCAAAAAATCACGATGACCATCGTGAAGTTCATCAAAAACTCCAAATACCATAACTTTTCTATCAGACATATATTTTAATTATTTTTTATTTATATCTTTAATTTTTCAGATGCTTCCTGTAATGAAATCAATCCAATTTCCAAAAACTCATCAACTGATAATCCAATTTTTTCACACTCCCTGATTATATCTCTATCACAATTTTGTGCAAATTTTTTATTCTTAAACTTTTTCTTTAGAGATTCTAACTTTAAATCTTTAACCATTTTTGATGGTAAGACAAGCGCGGAGGCAATTATAAGTCCTGTTAAAGTTTCCGAAGATGCTAATGCGTGCTGAATTCTCGTTGAACGCTTTTTATCTTTCAATTCTTCCGAAAGCTTGTAACCATAGTTGTGTGATTTTATGGTTTCAATTAAAAATTCACTAGCCCCAAATTCTTTCAAAATTTCTTCAGTTTTAAGCGAATGACTAGCTGGATTATCTTTTGTTATATCCCAATCTAAATCATGCAATAACCCTAATATTCCCCATTTTTCAATTTCCTCTTCATCTTTATTAAAATGTCTCGCAAGTCCTCTCATTATAATCTCACTTTCCTGAGAGTGTAATTTAGTTATAGGATTAAAAATCCATTTATCTACTAATTTATTTGCCTGCCTCAAGCTAACTAATAATTTCTCATCTTCTGAAAATTCACTTTTTTCATTTATCTCATCACTATTTTTAGCAACAACACAGACACTTTTACTCTCCTTAGGTTTCATAAATGGAAATAACGTCACTTCTCTTAAAGTTTTGTTTTCAAAAAAGGCAAATAATCTCTCTCCAACTCCGAATCCACATGTAGGAGGCATGCCATATTCCAACATTTCAACAAATTCCCAATCAGGCATCATAGCCTCCTCATCACCTGCTTCCAATAATTTTTGCTGCTTTTTAAATCTCTCTCTTTGATCAATTGGATCATTTAATTCACTATAACCATTTCCAATCTCTGCTCCTGCAAGTATTATCTGAAATCTTTCAACTTGCCCTGGTGAATCTTTCATCTTTTTAGAGAGCGGTGAAGTAAATGACGGATGACCTATCAAAAATGCAGGTCCCGCTATATTTGCTCGACAATACTTCCATAAGCTATCTACATATCTCTCCTTATTAGCCCCATCATATCTTATATCTAATTTTTTTAATTTTTCAACCATTTCTTCCTCTGAAGCAGATATAACATTTATACCAGTTTGTTTATCAATTTCCTTTACATAATCAATTTTTTTCCAATCATCAGCTAAGTCAAACACATGTCCACGAGCCTTAAATTTTGTCTTTTTATACACTTTTTCTGCTATGAATCTATATAACTCTTGCGTAAATTTCATACCATCTTCATAGTTTGCGTATGCCCAATAAAACTCCATATTTGTAAATTCTTGCATATGATTCGGACTCGATCCTTCATTTCTATATGCTCTTCCAATTTCAAAAGTTTTTTCAAATCCCGAAGCCATAAGTCTCTTTTGCCACAGCTCACCAATACAGATTCTCATATAAACATTCAAGTCAAAATCATTGTGATAGGTAGCAAATGGTCTTGCCTCAGCTCCTCCCGTAGTCGTTTCAATAGTTGGTGTTTCTACTTCTAAAAAATCTTTTTCCTCCATAAATTCACGTATAACACGCCAAAATTTCGATCTTCTGATAAATAATTTCCTCAAGTCCTCATTTAACATCAAATCTACATACCTCTTTCTAAATCTTTCATCCTCGTCTATTAATCCAAAGTGATCAGTTGGCATACTTCGAAGAGCTTTTGAAGCTAAAATCCATTCTCTAGTTAGTAACGTTTTCTGACCCGATTTTGTTATAAATACTTTACCAATGAATTCCACAAAATCCCCTGTATCTATAAAATTTTCAAATTTTTTATACGTTTCACTTTTTAAAAGTTCTTTTTTATTTATCGCAATCTGAAAACGTCCTGAAGCATCTTCTAAATCAACAAAGGTAAGATTTCCATGCACTCTCTTTGATCTTATGCGTCCAACTACAGTAATGACCTCCTCTTTTTCTTGTAAAGAGTTAAACTGAAAAAGTACTTCCTTAATTTTATGAGTTCTATGTGACTTAGAGGGGTATGCTTCTATACCATCTTTTAATAAACGATCTACTTTTTTCACTCTTTCTTCATACTCACTCCGAAAACTATTTTGTACTTTATTATTCATAAATTAAATTCGTTAATATAAAAAACATTTCCTATATTTCTATTATACAAGAAATCTAGTCAAAAATAAAGATTCCACAACAAACCTTATTAGTTTATAGAAATAATTTTATAACTAACAACACCTACTGGCGTATTGACATCAACACTATCATTTACAACAGATCCCAAAAGTGCGCTTCCTATAGGTGATTCATTTGAAATTTTATTACTAGAAGGATCTGCTTCATTGGATCCAACTATTTCAAAATCTAATTCCTTACCTTGTGCTTTTACTGTTATTCTATCACCAATTTGAATACTTGAATCATTATTATCATGTTCAACAACCTTTGTCTCCTTTAAAAGACCTTCTAATTCAGCGATTCTTTGTTCATTTTCTGCTTGCTCTCCCTTTGCAGTTGAGTATTCAGCATTTTCACTTAAATCCCCCTGTTCTTTTGCTTCTTTTATAGCCTTTGCTATAGTTTTCCTAGTACTATTTATTCTTTCCTCTAATTCAAATTTGATTTTATCTAATCCTTCTTGTGTAACAATACGTACCATACTTTTATATTAACTTATAATCTTTTATTATATACCTTCTTTTTTTAAAACAAACTCTAAAAATTTGTTTAAATTTAAAAAAATTCAGAACAACTTATTTTGCAAATAATAAACTTTAACAAATAAGAAATTTATAATTTCTTCGTACTCCTTTATAAGTTATATTATAATCAAGTAAAAAGAATCTTTAAAATTTATTATCATGAGATATAGTATATCAGCCTCTAAAAATAAGTCAATGCCTAAATTTTAGATGTCAATTGTTGATAAAAATATTTTTAAGTAGAAATATCACTTTTCTAAATTTATTAAAGATATTTTACAAAATATATAAATAATTAATAGTAATTTTATTTAATAAATTGTTTTATATATAGATAAATAATTACGAATAACATGAAAAGGCTATATTATCATGAATCAAATAAGACTAATTTCTTTTGAGATAAGTTTTCAAGTTTTAGATTAATTAATAAAGTTTTTCAGTCTTTTCTTATGGAATAATTTTAACTAACACACAAAAATTATCATATTAACTCTTAAATATTTATACAAAGTCCCTTATCTTTTATAAAAAACTAAAAATTTTAGATAGAATCTTTCGATTATTTCATATAAAAATTTTTTTCAAATTATACTAAAGCTTTAAATTATAAATAAATTTTGTTATTTTTTCTATATTATGATATAATATTCACATGAAAAATATTATTTCACACATTCTAGAAAAGCTAAGTCTTTTATTACTTTGGTTTTTGTATACTATTAATAATGATGATACTCACTAGAACTTAAGGATATATATTGAAACTAATGGAATTTAAAGAGATTCATGAATAAAGATTTTAAAAAAATAATTGAAGATAAAATTTCAGAATTTAAAAACAAAGATAATAATGAGCAATTTTCTCAACTATATAAACTAAAAGAACGTTTATCAGCAGAGATAGATCGCAAAATTGACATCCTCCTAGAAAAGCAAAACTTAGTTAAAGAGTCTTTTAAAAAAAAGAATTATCTTAAGAAATATAGAGAGAATTTTTTCTCAAATATACACTTAAGGAATTTGTTAAGCGTCCCATTTATATACGGCATGATTTTCCCAGCTATACTTTTTGATATTTGGTTAGAGGTCTATCATCACATATGCTTTAGATTATACAAAATTCCAATCGTAAAACGAAGTGACTATATAATTTTTGACAGAGTTCACCTAGCTTATCTAAACTCTTTTGAAAAATTTAATTGTTTTTATTGTAGTTATTTTAACGGACTTATGGCATATGCGACTGAAATTGCTGGTAGAACAGAACGGTATTGGTGTCCAATAAAACATGCAAAAAGACTTGAACAGCCACACTCGCAATATAGTAATTTTGTTGAATATCTAGATGCTGAATCTTATAGAAAAAATTTAGAAAACATAAGATGCTTTGATAAAAAATAATATCTCCTAACATAACATAACAAGACTATAATTTATTATAAAAATTAAATAAAAATAACTTATTTTACATTCTTAATGTTTAGTGTAACATCTCTTTATCTTTATTTAGTTCCTCTTCTAATACTTTTTATTTTCCTTCTTAAGTCTTTTTCATATTTTTAAAATATTCATATAGCTCCATTTCCATATGCAAAAACCTCTTTAAAACCTTGATTTTTTGTTAAATTTTTAGATTATTTAATGTAAATACTAGAAAAGGGATAATAGAATCTTTTTACCAAAACAGAAGATTTGAATAAGCTTTTAGGCAGGTTCTATGCCCCATGTCTACGTTTTCTCCTAGTATATTCTTCTAAAGCCTCTTTAAATTCATTTGCACAAAAATCAGGAAAGTATTTATCCGTAAAATATAACTGTGCATCAGCTGTATCCCACATCATAAATCCAGTACTTAAATGAGGTTCTCCTCCTGTTCTTATTAGATAATCAACTGAAGGTAACTCATAGGTCAACAAATTTCTTTTAAGAATATCTCTAGACATATCCTCTACCTTGACTCCAGATGCAATAATTTTTTTTATAGCACTAATCATTTCTTCATCTCCATCATAAGCTAGAAAAAAATTCAAACTTAAAGTTTTATTATTTTTTGTACTGTCTACTCCACTTTGAATTCTCCGCACGAGCTTAATGGGAAACTCATCTCTCCAGCAACCAAAGACGCTTATTTTTACATCCTTTTTTTTAATTTCTTTACTGCTGAACAATCTCTTAAAATATATATTATATATGTCTAGTAAAGCTTTTCTTTCTCTAAATGGTCGTTTTGTTAAATTTTTCTGTGATGATCCCCAAATAGACAAGCACTTTATCCCCGACTCCCAAGCAATTTCAATTATCTCTTCTATTCTTTTACTTCCCTCCTCGTGTCCAATCCAAGGTTTTTTACCATGCTCAACTGCCCATCTACGATTTCCATCTGGAATTATCGCAACATGTTTCGGTATACTATTTTTTCCATTCATTTCTTTAAAGTAAATATATTAACCAAAAAAATTAAAATTCTCTTTTTTTAAGATACAGAATCATTCCTAATAAAAAATCTTTTATATCTCTTGGTATCTCACTCATATTTATTATATTAGTAGCTTTATTGAGATATTCTTCAGTATTCTTTGCTATAGATTTAACTGCTCCAGAAGAATTTAAAATTGACACAAATTCGTCAATCTCAATTTTTGATATATTTTTTTTTCCTAATAATTTTTTAATTTTATTCTTATCATTATTAGGAGCTAAACTTACAGCTCTAGTAACAAGAAGTGTTTGTTTGCCTTCTATTATATCTGACGCAAAAGGCTTACCAGTCTTTTTTTCATTTCCAAATACTCCTAAAAAATCATCCTGAAGTTGAAAAGCAATGCCAAGCGGAATTGCAAATTCACTAATTTTTTTGGCTTTTTCGCTAGTAATTCCAGCTAATAAAGCACCTAGTTGAAAAGGCCCTTCAAATGTATACTTTGCTGTTTTATTTTCATACATTTTAAGAATTTCTTTTTCAGTAGCTTTTTTTTTATATTCCATGATTATATCTTGCATTTCTCCAAGTGCTGTATATCTAACAATTTCTTGTAATTTGTTCATAGCCTTTATTATAAGACCAGCTTCAAATTTTGAAGAAAATAATACTTGATTAGCTATAGAATATATAGTATCACCCATTATAATTCCTACGCTTACTCCAAAATGTTTTGAATCCTTTGTTTTATAATTTTTATTTGCATAATCTCTATAGTGAGTATGTATTGTTTTCATGCCATGTCTTATATCATCCCTATCAACTATATCATCATGCATCAATAAAAAGGAATGGATCAATTCAACACAAATAGCTGTATCCATAATTTTCTTTTTATCTGTGCCTCCTGCTGCTAAATATCCATAATACATCATACAAGGTCTAACTCGCTTACCTGCTGCTAACAATGTTTTTTTGAAGTACCTAAGCATATCAGCTACAATTTCATCATCTTCTGCAGCTTCAGCAATTGATTCATCTATCTTTTTCTCTATTATCTTATCTATTTGAAATTTAAATTCTTCCAATTCTTTACTAAACTCCATAAAATATTCAATTAAATACTTACTTTAATACTCTCTCCAATTTTAATATATCTCAATAGAAACGCTAATTAAAGCTTTACTTTAAATGATACACCTATTTGTTAAACTATACAAATAAAGAAAAGAATTGTATAATTAAAATTAATGTTAAAACAAATTTTAATTAAAATAGACAGGTCATTTGACGCTGGAAATCGTGAAAACTTCATATTAAATGAAATTCTTATGGTTATCAGCATTTTTTTGTTTTTTCTTGCTATTTTGGAAATTATGAATGGTAATCAAATGATAATTATCTCAAATGAAACTCATCATGGCATACGAGTAATTGAAGTAACATTTGGAATATTTTTTCTAATAGAGTTCTTCTTTAGAGTTATCTATGTATATATACCTGATAAAAAATTTTTAACTCTCTACCCTTGGATTACTTTATTAGTAATAATCACACTACTAATTCCATCTTTTTTAAACTTAGCTTTCTTGCGAATAATATGGATTTTAAAAGTCTTTAAAATTTATCATTTACGATTAGAAGATAAAAAACTAATCGCAACCAATCCTAATATTACGAATACAAAAATTACTTAAGAATTTATCTAAATAGTATTAATAACCTATTTAAAAACCCATTTTAAAATAATAAAATCTAATTAGATAGAAATATGCATTTCTTATTTTAAATAAAAAACCACAAGCTCACGCTCAAGATATTTAAGTTCAGTCAAACACTCTAGTCTTGACCATAAACTTTTTTATATATAACACATTTCATGCTTTTTTTATAACTTTATGAAGTCTAAAGTTAAGATAAAATCTAAATAACAAAGACTTACTTTACATATTTAAATATATCTATTATAAGCCAAGAAACTTCTCTTTAATTTTACCATGTTAATTTTACAATATAAATAACTAAGCCAACCGTGCTTAGTAATTACTTCTTTGCAATAACTTATAGCTATAACTATCGCATCAGTTATATAAATGTAAACCCGAAAATAGATTAATTTCTGCATAGCCCAATTAACATATTTTATGAAAATTAATATGTTACTTGTCCCATATTCAAGTTTAGACTTGAAGCATTGACATGAAATAAATTCTCAGAATCTGTCAAAAACCTTCATCTATGACTAAAAAATTTTATAACAAAAATAAAGTTAGCTAAAATGAAAGTTTAGACAGTTTCTATCTATATATCTGTGACTATAAGTACTATAAAAACTAGATTTCTATATCACCCACAACCTCATCTAAAGTTTTCTTTGGAGAACTCTCAGAAGACCTCTCTTTTCTTTTAGGACGTTCTGAACCTTCAGGTTCATTTATTTTTAGATTCACACGAGCATTATTTCTAGCTCCTACAACACGAAGTAGTGTTCTAAGTGCTTTTGCTGTGCTACCTTCACGGCCAATGACCATACCCATGTCTTCCTGATTTACAGAAAGAGTAATAAGTACACCCATTTCATCTACTACACGCTCAACACTTACATCCTCTGGATTATCTACAAGCATTTTTACAACTTGTTCAACAAAATTTGCATCCTGTTCCATACGTGAAAACTGATTACACTGATTTATTACGTAAATATTTGATTGCACTTTCGACCGTCTCCAGCACAAACATGCTAATAATTTACTCTTTATATTATACCATAAAGAAACTTTTTTAACATACTCAAATAAGATCTAGAAAACTCTATGAATTACTCTTTTTATTATTTTTTACAAAATATAATTCATTAAAACCCAATGAATAAAGTCTTTTTAAAATGTATTTATATCTATTTTCTTAATTTTTATTAATAAGTTGACTCTTCAAGTTCTTCTTACTCATATAACTATTGTATAAAGTTTTTTTTTATTTTCTGTTATAATAAACATATGAACAAAATAAACCAAAAATTTAAAATTGCCTCACATTTAGTCATTTTTATTATATTTATATTTTTTGGGATAACTAGTTACACTTTAGCATCTACAACGGATGAAAAAGAAAAAAAACTAAAGCAATTAGAAAAGAAAGAAGAAAAATATAAAAATTTGATAAATTTAAAAAAGAAAGAAGAAACAGCTATCAAAGCTCAAGTTAAGGAATTAGAATCACAAAGCAAAAAACTAGAGAGTGATATAAAAGAAAGTAGAAAGAAAGTTAGAGATATTGAATCTGATATACAGAAGATAGAAAATAAAATATCACAAAAAATTATTGTTATGAATTCTCAAAAAGAACTCTTAAAAAAAATACTTTTAAATAGATATCAAACATCTTCTTATGATAATAATATCCGAAGATTATTCTCCCCTTCTTCCGTTGAAGCATTTCATTCAAAGGATAAAATTGAACAAACTGCATCCAAAATTCATGACATGTTAACTTTTATTACAGAAGAACAAATAACCCTAGAAAAAGACATTTCAAAACTGGAATTTAAAAAGAAAGACATTCAAAACGTACAATTCGATTTAAATGAACAAAATATTTACCTTGAAAATTCCAAAAATTATAAATCTATACTAGCAGGACGAGTAGCAGTAGAAAAACGCGCCTTTGAAACTGAATTAAAGGGTATAAAGTTACAACAACTACAGGTACAAAATGAGATAAATTCACTTTCTAGTGCTCAGATTGGAAATTTTTCATTATCTGATTTACCCACTAAAGAAGAAGCTAACTTAAAGAGACCTGTGAAAAAACCTTACGTAGTAACACAAGGTTATGGAAAAACATTTTATTCTCATCATTACAAAGGAGGTCATCATAATGGTGTAGACTATGCTGCAAGAGGTAGTAAAACCATAATGTCAGCATCTGATGGCATAGTTGTAGCTACTGGAAATATGGGACGCTATGGTTATGGCAAATGGGTCGCTGTAGACCATTTAAACGGACTGGTCACACTATATGCTCATTTATCAATAATTAGTGTGTCAAAAGGCTCCAAAATCGACAAAGGTGACAGTTTAGGAATTATGGGAACTACAGGATTTTCCACTGGAGTACATCTTCACTTCTCAGTATTTGCTCAAACAACTTTCAAGGTAATTGAATCTACTAAGGTAAAAGGTATTTATATTCCTTCGGGCGGCACAGTAAATCCTACAATGTACCTATAGTCAAAAAAAATTGCAGTATGCCATTTTCAGTAACTTCTAATTTGAATAATTTGTAGCAAAAATAGGGAAACTTTAGCAATTAAGAGATTTTAGACAGGTTCTAAGGAGAGACCCTGAAACTTACAATGCATCTAACTCTACGCTAAGAACCTGAGAAATACCATTACTCCCCATGGTCACACCATAAAGCTTGTCTGAATGTCTCATAGTCTCTCTATTGTGAGTAATTATGATAAACTGAGTCTTATCACTCAACTCTTTAAAAATCTTTGCAAGTCGTCTAGAATTAGCCTCATCAAGTGCAGCTTCTACCTCATCAAGTACAATAAACGGTGGCGGATTATATGCTATAATAGCAAAAAGCATTGCAATTGACGTGAGAGACCTCTCACCACCAGAAAGAAGTGAGAGTTGTTTGATTTTTTTTCCTGGTGGAGTTACACTTATTTCAACACCAATCTCTATTTTCAAATTTTTTTTATTATCATCCTCACTGCCTATTTCACAAACATTTTCATCATCTTGCTTCTTTCCTCCTCCCATTTCTACATTAATTTTTTTGAGTTTTGCATTACCTCCATTAAAAAGAATTCTAAAATATTTAGTAAATTCTCTATCAATTTCCTTATAAGCCTTTATAAAAGCATCATGAATTTTTTTGTCCATTTCTACTATAATTCTCCTAAGTTTAATAATAGTTTTTTCTAAATCTTCTGATTCAGTTGTAAGAAATTCAAATCTCTCTTTTGTTTCTTCATACTCTTCCACAATCATAGGATCAATTCTACCTATGCGCTCATATTCACTTTTAAGTTTATTAATTTTCAAAAGAAGGTTATCTTTATCAATATTTTTAACTTTATCAAAAGTTATTTCAGTTATATCTATATTCAAATCCTCCATAACTTCTCTCCTTATATCTTCTTCATAAACTTCTATTCTTGCGATTTCAATTTTTATCTCATTGCATGTATTTTGCTCATTATTTAATTTATCTTGTGATAAACGAAGTTCTCTTTCTAATGCAAAAAATTTAGCTCGAGCTTCTTTATCTTGTAAAACCTCTTTTGTTATTTTTTCATTTAACTTACTTATCTCATCTTGGATTTTTGCTCTCAATCTATTTCCTTCTAGGATTTCTTTTTCATATTTCTTTATAGACTTATCTATTTCTGTCATCTTTTCCTCATTTACTATCATTGGCAATACTACAGTTTTTTTACCTGCATCACTGTAGAGTTCATCCAAATCTTTTTGTACAGACGCAATTTTCTTATTTATTGCACCTAATTGTTTTATATCTATAACTTTGTCTAGTTCTTGCAAAAGTTCTTTATGTTTTTCTTGAATTAAGGTTAGTTTTTCTCTTACATAATTCAAATCAACTGGAATACTCTTGACTTTTTGCTCTGTGACTTTTCTCTCCCTTTCAACTGCAATTTTTCCATGAATTATTGCAACTTTTTGATCAGCCTTTCTCATTTCCTCATAAAGCTTCTTTTTTAATTCTTCATATTCACTTACAACCTGTGCTTTTTGAACTTTTTTTGACTCTATTGCAATTTTTTCATTTAATTCATTCACTGCCCTTAATGCTCTATTTAGTACTTTTTCAAAATCTAACTTTTTACACTCTAACTTATTCTTCTTCTTTGAATAAAGCTTCCACATAAAACCAAAGTAAACATATTGCAAGTTCCTAAGTTCTTCATAAATTACTTTACTTCGTGTAGCTTTTTCTGACTGTCTTTTTAACATCCTTAAGTGTGGCTCAATTTCTACTATAAGCTCTTTCGTTCTATCTAAATTTTCTTTTGTTTTTATTAATTTTTTTTCTGATCTAATTTTTCTAATTTGATCATGTTTAACACCTGCAGCATCTTCTATCATAAACCTACGCTCTACTGGACTTGCATTTAATATTGCATCTGTCATACCTTGTCCTACAACCGTATATGTTCCCTTTCCTATACCAGAACGTGCAAAAATATCTACAATATCAAGTAATCTCACTCTAGCTCCATTTATGAGGTATTCACTATCACCATTTCTGTACATTTTTCTTTCAATAACAACCTCATCATACTCAATGGGCAAAATTTTATCTACATTATCAAAAACAAGCGCAACCCTAGCAAATGACATACTTCCCTTTTTTTCTGAACCTGAAAAAATTACATCACTACCCTTATTTCCTCTAAGTGATTTCATGGACTGCTCACCCATAACCCATCTTATAGCGTCCGAAACATTTGATTTACCAGAGCCGTTTGGTCCCACTATTGCTGTTATTCCTATATTATCACCACTCACAAAATAACCAGAAACAAAAGATATAACTGTTGACTCCGCAAAGGACTTAAATCCATTCAATTCAATTTGTTTTAAATACACAGACAAAAATATTACTAATAATTTTAAGTGAATCAACTCCATTCTCTTTAAAAATATACACAATACTCCATAAACTATGTTTATCAGAATTGTCTATAAAATCTATTTCATCAAAAATCTTGTACCAACAAAGTAATTTGTAAAATTTACCTACTAGCTAAATTATAAAAACTTTGTTAATCTAACATTTCACAAACCTTTCTTTAGTTTACACTACTTTTCCACTCTTGCAAAAAATAAATTACAATTTCAAGAAAACATCAGAAATTCAGGATTAAATATAAGCATTGCACCTAATAATATAAGCAAAATCCCACCAATAAGCATAGATAAATGTGAATATTTTTCACCTACTGCATGAAACTTCTGAAATCCAAAAATCGCAAGTCCAAAAATTATAAAATCATCTATCATATATGATAAAGTATAAATAAATGCATACCACTGTTGAGAAACAAAACTTAAACTATTAATTTCCAAAATTTTTGTAAATGATTGAACGATTCCTACAGAACATGCAAATTCTATAATATTCACAGAAAAAGCAATTCCAAGAACTGCTAGACTTGTGATTATAGTTATTGGCTTTGAAACTACATTTTTTATTTTTTGTGTAGTTTTCTGTTGATACTCTAAACTTGTTATATCGCACGTAAGCTGACCCTTGCTTTTATGATATTTATACAAGAAATATAGTCCACCACCTACAGCAACCACGCCAATTATAGGAGTTACAAATACATCCAAACTTATAAAATCCCAAGTTTTATACCAAACATTTAATATGAAAAAATACATAACAGCCTCTGCAACAATAAATAGACCTGCTAGATAAATCATTTTTTTCTTATTTCCAATTTGTGACAAAATCAACAGAAAAGTAAGTAAAACCCACATAGCACAGGGATTAAATCCGTCAATAAAACCTAGCACAATAGAAAGTATAAAAAGTGAAGTTTCCTTTACATTTATTTCCCCAAAAAATGGTAGGTTGAAATTAGACTTGGATTCGCTATTTCCATTTATAGAACAAGCTGAAGCTTCATCAACACTACAAGAGGCAACTGATGATTCATTACCAGTTTCTCCATCTTTTTTTTTGAAATAATATTCAAGTCCATATTTTTTGTGATTTTCACTATAACCCAAAATCCTTTCCTCTGTTGTTTTTTTAGAAAAACCAACCAAAACATCTCCTCCAATTAAAGTTATTGGTGTAACTTTGGATAAGTCATGAAAATTTATAATCTTACTCCATTTTTCTTTATTTTCTTTTATGCCAATATCCAAAAATGTAACATTATATTCATTATTTATGATACTATTACTTTCAAGAAACTTCTTTTCATTTTTACAAGCTCCGCACCCATTCCTCTCAAAAAAAATAATTTCTGTCTTTTTTTCACTTATTATTCCATTATCTTTATCATGAGGGTGTGCCTCTGACACAGAGACAATACTAAATAGAAATATGAAAACAGCTATTACTAAAAATTTATTCATAACTTATATCATTTATCAGGTAATTACTATTATAGATTATATCACATTACACTCCAAAAAAAAATAAGACTATAATTGTACTCTTTTAAATATCTAAAATACACTGTATAATATTAAGGAGGCTCTATAAAATTCCAAAAATTAGTCTTTTTATTATTATTTTCAAAATATAATTTATGGAAACCTTAGAAATCACATATTACTGAAAATTTACTTCTTACTTTTATTAATAAATTAGCTTTGCAGATTCTCCTAAGATATTATGCTAAACAAGAAAAAAACAATCAAAAAAGAAAAAAGAATATTAAATATGGAACTCGATGAAGTATTTGTCGTTAAAACTGCAAAACATAGAGGTTACATAGAACAATTTTCTCATACTAGTATAAACTTTACACAAAAGCATCTAGGTACTATTTGTGGGTTTTTTATTGTTAGAAATAAAGATAAATACAATGCTCATATTGTAAATTTTTTAACTTCTGAAATCAAAAAGGAATTTTTTGCAGTTAGTAAACGAAATATTTCAGAGGCATTTGAAGCAGCCTTACTCAGAGGAAATAGAGCTCTCACTGAACTTGCAAAAAATGATAACGTGGCTTGGATCGGTTCTATTGACGGTGCTGTTTGTGCTTATGATAACAATAATGTATATTTCAGCGTTACTGGTAAAGGCTCTGTATTTCTCATAAGAGATAATAATATAATTAATCTATCAGAGGGACTTGCATCTGATGAATCCGCTACGACTCCAATGAAAACTTTTGTAGACACATCACATGGTGCTCTATACAATCTAGATAGATTAATCATTACATCTAATGAATTAACGGACTTCATAAGTCTTAACGAGCTTAAAAATAACTCTTTACGATTTGACAATAAAGAATTTAAACAACTTATATTAACAATACTTAAAAATGAATCTGAAATAGCATCAACTACCATAGTAAGTGTTACACAGAAAATAATTCATGAGCCTATTCATACTGCAATAAGCGAACAAGAATATGAAGTTGAAGATGAATCAGAACAGCAAGTAAATGTATTTGGAGCGGATGCTTTCACTTTAGAAAGCCCAAATACACCTAAAGAAGAGACAAAAGAAGTTATAACTCCAAAAAAAGGAGACTACACAGACAAACGCACTGGACACATATACGTACAAGGTGACAAAACTCAATCAGATAGACAATCTCAATTTTCTGCAATAGTAAACAAAACAAAAGACGTTGTAAGTGACTTATCCTATGAAGCACAAACTCATTCTTCAAAAATACATCACAAACTCCTAAAATCTTCAAGAACTACACTAGACGTTGTAAAAGACATAGTAACTTCTGAAAAAGTTAAACAAATTCTACCTAGTACAAAGAATTATTTAAAAGAAAAAAGTAAGCAAGTTTATGAAATAGCAAAGAAAAAAAATAAGATGAAACAAAAAGGGAAAGTAATGGAAATTTCCAATGCCACTACTAATATAAAAGAATTAAAAATAGCAAATTATATACCTAACAAACTCAAAAAACCAGAAAGTCAAACTAAAACAGACACAAACAAGGTCATTGAAGGGAGGAGTGATTTAACTATAAACAGTACTAAAAAAAAGAAAAAGATAGCAATAGAAACAATATCAACCAACCTAACTATCTCTAACTCAGTAAATAAAGCAAAAAAAATTCTACTACCCACAATTAGTAAAACTCTTAAATTGTCAAAAATAACAGTAAAAAAATCAACTACTTTAGCAAAAAAAACCGCCAGTAAGGTAACGCATATTATAAAAGATAAATTAAAAAGAAAGCCCATCACTTCAAATAAAGAATCTAAATCTACTACGAACAAAACTAAGACGTTGAACTTATCCAATAACTCTAGTATTATAAAAGATTTTTTCAAAGGAATATCTAAAACAACTACAATAGCTACCGCAAGTTTCGTTTTTATTTTGATTGCTGTACCATTGATATTTAATAAAATTTACAGTAATAAAGCAGTTACAATTACCACGGAAAATGTAAAAGAATCTAAAGATAGTAATCATAAAAACAATATTATAGAAGAAACTGATAAGAGAAAAATAAAACAGAAAACAGAAAAGGAGGTAGCTATTACAACATTTTCAAAAGACATGAAATTTACTGATATTAATAATACCAAATTAATAACACCTCTACCTATTGGAGAAACACTTATTACCACCATGAATTCTTTTGTAAAAATTGATAAAGATACTAAAAAAACCATAATCAAAATTCCAAAAGAATATGGAAATATCATTCATGCAACATACATGACTGATTTGATGCATATATTTTTCATAACGGATAAAAATGCCCTATATTCGTACAGTCCCAAAGTTGACACTTTTGAAAAACAAAGCATAACAAAAAATTTAGATCATAAAAAAATTAAAGCTCTAGGATCATATCTAACATATATTTATATATTAGAAAATGACACTATAACCAGACATGCTAGAACTGAAGGAGGATTCAATGCTGCTACTGAATGGTATAAGGGAACTTCTTTTTCAGGTAGAGCCTTTGTATCTATAGATGGTGATATTTATGTAACAGAAAATGATATCCTGAGTGTTTTTTCCAATAAAAAACTAACAAAGAAGACTGTACCAGGCACCACAAAGGCAAAGAATGTCTACACAAATGAGAACTTAAAACTTGTATGGGTACTGGATACTGAAAATAAAGTTATTACGGGACATAATAAAAAAACACTATCAATAGAAAAAACTATAACAAATGAAGGCTTATCCGATGCAACAAACTTCATCGTAAATGAGAAAACAAAAATTATAACAGTTTCAACAAATTCAGAAATTTATAAACTTCCATTTTAAGAGCTTACTAAAAATCTTTTCTCATAATTCCTGTCCGTTGAATACAAAACCTCAAGAACTATCTAAAAATCATTATTCATGTCTATGTTGAGCGAAAAAAATAATAAGATACCTTAAAACTCCAGACGCCAATACAATCCTAAATCTTTCTATAAGTCAAAAATTCTAAGATAACATAACCATTTTTTATTTTGTTTTGTTCAAAACTGTGAAATAATTATTATTCCATATTTTTTATACATATTTCTTTTACTTAAAGTAGCTTTACAAAACTACAGAGAATATATTTTTATTATTTTTACAAAATATAATTTATAAAAACTATATAAATACAGGTTACAGATCTTCCCTAACTATCAATTTGAAAGTAAAATCGATAATATTTTAACAAATAATAATCATAAGTTAGAAAAAAATTCTAAAGATCTTGTTAAAAATTAAATAAATATTTAAGTGAACCAACACCAATTACATTTGTGAAAGTTTTTGTAACACTTTAAGGAAGGTTTATTAAATTAAAACATTCTATAAAACATTGAAGTTTTAATACTAAATTAAGAGATAAATTATTTGAGTATAATTCATAGACCCTATAAAAATTCATACCAAAAAACTATAACCTAATTTATACGACGATATAAAAAAGTGCCCAAGAGGTGACAATATAATATGGCTACATTCAACCTTTTATTGCAATACACTCATAAATAGCAATTTCAGTTTTTTCATAAAATACTTCGACAGGTGTTTTCCAATCTAGTCTTTTACGTGGTCTAGCATCAATCAAATATTCAGCTTTCAATAATTCCTCATCTGTTAT
>CAMZLB010000035.1 GCA_947311515.1 Candidatus Moraniibacteriota bacterium | reverse complement strand
GATCCAACTTTTAATTAATATTTAATTAACTTATACATATGAAACAAATAGGTAAAATTATACTTCCACTAGCTATGTTTTCTCTGTTATTTTTTATACAGGGTTGCGGAGAGGATAAAGAAGTTGGAAAACTTGAGATAGGAGAAGCTAAAAAACAGACAAATACTAAGGGCATAGAAGAATTAAAAAATAGTGAATCTGTAGAGTGTAAATTACAATATGATAAATTAATAGATAAGAATAAAGTAGATTTTTCAGATTGTAATTTTACTACAAGATCAGATTCTTTTGAAAAAAAGGATGTAAGTGAAAAGAAAAATAATACAGTTTTGATTTTTGATGTATCTGGAAGTATGGCGGGATTAGTTGAAGGTAGGCAAAAAATAGATATAGCAAAAGAAGCTTTGTATAAATTTGTAGACAAGATAGAAAATGAAAATGTGAATTTATCAGTAGTAGTTTATGGACATAAGGGTAGTAATGCAATATCTGACAAAAAAGTATCTTGTGAGGGAATAGAAGAAATATATTATATGGGAAAGGTTAATAATACTTCTGTTATCAAAAATAAAATTAAGGCTTTAAATCCAACAGGATGGACACCAATTGCAGACTCATTCAAAAAAGCTAAAGAGATACTATCTAAATACGAAGGGGTAAATAATAATAATTCTGTTATACTTATAAGTGATGGTAAAGAAATGTGTGGAGGTAATCCAGTTGAAGAGATTAAGAAACTTAAGGAGTCAAATTTACATATAATTGCTAATGTTATAGGATTTGATGTGGGAGGTGATGACGAATCTCAATTGAAAGCAATTGCACAGAGTGGTGGTGGGGATTATTTTTCTGTAAAGAATGCAATAGATTTTGAAAATGCACTTGAAAAACATAAGGAATTCATGCGAGAATTTGATCATAAAATGGGAAATATAACTATGCAACTCGATGATATGGGAGAGTTTGGAGAGAAATATTTTGAATGTATGATGAAACTCAAGGAAGAGGAGTCTGATGTAATTTTGGATATATATGGATATGATAAAGATGAGGATGAGGATAGAGTAGTTGATAAAGCATGTTCTCATTATTCAGAAGACAGATATTACGAAGAGAGATATAATAAGATGGAACTTAAGCTTAATGCGAATTTCGATGATGTGATGATTGATTGGAAAAAGGCAAATGCATTTGATAAATAATATTTAACATTCGCTAACTAAAATAAGATAATAATGAAAAGAAAATATTTATTCACTTCAGAATCAGTAAGTGAGGGTCATCCTGATAAGATGGCGGATCAAATAAGTGACTCAGTCTTAGATTATATAATAGGAAAGGATAAGAATGCTAGGGTTGCTTGTGAGGTATTACTTGCAAATGATGCTTGTATGATTGCAGGCGAGGTAAAAACTGAAGTAGATCTACCTGTAGAAAAAATAGTAAGAGATGTTATAAAAGACATTGGTTACATAGATTCAAAATATAGTTATGATTATAGGACAGTTAATATTCTAAATCATATAGGTACTCAATCTCCAGATATAAGTCAAGGAGTTGATATGGAAGGTGGTGATCTTGGTGCTGGTGATCAGGGTATTATGTTTGGATATGCTTGCAAAGAAACTGATGAGCTTATGCCGCTTCCGATTTTTTATGCTCATAAACTAGTTGAAAATTTATCTAAGGCTAGGAAAAATAATATTTTAGATTTTTTGAGACCAGATTCTAAATCACAAGTTACTGTACAATATGAAGATGGTAAACCAGTTGGAATTGATACAATTGTAATTTCAACACAGCATTCACCAGAGATTTCTCAAGATGAATTAAAAAGTGCAGTAATCGAAGAAGTTATTAAAAAAACAATACCAAAGAATCTATTATCAAAGAATATTAAGTACATTATAAATCCAACAGGAAGATTTGTGATAGGTGGACCAAAAGGGGACACAGGACTTACTGGGAGAAAGATAATTGTAGATACTTATGGAGGAAGTTGTCCTCATGGAGGGGGAGCTTTTAGCGGAAAAGATCCTTCAAAAGTAGATAGGAGTGCGGCATATGCTCTTCGATATGTGGCAAAAAATTTAGTTGCTTCAGATGTATGTGAAAAAGTAGTAATTCAAATTTCTTATGCTATAGGAATTGCGAAACCAGTTTCAATAATGGTGAATACATTTGGAACTGGAGTAGTTTCAGACAACATTATTGAAAATTGTATTGAGAATATTTTTGATTTAACACCAAGAGGAATAATTAAAAAATTAGACTTATTAAAGCCAATTTACAGAAAGACGGCAAGTTACGGACATTTTGGAAGAGAAGAATTTAGTTGGGAAAAAACGGATAAAGTAGATGAGATAAAAAATTACTTAAATATATAATTAAATAACTATTGTTAGTCAATTTTTATAATGCTTGCAGTATTTTTTTATAAATAATAATTAATTGACAAAAAATGAACGAAACTTATTTAAAAGAAATAAAAAAGATTTTTGAATTATCTGAATACAATGTAGAAAAAAATTATTTTGCCAAAAGAGAGGATGCAGCTATCAAGTACTTAGAAGAAGCAAAAGAAGAGATAGATGAAGCAATTCTAGAATGTAGAGATAAAAATGCTATTTATCTAGAAGATGAGCTCGGTGATATTTTTTGGGATTATTTAGCATCTATAAAAGTTTTGGAAAAAGAAGGAAAAATACGAAGTATAGAAAATGTTTTTAAAAATTGTTTTAGGAAATATAGTGAAAGATTGGAAATTTTAGAACTTGAAAAATATAAAGAATGGCACAATAATCCAAAAAAAGATGAAGTTCCAAAAGAATGGAAAAAAATAAAAAATAAACAAAAAAAATCTTTAAAAGAAAAACATGAAAAATTATACAAAGGTTGATTTTTAAGGTTAATTATTATATAATTGCAATACAAATGTTTAAATCGTTATGGCAAAGCGAATAGTTTGTAGACATTTTTTAAAGAGTCTACTGAAAAAGTAGGACATCAGGTGGAACCGCGGACTTAAAAATAAGCTCGTCCTGATATTTCAAGTTTGATTGAAATAGTTAGGACGGGCTTTATTGCTTTTTAAATATTTTTTAATAATTTAAATTTTAAAGATTATGGATTCAAAAATAACAATGGAAGATATAGTTAGTTTATCTAAAAGAAGAGGATTTGTGTTTTCTTCAAGTGAAATATATGGAGGGTTTGCAGCTATTTATGATTTTGGACCATATGGAACAGAACTTGCAAAAAATATAAGAGAATTATGGTGGAAGACTATGGTTCAAGAAAATGATAATATAGTAGGACTTGATAGTAGTATTTTTATGTCTTCGAAAGTTTGGGAAGCTTCTGGACATGTTGATGGCTTTAGCGATCCTTTAGCAGAGTGTAAAAAATGTCATTCTAGAGTAAGAGTGGATCATTTGTTGGAAGATGCGGGAATAAATGCTGACGAAAAGATGTCAGATGAAGAAATAAATAAACTTTTAAAAGATAATATAGATAAAATAACTTGTCCAAAATGTTTAAGTAATGATTTTAGTGAAGCCAAATCTTTTAATTTATTGGTTAAATCAAATTTAGGAAATTTTACAGGAAATTGGAATGACGAACCTACGTATCTAAGAGGAGAAACTTGTCAGGGAATATATGTTAATTTTAAAAATGTTTTAGACTCTTCTAGGGTTAAAATCCCTTTTGGAATAGCTCAAATTGGAAAAGCGTTTAGAAATGAAATTACAGCTAGACAATTTATATTTCGAAAAAGAGAATTTGAGCAAATGGAGATGCAATATTTTGTTCATCCAGATGATGCAAAAAAAATCTATGATGTCTGGAAAGAAAAAAGATGGGACTTTTATATAAATATATTAGGATTTAATAAAAAAAATTTAAGATGGTCGGAACATGAAAATTTGGTTTTTTATGCAAAAGAAGCTTGGGATATTGAGTATAAATTTCCTTTTGGTTTCAAAGAACTTGAAGGTATTCATAATAGGTCAGATCATGATTTAACAACTCACTCAAAACATTCAGGTGTAAAATTAGCATATAGAAATCCTAAAACTAATGAAGAATTTATGCCCTGGATAGTGGAAACCTCTGTTGGTGTTGATAGAATGTTTTTGGCAGTTTTGACTGAAGCTTATCACAAAGAGGAATTAGAGGACGGTAAGTCTAGAGTGGTCTTAAAGTTTCCATTTAAGTTAGCTCCTGTTAAGGTAGCAATATTTCCACTTATGAAAAATAAGGAAAATTTACAAAATAAAGCTAGAGAATTATATGATAAATTAAAATTAAAGTATGTTTGTGAATATGATGACAATGGAAATGTTGGTAAGAGGTATCGTAGACAAGATGAAATAGGTACTCCATATTGTATAACCATAGACTTTGATACGCTTGAAGACAATAGTGTTACTGTTAGAGATAGAGACACGATGAAACAGCAAAGAATTGAAATTGAGAGAATAGATGAATTTTTAAATAAAAAATTAAATTAAAAATTGAAAAAGATAATAATAATCTATATTCGATATTTTTTAAAATGTTATTAGTAGTATTATTATCTTATATTTATAAAATATGAAGAAATATAGTTTTAGCAATGATTATGCAGAGGGTGCACATAGAAATATATTGGATGCGATAATAAAAACAAATGAAATACAAGAGTTTGGATACGGAGAAGATTCTATATGTAAAGAAGCTAAAAATATTTTAAAGAAAAAAATAAAAAATATGGATGCTGATATTCATTTTGTAGCAGGTGGTACACAGGCAAATTTAATATCAATTTCTGCTATGTTACATCCTTGGGAATCTATAATATCAGTTGATACTGGACATATAATATCAAATGAGGCTGGAGCTATTGAATCGGTAGGATATAAAATAATAGAAACTAAAGGACATAATGGGAAAATTGTTATTGAGGAAGTTGAGAAAGTTTTAAAGATTAACAGAGGAATACATAAAACATTACCAAGGGTAGTATTTATATCAAATTCCACAGAATTAGGAAGTGTGTACAAAAAAGAAGAATTACAAATTTTATCAGATTTTTGCAAAAAAAATAATTTATTTTTATATTTAGATGGAGCAAGGATTGGATCAGCTATAACATCTGATAGTAATGATTTAAATCTGGAAGAAATATCAAATATGGTGGATATATTTTATATAGGAGGAACAAAAAATGGAGCCTTATTGGGCGAAGCTGTTATAATAAATAATGAAAAATTAAAAAATAATTTTAAATTAAATATAAAGCAAAAAGGTGCCTTATTGGCAAAGGGTAGAATTTTAGGTATACAATTTAGAGAACTATTTAAAGATAATTTATTTTTTGATTTAGCAAAATATGCAAATATTATGGCCTCAAGGATGGTAAATGCAATCAAAAAAGAGGGATATAATTTTTATATAGAACCAGTAACTAATCAAATTTTTCCGATACTTCCAAATAATATCATTGAAGAAATGAGTAGATATTATGATTTTAATTTTTATAAAGAAGTTGATAAAAATAATTCAGTTATTAGGCTTGTTACCTCATGGAATACTAAAGAGGAAAATGTAGATGAATTTTTAAATTATTTTAGAGATATAGTTAATATGAAATTAAAGTAAAATTATGGAAAAAAGACTTTATAAAATATTAAATGAACTTCATATTGGATATCAAAAAATAGAACATGATAAGTTTCCTAATTGTGAAATATCTGGAAGTTTTTATGAAGATAACGATATGGGATTGGATTGTAAAAATATTTTTATGAGAGATAGGAGAGGCAAAAGACATTATTTAATTATTATTTTATCGAAAAAAACAATAGATATACCTAAACTTGCAATTGAGTTGGGTGAAAATAAAAAAATGGGATTTGCATCAGAAGATAGATTGTATAAATTTCTAGGATTAAAGCCTGGTTCTGTAACACCATTTGCTCTTATAAATAAAAGTTCTAAAGATGTCAATGTTGTTTTGGATAAGGATATCTTAGCACATAAATATATACATTTTCACCCTCTTAGAAATACAGCCACACTAAAAATTACAACAAATGATTTTAGAAAATTCTTGGATAAATATTCACAAAATAAATTGATATATTTGGACTTTGAGTAAGGTAATAAAAATTTGAAAAACTTATTGAGTAAACAAAATTTGCACGTACCCTGAAGCTTTGTTATTTTATTTGTTCTGAAAGAATTATCTTTAATAGTTGTTTTTTAGCTCTACTCACCTGGGTTCTTACGGTATTAATTGGAATATTTAATGATTCGCTAATTTCTTGATATGATAAGTCTTCTATAAATTTCATGTAAATTATACTACTGTATTTTTCAGGTAGTTTTTTTATAAATACTTGAATTTCATCTTGCAATTCTTTTTTGAACCAAGAATTCATAGATAAAGATTCTATGTCTTTTTGACTAAATATATCATCTTCAATTTGTCCATCGTTGTCTAATGATAATACTTTCCTATTTTTAGTTTCTTTATTTAGATAGGTCATTGTCTCATTGTGTGCAATTCTATAAATCCAAGGAGAAAATTTTTTACTTAAATCAAATCTGTTTATATTTTTATGGGTCTTTATGAGTGTGTTTTGTAGGATATCTTCTGCTGACTCTATATTTTTAGTAAAGTTAAATATATATCTAATAAGCTTAGTCTTGTAGCGCTGGCTCAAAATATTAAAATCTTTATCATTTCCAAGTTGAATTTTTTCTACTAAAATTTCATCACTTATTTTTCTTGTGGCTTTGCTATATGTCTTTTTCATGCTTTAATAATAACATGAATATATTATCAATTGAAACATCTTGTGATGAAACTGCGATAGCTCTGATAAGTAAGGTTGGCGAAAATATAACAGTTTTATCTAATATTATTTCATCTCAAATCGAACTTCATAGAAAATGGGGCGGTGTAGTTCCAAATCTTGCAGGGAGAGAACATGCAAAAAATATATTACCTGTATTATCTGAGGCAATTATTAAATCTGGTTTAAAAGTTGATGATATTGATTTACTCAGTGTCACAAAAGGACCAGGTCTTGCACCAGCGTTACTTATAGGAGTAACTGCTAGTAAATCTCTAGCTTATAAATGGAATAAGGCACTTATGGGGATTCATCACATAGAAGGACATATTTATGCGAATTGGATAGGGGATAAAAAGCCAGAATTTCCCGCACTTACTCTTGTAGTTTCTGGTGGACATACGCAACTTATTATTATGAAAAATCATTGTGAATATGAAATAATAGGACAAACTCTAGATGATGCAGTCGGTGAGGCATTTGATAAAGTAGCAAGACTTATGGGACTTTTTTATCCAGGTGGACCTGAAATATCAAGAGAGGCAAGTTTATATGATAAAAATTTAGATACTTTTGATATTAAATTTCCTAGACCTATGAAAAATAGTGAGGATTATAATTTTTCTTTTTCAGGAATAAAAACTGCAGTCTTGTATACTGTGCGAAAATATCAAAAAGAACAAATTTTGAAAAAATTTCCAGATAAAAAAAATATCTCGAAGGAAGAATATGAAAAAGTTAAATTGCCAATAGAATTTGTAAGGACAGTTTCATTTGAATTTCAAAATGCTGTAGTTGAGGTTTTGATTCATAAATCTTTGAGAGCAATTGATGAGTATGGAGTGAATTCAATGCTTATAGCTGGAGGTGTAAGTGCAAATTCCTTCTTAAGAGAAGGACTGGAGAAAAAGTTATCCAATAAATTTCCAGAGGTTTCATATCATGTACCAGAACAAAAATATTGTATAGATAATGCAGCCATGATAGCTGTTGCTAGTGCATATCGCTTGGAGAGTATGACAGAGATTGAAAGAAAAAAATTAAAATTTGGATGGAAAAATGTTGTAGCAAATCCAGCAATTAAAATGTGTTGAAGTATTTAGAAAATAGGATTTGGTATGAGTGTTTTGTACATGATAATTAATCGTACTCATGTAGATAAGATATTGAAGTATAGGTAAGAAAATAATTATAAATATTTTATAAAAATGATAAAATTAATTAATTTATCTTGAATCTAATCTTACAAACTTTAAAAAGTATTTATTTACAATCTAATACAAAAATTAATAAGGATAATAAAATATAAAATATTTCTAGTTTATATAGAAAGCATTAAAATTGCTCTAGTAATATTGGCATTTTTGCAAATATCTAATAAAAAATAGAAATTAGAAATAAGTTATTTAAAAATGATATGAGACAGAGTATAAATATTTTTTTTGGTGTACAATTTATTTCTTTTTAATTTTTTAAATCACTGTCTCAGGTTCTTTCTTTGTTTTATCTGAGGGAATGCTATTATCTTCATTTTGCAATTCTTTTTCTTTTTGTAGTTCTCTTTGCTTTTTTAGCTTATCCTTTGCTTTTTTAAGCTTTGCTTCTTCTCTGGATTGTGATACTAGAGTTAGAACTCTTTTTGAATATAGGTTCATAAGAGAAAACATAAGCATTGCTGAAAGCACAACTCCTATGCAGTTAAGTATGAACATCTGAAAGGCTCCTGTAGCAACTGCCCAGTCTAGTGTAGCTATTCCTATTCCAGTTACGGCAATTGGAGGAACTAGAGCTACTGCTATCGCTGTTCCTGGTAACGTTTCATTCAGTTCAGGCTTTACTCTTGCGTAAGATGTCGCTATTCCAGATATAATAGCAACAATTAAGTATATCATAGACGGTTCTGTGCGAGATATAATTTCAGGGTTATGGATATCTGAATTAGCTCCGAATAACCAGGTAATAATTATGGAAAAAATCAAGGAATACCCAATTGCTTTTGATAGTGTTATAAATGACCAAGAAATTACACGTTCTTCAGATGTAACAATTCCAAGAGCTAATGAAAGTAATGGTGACATGATAGGAGCTAGAAGCATAGAACCTATAATTACTGAAGAATTATTTAAAAGTAATCCGAGTGATGCCATGAGAATTGATAATGCAATCAAGAAAAAGAAAGATGGTCTAGGTGTTGCATCATGTATAAGTTCACGAATTGCATTTGACTTGTCTTTTTCGTCTATGTTACTAAAAAGAAGATTCATATTTGAAAATTTAAGTTTTAAATGTAGCTATATTGTACCATATACTTAGAAAAACTGTTAGTTATAAATGATAATCTAATAGTAGGTACTCAATATAGATATTGTATCTATTAAAATTTAGATTTGCAAAAAAGCTAAATATTTGAATTTTGAAAAACTGTAAAGTAGATCATAAAGAAATTATGTGAAATTGATATAAATAATCAAAGTTTAAGCAAACTAAATTTTTTATCAGTTAATTACTTATGGAGAAAATATAGTTACTCCAAAAGTAATTTAAATATTACACAAAAATCAAAAATTTAGAGAGGTAGTATTTCTAGCTAAAAACTATCTATGACATTTATATTGACAATCGATACAGATCTATCCTAAGTTCAACAATTACTTGCAACACTCTAAATAAATATTAAACTAATTAAATAATAATTAGAAAATATTTATGAGTAAAAAAAGAAAAAACCACCATTAGACTTAAGAGAAAGAACAATTATAGAGGTAAGATACAGAG
>CAMZLB010000034.1 GCA_947311515.1 Candidatus Moraniibacteriota bacterium | reverse complement strand
GTAAAAGTTGCACGTAAAAAGTCAGCTTGTTCTTTGAAAGTTGCAAATAAAAAGTTAGCTTGTTCTTTGAAAGTTGCATATGAAAAGTCAGCTTGCTTAGTAAAAATTACAGATTGAAAGCTAACCTCTTCTAGAAATATATGTCTACTAAAATCACAATCAGATCGGCTTAACTTATCTCTTATATAACTAGTATTGTCTGCGCCCACTATTGGATATTTATGACCTTCAAACTCCACATAGTCCAAATTATACGTTTCCTTTGTTGCACTTTTGATTTCAAGCTTTTTGTTAAAATTTGTTTCTTTATATTCAAAACTCAAATATTGTTTATCATCTATCCCTTCCTCTTTAATTCGCTCAATATTCAACAATGTTGCATTTTTCTTAACGATAGCATTCATAAATATATTATTTTCTTTATTTTTATGTTATTATACCAATAATACATTCAAATAAATTAGATGACAAGATGGCAAAAATTAATAAATATAAGCCTTAAGAAGAAAATATTTATATTAACATCTCTTTTTGTGCTTTTTAGTATTACTGATTTTTTATCTTTCAAATTAAATCCTCATACTAGCTTTTTTGTAATATTTATCAAAAAATTAAACTTTGAAACATCTCTAAAAAAAACTAAAAATTTCTATAAAGACACTTACAAAAAACCAATAGAAACCGATGAATTTATATTATTAACTTGGTTATATCCAACAATAGCACAGAGGAATTTAAAAACTTACGAAATAGATCCTTTTTATAGACTACTTAATAAAGATTACAAAATAAATATAACCAATAAGGAAGATATAGAAACATTTGCATATCTTATGACTGATTGGACAGATGCTGATATTATTCCAACATTATACTGTGATAAGATAGATTATTCTCAAGATGAATTCGAACAGCTAAAAAAAATTAGAGATTATAAAGGTTATTATGGAGATACTCATTATCTTATGAGTTTATTATTTCTAGAATCACTAAACTGTCAATTACCTGAAATCTTAACAAAAGAAAAGAGTAGTGTTATAAATGCTATCATAAAAGCACAAAATAATACTATTCAACCTAGCATAGACCTATTTGCCGAAAGAATAGTTTTTCTGTATTGGGCTGGCGAAAAAAAACAAATTAAATACAACTGGATAAAAAGACTTGTTCATAGCCAAAATAACGACGGTAGTTGGACAGAGATAGGAACACAAGAATCAGATTATCACATAACAGGACTCTCAGCTCTCGCTATACAATATTATATAAACAATGGTATTGATAATAACATATGGTTCATACTAGAGAACTCTTCAAAATAGATTGTATGATATATTATTTTCTTGTTAGATTTTTTAGTTTTTTGATGTAACTGATAAAAATTGGAGAAGAATATAAGTATTTTAATTAAAACAAGAAATTTTGCTTCAAAGAGAAGCTACAAAGCTTCAAAAAAATAATCTTTTTATCTATCTTTGCAAAATATAATTAATGCAAAAAATCTTATAACTAAAAACTTTTGAAAATATATTTAGATTTATTTTATTAATAACTTAGTTTTACAGATTTTTCTTAAAGAGTCCTCGCAAAGTTTCTAAATAAACCGACAAACCTACAAATCAACCTAGTTATAGGTGATTTTTTTACTTTAAAAAGTGTTGTAATATCTTTTTATTTATTACTTTGGGTAAGTATATTAAATAAAAAGAAACTTCTACAGAACTGATTTAGATTATCATTTTTTTTCATTTTGTATACTTTCATCAAAAATAAAAGAGATATACTTTATATATACCTCTTTTATTATAATGTATTTCAAAATCTATTTTTTTCTTTTAGCCTTTACCCTATCATTTTCAGTTAGAGCCTGTTTTCTAAGTCTTACGCTTTCTGGTGTAATTTCTAAATATTCGTCCTCAGCCATTATTTCCATACCATTTTCTATTGTAAGAGCCTTGTGAGGAGTAAGATTTATAGCATCATCAGTTCCACTAGCTCGCACATTTGTCAAATTTTTACCTTTTATAGGATTAACTGTCATCTCATCTCCCTTTGCAGTATTTCCTATCACTTGCCCCTCATAAACATCTGTACTAGCTCCTATATATAGAGAACCTCTTTGTTGTAAATTTGCAAGTGAATACCCAAGCGCTTTTCCTGTTGCGCCGGAAATCATAGAACCAGCTGAACGCTTCTTTATATCACCAACATGCTCCCTAAACTCTATAAATCTACTAGAAAGTATACCCTCTCCTTTGGTATCAACAACAAATTCACCTCTATATCCCAAAGCTCCTCTAGTAGGAATTTCAAAAAGCATTCGTATACCATCACTATTATGCTTCATATCTGTCATCTGTCCCTTCCTTTTTCCAAGTTTTTCAATAATAGATCCTGAATATTCTTCTGGTACTGTTATAGTCAATTCTTCAAAAGGCTCTAATTTTTGTCCTTCTTCTTCCTTGAAAATTACATGTGGTTGACTAATAGCAAGTTCAAACCCTTCTCGACGCATATTTTCAAGTAAAACTGCTATATGCATCTCTCCCCTACCATACACCAAAAAATTACTTTCAGAAAAATCTACCTTTAACCCAACATTAATTTCCATTTCTTTATTAAGTCTCTCTCTGATTTGCTCACGTGTTACAAATTTTCCTTCTCTACCAGCAAATGGAGAATCATTAACTAAAAAATTAAGTGATATAGTAGGCTCATCTACCGTAATAGCTGGCAATGCTTCAGCATCTTCATTAGCACATACTGTTTCCCCAATATCTATATTATCAATTCCAGAAAAAATCACAATATCCCCAGCTTGAGCTTTCTCAACTTCTACTCTCTCTATTCCCTTAAAAGTGAATATTTTCGTAATTTTGGCATCTCTTATATCTCCTTTTAAGTTTTTTACAAACACAGAATCCTTAGTCAAGGTTCCTTCGTACACTCTAGCAACCGCAAGCCTTCCTAAAAAATCATCATAAGCAAGTGAAAAAGGTTGTAATCTAAGAGGAGCTTCAACATCATTCTTTGCTGACTCTACATGGTCTATCATCATATCTAAAAGTGGTGTCATATCCTCACTATCATCTTCTGGAGAATTTTTTGCAATTCCATCACGTCCTATAGCATAAACAGTTGGAAAATCTAATTGTTCATCATTCGCTCCCAAATCAAGAAATAACTCATAAATTTCATCTTCAACTTCTCCAAGTCTCGCAGCTGGTTTATCAATTTTATTTATAACAACCATTGGCTTATGTCCTAATTGTAGGGATTTTTTTAGAACAAATCTTGTCTGAGGCATAGGTCCCTCTTGTGCATCAACTACAAGAACAACACTGTCAATTGCTCTCAAGACTCGTTCCACTTCAGAACCAAAGTCAGCATGACCCGGAGTATCTACGATATTTATCTTTACATCTTTATATTCAATAGATGCATTCTTTGCATATATAGTAATACCACGCTCTTTTTCTAAATCATCACTATCCATACTACTTCCCTCTGAACTAGCTCCTGTTTGCTTCATGATAGCATCAGTTATAGTAGTCTTCCCATGATCAACATGAGCTATTATTGCAATATTCCTTATATCCATATTTTTCTAAATTAAAATAAAATTACTAAATTAAAAGAAAAATGCTACATTTTCAGAGAGGTAGCATTTCCCCTTGATAATTTATTAAGCACTTATAAAAGCTTAATATACCTTTTCTAGAATAATACCTTATAAGCTCGGGACAGTCAAGCAACTTTTAAAATTGAGAACGTATCATTTAAATTAATCTTTAGCATTTCTTTGAAGATTTTTAATCATATCCTTTATGCTATTTCCTGTGCTAATTTTTTTAGCAGTATTTTCTGATACTTTTTTTTCTTTATTACTGCCTCTATTAAACTTTTTAGGTTCTATATGCTTCATTTGAGATAATTTCATAGTTTTTTCAAATGGTGAATACACAGGATTGTTTTCAATTTTTCTAGGCAAGTCTTTTTTAAAATTTTTATTTTTTTCTTTTTTAAATTTTTTATCATATTCCATTTTGCGCGTATCATTTTCTCTTTTTTCAGCATTCTTTTTTCTTTCTTTCACTATTCCAGGAGCTACTTGCTTCTGATGAAGTTTTAAACATTCTCTACAATACACCTCTCTAACTCCATCAGGTTTAAATGGAACCTGAATACTATTCTCACATCTATGACAAGAAGCATCAAACATTTCTTTTTGAGCTTTCTGCGAAACTATATCTCGATTTGATTTATTTTGTGCGTTATCACTACCATTTGGAGACAAATCTTTATTTAATTCTGCAATTTCATTTTCCACATCTTCAAGTCTCATTGAAAAGTTCCTTCTACTAGAATCTATTACATATTGAGTACTATCTTCATGTAACACCTCTACAGGAGGCAACACTTCTGCACTAAATGCATCCCCTGCGATTCCATCAATCATTAACTTGATGTAAATATTGTATTTAGGAATATTTACTATATCATTCATAGTAAAAACTGGCTCAAATTCCCTCTCCATAACTTCAGCATCAGCAGCACCAATCCTAAATGATATAAGTGTGCCAGCATTTCCAAATACTGCTTCCCTAACCTCGTCTTGTAATTGTGCCATATACTGATTTGCAAGTATCAAATTTAGCCTATATTTACGAGCCTCTGATAAGATATTTGCAAATGATTCAGTTGCAAAATTCTGGAATTCATCAACATATAAATAAAAATCTTTTCTATCATCTTCATTCAAAATATCAACCCGACTCATGGCTGCTAATTGAATTTTTGTTATCATAATAGCTCCTAGTAAAGCAGTATTATCTTCTCCTATTCTACCTTTTGCAAGATTCATTATAAGTATTTTTTGACTATCCATTACCTCCCTTACATCAAAAGATGATTTTTTTTGTCCTATAACATTTCTTATAAGAGGATTAGTGAGAAACTGACCAACCTTGTTTTGAATAGGAGATACAACTTCCTGTAAAACTCTTTCATTCCATTTTGTAAATTCATTAACCCAAAAAGATTTAACAATTGGATCTGTGATATAAGATGCTACTGCTGCTGCATATTTTTTATCTACCAAAATTCTCATGACATCCAAAAGCGTGGTGCCTGGATATTCCAATAAAGCCAATATGGCATTTCTAAGAATGTACTCCAATCTAGGTCCCCAAGAATCAGCCCATAGCTTCTGAAAGACTCCAATGACTCCGGATGCTACTAAAGGTCTGTATTTTGCATCAACTTTTTCCAATATATTAAAAGATATCGGAAAACTTTGATCACCTGGATTAAAATAAACAACCTCATCTACACGAGATGATGGAATCATAGAGATTAATTTTTCCGCTGTATCTCCATGTGGATCAATAAAACAAACTCCGTGTCCATTTCGTATGTCATTTATAACTAAATTTTCTAACAAGTTTGTTTTTCCCATTCCCGTTTTGCCTATAATATACATATGACGACGCCTATCATCAGTTTTAATACCAAAAACTGTCTGTGTGTTTCTAAAGCTTGTCTTGGCAAAAGGTGTTATAGTATTTTGATTCATATAAATTATTTTATTTAGAAAATATTACCAATAAATTTTGTAAACTACATTTTCGGTAAATTCGATGGAGCACCTCCCTTACGAGAATCCACAAATCTAACACTTGGAGATATAACACTCATATCTGGCATATGAAAAACTGTTGCAAGTTCTTCACTGCTAAATTTAAAAGTTTCCCCACTATTATCCCTATCACGATATCTAACTAACTGTTTTCTCATACGTGACTCTGTAATACTTTTTACAAAAACATAATTAGCATCAGTTGTAGATGGACCATGTTTTTTGAATCCATTAAGATGATTATCTGAAAATTGTCCAGCAGTAGCAGCAACTGTTGATGCAAAATTCATCTTCGAAAATCCTTCTTTTTTTCCAATTACCAAAATTCTCATCTTTGTTTCAAATATTGATTTTGATAGATTTTCCTCCAAAGCAGTTAAAACTTGTTTTTCTCCTGGAGTTAACTTTGCATCTATATTATCATCAGACTTATCTTCATCATTTGAACTAGATAACTTACTAGGCCCAAAAAAACCGCTTGGTATGGACTTAAGTACATCAAGTATATCACTCCATACTCCGCTAAAAAAACTTTTTTTCTTAGTTGGAGATTTTCGTCCCACAAAAGCATTTACAGCTGATTTACCCTCAGACCCAGCCCAGCTAGGATTCGCAGCCTCAACTATGTACTGTAGCCAAATATATTGACCAAAGCCAGCAGTACCCATCGTTTCCATGAGGGGTGCTAATGGGTCCATCATTTTACCAGTTATATCTTCTTGAAAATACTTATATGTTTTAATAGGATATGCATCGTGCTTAGCTTTTATAAAATCAGCAGAAAAAATTGTCCATTCCTTGTTAGGTACAACGGCAGGTACATCAGTAATATAATCATCTACTTCCACAATCTCAACTTCAGGATACTGTGCATAAAATACTGATTCTATAATAGGTCTCCAGTTATCTGGAGTTACAATATAATAATGAACCAACCCTTTTGAAGCTACTATTTCAAAACTAAATGATGCTCTTATAAATCCATTTATATATTTCTTAAATATATCACCACCTGAATAAGACATCGATAACGCATCAAAAACTTTTTCCATAATTTTTGGACTTTTTTCTACATTCCTTGGTGGAATTATTTCTAAAATAATGTTATTAATATTAGCCCCTGCTTTTTCTGAAATATTTCCAATCCACAAACTATAAAATATATAATACAAAACAAAAGGCATAATAAGAAACCAAAAGGAAGTGAATATATTCAAAATTTGAAGAAAAAATTCAAAAAACACAATAGCGGTATATTAATTTTTATTTCTAACAGATTCTAACTTAGAGTATACTTCTCTCTGAACTTATTTGCAACACTTTGAAGACCTGATTTTATTTTTTGAAGCTAGTTCATAAGCACCTCTACCCACCAAAACAAATCTTTCGTCCTTTATTAATTCATTATGAACTGTTTGAGGATGAGTACTTTTATTATGACCACTCAATCCACACTCATCAATAGCTTTAGCTATTTCTCTAAAATGCATCGTTTTATCTGTATGCTTTAATACCAAGAAAACCTTATCTCTTACGCCCCTTGGATTAATCTCGCCCCAATTTTTAAAACCCCACTCATCAAAAGGATTATTCATCACACTTCTTGAAATATATAAATATTCCTTAATACGATCAGAACTTAAATCGCCTACCTCATTATTAATCTCCTTCTTTAAGTCTTTAAAACTTATTACTGAATCATTTTTTATTAACATTTTTTCAACGATATCATGCACATAATTCCATTTTTTAAAATCAAAATCTTTTTTAAAAACAGCAAAAGAAAATGGCTTTTTACTATTATTTTGAATAGAATTAACATATTCTGAAGCATGTATATAAAAATTGCAAATTCCAGCATTAACACTATAATTGTTAGACATATACCTGAGTAATCGTTCCTGAAAAATAATTCCTCCAACTGAATCTATGTAATCTGTAATAATTTTTTGAACTCTCTCATAATCTTTACTTTTTGATTCATTAATTTGATATATTGAAACATTTACTAACTGCCTAACTCTCTCTCTTGTGATATTATTTTCCTTTCCTATTGCATCCAATGTTTTAGCTTCATTATCATCAATTCCAAATCTTTGTCTAATTATAGATTTTGACCTATCTGGAAGAGAAGTTAAAGATTCTTCTAACGCACTGTAAAATATATTATCTTTCATATTTCTTTTTCATTGATTTATTGATATCAAAAAATCTACAAAAATACACATTACTCATTTCTCTAGCAAAACAGACTTAAAATGTGTAATATGCAATTTAGCAAAACTTCTTAAAAAGACTGCAAAAAATTATCCTTCTATTATTTTTTATAAGATATAATTCACAAAAACCCTATGAATGAAAGCTTTATTTTCTTAATTTTACTAATAAGTTAATTTTACAGTTTCTTCTTAACTAAAATAATATCAGTTCAATAAACTTTTGTCAAATTTTAATTTTTTGATATTTATTTTATTCTATTATATAAAACTTCTTTAAAAACCAAAAAAGCTATACTTACTATCTAAATACATAAAAACCTAAAAATACGTAATTTCACAGAGCAACAGATATAAAAATAACAACTTTCGACCTAATATCAGAAATTTTTTATAAAACAGGAAAGAGAAAAAATTGTTAAATAACTCTAGTCATAAAATATTTATTTTACAGAATTAATGACTAATTCTTTACATATCCTGTAAAGATTATGGAACATGCACAACACAAATCACTGAACTTTATTTTCACGAATATTTGGTAATTTTAGAGGATGCTACACTTTTGATATGATGGAAGATAATTATTTATTTCTTTTTTTATCTGTATTTTTTGCAGAAAAAGATATTTTTGTTATTTTAAAATATCTAAAGTCTTTGAGACTACTACGAATTCTTTAATTTAACAATCTCCTAGATTGTACCATGTTGCAAAAAATAAACTTAAACTCATCAATTCTTTCTCAAATCCACTGCTTTATTTCAAAAAATATCATATCCCTTTACCTTTATTATGTATATAAAGAAGAAGTCACCGTGCAGTATTCAACTTTATTACTATAATTTTTAAATTTTTTAGTAGAAATAATAAAAATCAAAGAAAAACATAAGACCCTTGACTAGAAGTAATAATTTAAATAAGTGTCCAATATTTTACATGATACTTATACCAAATATTCTTTCTTTACTATTGTGGACATTATTTTTCATTTATACTATCATTTATCCTATTATTCATCCTAGTCACTACAATAAACACTTTATAATAATAAGAATCTCCTTAAGGATTCAAATTTGAAGTAACTAGTATGTATTCAATAAAGATACTATAAACAAAAAAGAGCCAAAAGGCACTTAAGTGTGGGTGTAGAGGGATTTGAACCCCCGACCGTCGGCTTAAAAGGCCGTTGCTCTACCAACTGAGCTATACACCCATCTTACTACTTATCAGCAAACTTTAAATACGCTTAAATTTACCTAGATAACTAATATAATACATTATACATGATTTTAAAATAAATGCAACTTTTTTTAAAAATGATAAATAGCTCACATTTTAAACACATTTTAATTTGGACAAAAAGTAAATTTTAGCGTAGTATGTAAATATGATTAAAAAAATTCCAAAACCTGTTTTAGAAACATTAGCCATCTTCCATAAAAATAATTTTGAAGCCTACATCGTTGGTGGTAGTGTGCGAGATACTATTTTGAATATAATAGACATAAACGACTGGGACATAACAACTAATGCTACACCAAGTCAAATTATGAAATTATTTCCAGATAGTTTCTATGAAAATGATTTTGGAACTGTTGGTATAAAAACTGAGCCTTTTTTATTAAGTGGTAAGAAAGGTAGAGAGCATGATGTTATAGAAGCTACAACTTACAGAATAGAAACGACCTACAGTGACAGAAGGCGTCCTGATGAAATTAAATTTGCAAAAACCTTAAATGAAGATTTGTCCAGAAGAGACTTTACCATGAATGCTCTTGCTATAAATGTAGAAAATGAGTTAATCGATAACTTCAAAGGACAGAAAGATATTCAAAATAAAATTATACGAGCAGTCGGAGATCCTATTGCAAGATTCAATGAAGATGCCCTTCGTATGATGAGAGCAGTTAGATTTGCAGCACAACTAAACTTCAAAATAGAACCTGAAACTATGTCTGCGATAGAAAAAAACTCATACCTACTTCCACACGTTTCTATAGAACGAATTCAAGAAGAATTTTCAAAAATTGTGATGAGTACTTATTCTAGGCATGGCTTGCAAATTTTACATAATACAGGACTACTAAAACACATTATACCTGAACTAGAAATAGGTATAGGAGTAACTCAAAATCATCACCACATATATGACGTATGGGAACATAATATAAGAGCAATGGAGACTTGTCCTAGTAAAAAATTATCTGTAAAACTTGCAGCTTTATTGCATGATGTAGGCAAGCCAAAATCCAAAAGAGGAAAGGGTCGAGATTGTACTTTTTATAGCCATGAGTACATTGGTGAATATATGACAAAAAGAATTTTGAATAGAATGAAATACTCAAAAAAAATTGTAACTCATACTTCAATGCTTGTAAGAAATCATATGTTTTACTATAGCGTAGGAGATGTCACAGAAGCTGCTATAAGACGTATTATACATAAAGTTGGACTGAGTAATATGAAAGACTTAATGGACGTAAGAATTGGAGATAGACTAGGCTCAAATACTCCTAAAGCAATGCCATATAAATTGAGACATTTCCAATACATGGTAGATAAAGTATCCAAAGATCCTGTGAGCGTAAAAATGCTCAAAATAAATGGAGATATAATGATAAAAGACTTAGAATTTAAACCTGGTAGAAAGATTGGTGATATTCTTAATATACTTTTATCTGAAGTTATAGAAAATCCAAAATTAAATACCTTAGAGTACTTATCGACTAGAGCAAAAAAATTAAGACATGAAGATTTAAAGCTAATTCAAAAAGATGCAAAAATTTCCATAAAAAACAAGAGGCAAGATGATGATTCTAAACTAAGAGAAAAATATTGGGTAAAGTAATAAAATATGAAATTTTCAATAAAAAACATATCCGTTAATCCAGTAATGCTGATGCGTAGAGCTGGTTATACATTTCAAAGACATTCAAATCCGAATGAGCAGAGCTATATCTTGCCAATGGGTAGAAATGGTTACCCTAGATTTCATGCTTATATAACCAAAGAAAATACCAATCTTAATATAAGTATCCACATTGACCATACCAAACACACGCATAATGGTATGATAAGACATAGTGGTGAATATGATGATTCAGGAGCACTTGGACCAGAAGTGGAACGACTTAAGAAATTTTTGAGATAATTTCATATAAAATAACATTTAATTTAACAAAGTTTTTTAAAATATATTTTAGATTTATCTTCTTGATTTTTACTAATAATTTAGTTTTATAAGTTTTTAATTTGCATTACTCTATTTTTTACTATATACTATTAAATAGTTAGCTGGGGTGGCGGAATTGGTAGACGCGTCAGGTTTAGGCCCTGGTAAGAGCAATCTTGTGGAGGTTCAAGTCCTCTCTCCAGCACAAAATAAAAAAGTTGGTATTATCCAACTTTTTTTCAATTTTAAACTATAATTTTAAAACTTGAAATCAAGTAATTCTTTAATTTATGATTAATTGAAACTTTTTAAAAAAAATAAAATATAACCTGCTATAATCCACCGCGTTGTTTACATTTCTTCAGGATAAAAATAACTAATCAATTGTTCTACAGGAGTATTCCCATCTATTCCTTTATGAAGTTTAACTGTATTGTAGTAATTCACAAATCTTATCAATTCTTTTTTTGTATGATCTCTATTTTTAAATTCAGTTTTATTATGCCACATTTCTAATAAAGTTCTGATAACTCTTTCAGCTTTTCTATTAGTCCATAGATGTTAACTTTTGCAAATCTTTGTTCAATATTATTACTCTTATATTTTAACATAAAGCACATATGGAGAATTTATTTTATTTTTTCTAAAGTCCTAGTTTCTATTATAGCCAATTCTCTAAATCCATATTTCAAACAATAATATATTGCATTTGTACTATTAATACTAAAATATTTTTTTTCTCCTAT
>CAMZLB010000033.1 GCA_947311515.1 Candidatus Moraniibacteriota bacterium | reverse complement strand
GCACAAGCAGGGGTGCGTTATTCTCTGAAAAACCCTCATGCTTATATACAAAGTAATGTAGTAGGATTTCTAAATATACTTGAGGGATGTAGAAATCATAGTGTAAAAAATCTATCTTATGCTAGTAGCTCTAGTGTATATGGGCTTAATGAGTCTCAACCTTTTAAAACTACTGACAAAACAGAACATCAGGTTAGCCTGTATGCTGCAACGAAAAAATCAAACGAAATGATGGCACACACTTATTCCCATCTTTATAATATTCAGACAACTGGACTTCGTTTTTTTACAGTTTACGGTCCATGGGGACGACCAGACATGGCACCTATGCTATTTACGGATGCTATTTTAAATGACAGACCCATTAAAGTATTTAACAATGGTAATATGAGTCGAGACTTTACCTACATTGATGATATTATCGATGGTATCATTAAGGTCATAGACAACCCAGCAAAGCCAAATAGTGGATGGAATGCTAAAGAGCCTGATATTTCAACTTCTTCTGCTCCTTATAGACTTTATAATATTGGTAATAATGCACCACTTCCTCTCATGAGCTTTATTGAGACCATAGAAAATACACTTGGCAAAAAATCAGAAAAAAACTTTATGCCAATGCAAGATGGTGATGTGGTTTCTACTTATGCAGATGTTAGTAGTTTAATGAATGAGTTTGGTTATAAACCAAGTAGAGAGTTAGCTGATGGAATTGCTGAGTTTGTAAAGTGGTATAGAGAGTTTTATAAATAAAATGTAATTGTTAGATTTTATTCATGATAGTAATCCTTTAAACTTTAAATATTATAATAATTTATTATTTAAAATAACATTTTTCCTTAATGATTTTTTGTAATAAGTGTCAGAAAGAGTTTGTTTAAGATAGGTGGTATGTCTTTTCTTATGGGTGTCTGAACCCATAAAATCTATGAGTCCTGCATCTATTAAACCTTTTGCTATTTTGGCAATCTGTTTGGAGTAGTAGTTTGCGATTGAGACAATGTTTAATTGAAAGAGAACATCGGTAACCTCTTTTAGCCTCTTGTAGTTATCTATGGAGTCATGAAAATAGGTGTAACGCTCAGGGTGTGCGAGAACAGGGGTGTACCCTGCTTTTTGAATCTCATAAATCATACTCTCTAAATCTTGGGGTTTGGTAAAGTAGGAAAGTTCAAAGAGAAGATAGTCCTCTTTTCCAAAACTCAATAGATTCCCTTTATAAAGAAGCTTTTCAAATGACTCATCGGCATAATATTCGGCTGCTACTTCAAGTTCGATGGCTATTTTCCTTTTTTTGACCTCCTCTTTTAACTTTTGAAACTCATGAAGAATGGTATCTTTTGGGTTGGGAAACATATCGCTAATATGTGGGGTAGTGATGAGTTTTTTATAGCCCATCTTTTTGAGTTCTAAGATAAGTGCTATGGACTCCTCTATTGTTTTAGCCCCGTCATCGATTCCAGGAATGAGATGGGAGTGTATATCTACTTGAAGAGATGATTCTTTTTGCTTGTTAAAGAGAGAAAAGATAATTATACTCCGTAACCGTAACCGTAACCGTAACCGTAACCGTAACTACTGCTCTTATCATGCTTGACATCATTTAAGATAATACCTGATGATTTAATATTCGCCTTCTCTTGTAACTCATTAAAGTGTTCTATAAAACTCTTTTCAGCAATATTAGCACGGACTATTAGTAAAACAATATCACTATAAGGTAAAAGTATCTTTGCATCAATTACAGAGCCTATAGGTGGTGTATCAAAAAATATATAATCATAACGTAAAAATAGCTTTTCCATGGTCTCTTTAAACTGTTCACTCATTAAGAGTTCTGATGGATTAGGGGGGACTGCTCCTGCTGGAAAAAAGTCTAAATGCTCATTGAGATGTTGGATACACTCATCTAGTTCAAGGCTTCCTGTAAGATATTGTGTTATTCCAAATTTATTACTCTGTTTTAACTCCTGATAGAGTCTTGGTTTCCGTAAATCTAAATCCATAATAAGTATACGATTGCTAGTTTTAGCAAAAATAGTTGCAAGATTTGCAATAACTGTAGTTTTCCCCTCCCCCATAATTGTAGATGATATCAAAAATGTAATACACTCTTTATTTTTTGGTAAAACAAATTGTAAGTTGGTGCGTATGTTACGGATTGCCTCTTCAAAAAATCGTTTGTTCTTTTTATTAGGTAAACTACCATAGAGAGGAGTATCAGTTAATGCTATAATATCTGCTTCGGTACGAATTTTATTGTCTAGCATGGAGGCTAAAAGTACCCAGAAAATCGCAAATATGAGACCTACGATAAATGCGACAATCACAATAAGTTTTTTATTTGGTTTAATAGGAGCAACTCCCTCTCTAGCATTCTCAATAATCTCTGTATTTTGAATAATAGAGGCTAAAGATATTTGTGTCTCCATCTTTTTTTGCAATAGAAATGTATAGATTTTTTCACTAAGTAGGAATTTCCCCTTTAACTCTTGAACTGTTAAACTCTTTTCAGG
>CAMZLB010000032.1 GCA_947311515.1 Candidatus Moraniibacteriota bacterium | reverse complement strand
ATGATAAAATTAAAGAAAAATTGAATAAAAAATATGAGTTATTGAATCCAGTTGAACTTAAAAGAAAAATTGATAAAAAGTTAAAAAAATTGTATAAGTTGTATAGTAAAAAGAAAGGTAAAAAGTATGTTAAAAGTTCTAATTCATTTAAAAAATTAAAACCTTCTATAGTGTCATTTTAAATGATATAAAATTAGCTATTTAGGTGTCATGATTATAGGATTTGACACGTTTCTTGCTTCGACAGATTCTTAATTTCTTGATGCGTCAATGAAAATATCATGAATACTTTTTTAGTAGAAATATTACCCTTCTAAATTTATTAATTGTTAACTTTTTACTTTTTGTGTAATATCTAAATTACTTTTAGAGCTAAATCTCATTTAGAATTTACTTCAACCCATGTTTCACAAAACAATACATTTGATTACTTATATAAAAAAACGTATTTTTTGGATATGAGAACCATACAAGAGAACAAATAACTTGCAAAAAAATAAAACCAATGGCTTATACTGCAAATGCTACACCATTCTATTCAATAGGTTGTTTGTGTATAACTAAATAGTGATGAATAATAAAAAAATACATTATCATAAATTAAATAAAACTAACCTCTTCCAAGATGGATTTTCAAGTCTAGGATTAATTTGTAGAGTTTTACAAACTTTCCTCATAGACTAATTACCTATTAATAGAAAGTAAACAGAGTCTTGATACTATTTTAAATCAAACTAATTATCTCAAATCATTACTTACTTCCTTTAAGTATTTAACTATAGAATCAGAGACAATTCTCATGCTTTTACCACTACATTTATCAAGTGTATCTTTCGTAGTATGCCAATACTCATAATATCTATCTATCAATAAAAAAGTAGGAATTCCTATTTTATTAAGTGGTACTTGATCATCAGTTATACTTTCTCCATAAAATTCATTAGAGAATACTTTAAAATCTTCTTTTTGTGCAATTTTCCAAAATTTGCTCATTTGTTCTTTGGCATTTCCAAAAGAATCAAGTTCTTTTAAAATTTTAAAATCCTTATCTGCTACCATATCTACTACAATTCCACTAACTATTTCATCATTAGAATAAATATTTTCTATATTTTTTGCAAAATAAGCTGATCCCAAAGTTTCAAAATGTGAAAAATCTCCACCAACACCAACCTCACCCTCTTCACCATCAAAGAAAACAAAGTCAACGCCAATATTTTCTATTTTATCAATATCAAAAGATAATTCTCTAGCTATATCAAAAAGCACAGCAACGCCTGAACCAGAATCATTTGCTCCTGGCATGAAATTACTTGGATTTTTTTTGTCCATATGAGCGAATTTTTTACTATCATAATGAGCAGCTAGCAATACTCTATTTTTTTTATCCGGATTTAGTTTTCCTATGATATTTTTTAACTTATATTCTTTTCCATCTCTTGCAGAATGCACCCACTTTTGAATAACTACTTCATCAGTTAAGTCATTCATCTCTGCAGCTATAACCTTTTGAATATTCTCATGTCCATCTGAGTCTAAATATCTTGGTCCATGATTTAACTGTTGCTTTATAATAGCTATCATTTCACTTTCCCTAATTTTATTTGACTCCTTAGACATATTTTTATTCATGTAATCAACTGGAACATAATTATCTCTAAGTACTATACTATTATTATTCATGTTAAATCTATTCATATCTAACATATTTTCATGAAGAGAACTTAAAAATGTGTTAAGATTTGAAGAAATCTTTTCTGAATTTAAATTAACTATTTTATTACCATTTATTCCTACAAAAATTATATTTTGTTTATTTATATTTTTTTTAGACTTCGCTGCAAAAAAATAACTATTTGGAAATGTCTTTTGAAAAGTTTTTATTTCAGAAAATAAAAAAGAAGGATCTTGCCTAGACAAAGAGCCTATTATATTTGCAATAAATATACCGTCATCGTTCATTTTATTTTTGGAAATCTCAAAAAATTCTGTTGTTGTAAGATGTGAAGGCACAGAGAGAGATGATCCATATGCATCAGCAAAAATAAAATCATATTTTTTATCAGTGTCTGACAAAAAACGCCTACCATCTTTAGTATGCACGGTAAGCCTTTTATTATCTGTTAAATTAAAATGTTTTTTAGCTATTTCATATAACTCATTATCTATCTCAGAAACATCTACTTCAACCTCTGGCAAATCATGCAGTAATGCCCTCGGAATTGAGTATGCTCCACCACCAATAACTAATGCATTTTTTATATCTGGATTAAAAATTTTATAAATCTCATAGTATTTAGTATATTCAAATACCAAGTCTGTTGGATCTTTTTCATCTAAATACATAGCACTTTGTATTCCATTGTTACTAAAGCTCAAAGCTCTCACATTCCTTCCATCTTTCCACTCATTTTCTGTTATTAATATATTTTGATACATTGTATCCGTCTTGTAAATAACATTTTTTATAAATACTTTCTCTATATATTTACCCATTAGCATAAATGCTACAAAGATGAAAACAGGAATTATAATTTTGTATATATATTTTCTTTCCTTATCTAAAACTGCAATTGGAATTAGTCCCAGGGCAAACAATAAGATACTATTTGCAATTACAATTTCATTCACGCCAAACCTAGGAATAAGAACAAAACCAGTAAATAAGCTACCCGATATACTTCCAAATGTTGACCAGAAGAATATCTGACCTGATAGCGTACCTACACCTCTATTTGGAAAAGCATCACTTTGAAGCTTGATAACAAAAGGAGAAAGAGTACCTAATAGCAAAGAAGGGATGAGAAATAAAAAAAGTGATGCTACAAGCGGTCCACTGGATACAGATAATTTCACGCCCAAAAGAGGAAGTAATATAAGCCCAAAGACATGTAGAATTAATAATATGCAACCACTCAAAAATATAATTACAAAAAATAATACTACAGAAGGTCTCTTGTCTGCTAATTTACCACCAAGATAATAACCAAAACTGAGTGCAGCCAGTATCACTGTTATAATACTGGACATTGTATATATCGTATTTCCATAAAACGGTGACAATATCCTAACAGCAGTAACCTCTATAACAAGAACTGATGCACCAGTCAAAAAAACCACAAACAGCAGATAATTTTTTTTAAAAAAATTCATAAGTACTTATAAATTATTACTAATTAAGTTTAGCATAAAAATTTTAAAATGTAATCTATATATACAAGACATCTTCACTAAACTCATAAATTACTCAAAAATTGTATTTATTGCAATATTTCTATTTATTTACAATTTTTATTTTAATTTAAACTTACACACGATAACCATTATTAAATCCTCACATGAACTCAAGTAACTAACATATTAATTTAACTATCGTCATTAGTTCCACAACTTTATAGAAATTCACTAAAATTCCAATATTCCAAATATATGTGTCATCACAATACGCCCCTGCCGTGTTTTATATAATTTTTTATTCTACTAATTGTAGATTTTATACCTTCCCGATTCATTACATAAATCGCTTCCCTTGAAAGTTGCTTTATTTTTCTAGGTGATAACTTTACTGAACTACTTTTTTTTATAATTTCATTTTTCCTATTCTCAAAGAATTTATTTTTCATTTCTACATATACTTTTTTTGAATATTCTTGAGAATTTCCATGCAATACTTTCCCCATCATTAACCTAAGTGCCTCATCAAAATCATGTGTTTTTTCTATTCTTTGTGAAAAACCATTTTTATGTACTCTGTATAGATATAAATATTCTTCAAGCACAGCTTGTTTATATTTTTTTGCTGCAAATTTAAGCCAAACACCCCAATCTTGCGGACCTCCAAAATCCAAATAATAATTTACAGATTGAAGCTTATTTATACGAAATGCCGAATTTTGTCCTCCAATGCAATTATAAAAAAACATATCTGGTTTAATGTATCCACTGGGCATATATAACTTATGAAAATTTTCCTCAACTTCATAATCCACTCCATCAAAGAAAAGTTTATATCCGCAAGTCATGCCATCAATTTCATCATTAGATTCAAAAACTTCCATAAATTTTTGAACATAATTATATAAAAGTATATCGTCAGCATCTACCTCAAAAACAATATCAGACTTTGCAATTTTCATACCGTTTGTAAGTGCATGTACAACACCTTGATTTTTTTGACTTATCACAGTCAATTCATCATCTTTTTTTAAAATTTCCAATTTTTCAAGTGATACCTCATCAAAGCTTCCATCATTAACTACTATAATCTCATCAAATTTTCTACTTTGATTCTTAACTGACTTTAATGTTTCATCTATAAATCTACCAGCATTATAATAAGGTATAACCGCAGAAGATGTTAAAGTTTTTCTCATATATTTAATTTTAAAATTTCTTTAACGTTTCTCCTTCTATTATTTGTGTCATGTAATACAAAAAACTTTTCTACTCTATTTTTATATTTTTCTGACAAATTAAAACTATTCTTAACAATTTTATCCAATTCATCCAAAACACCTCCTAAGTCTTTTGTGACTTGTCCAAATCCATCTTTTTCCACAGAAAAATACCCCGGCTTCAAATGCTTATAAAAGTCGTCTCTATCGAATGTATAATTTATAATAGGCTTCTTCATGTATGCAAAATCAAACATAACACTAGAATAATCAGTAATAAGCACTTTTGATTCTTTTAATAAATTTTGAACATCATATTTACTTTTGTCCGCTAAAATTATCTTTTTTGAGCCAGTACTAAAATTATGTAGATATTTCTGCATTTCAGCGTGCAAATAAAATACTAATTCTAAATCATTATCTATAAGAAATTTATCCAATCTCTCGCTATTTATAAATTCTTGATAATATTTAAAATAAGTAGTTTTTTTAAAAATTTTATCTCTATTATTAATACTATCACATGCAATATACCTACGCCATGTAGGCATCACTAATATTTGTTTTTTTGTTTTTATATCGTGTAACAAATCATGTCTAGCAAGTCCTATGTACTTAATTTGCTTTTCTGAATAACCTAATGTCTCTAATAAATGTTCATATTCGGGCTCTGCTCCTGTGATAAATAAGTCAAAATTTGATACTTCTTTTTTGATATAATGACTCAAATCATTATATATTACACCATGCTGCAAAAAAACAAACTTCTTATCATAGTATCCTTTATATAAAAATTTCATAACCCTCTCTCGCCATGGCTCAATATTGCCACGAAAATGAGCACATACAAGTACATTTGCCTGCATAAATATGTTCTTATGTTCCTTTGTTTTATAATGAATCAAATTTCCAATAGATTTAACTCTTTTGTAATCAATTGTATCATTTACTGACTCAGAAATAATATAGTAAGCATCTATTTCTGGATGATTTTTCCTCACATATTCAAATAATATAACGCCATTATCTCTAGCATCTATGGGTCTTTCTGAAAATAGCCATATAGGCTTTATACTTATTTCCTTCTTTTTTAAAGAATATCTAATCCTAAAGCGTACCAAATCTAAAACATCATATACATTTTTGTATAAATAAATAAACTTATCTCTAATTAATCTCATCCTCGATCCTGCCATATTTTACTCTTTAATTTTAAATACTTATTTCTAAACCTCCAAAATTTAGAATTTTTCATAAAATCCATTTCCCTTTGTATGTCCTGTATTTCCTTTTTTTTTCTCCATAATCGAACCCTTAATTCATTTTTGTTTTCTTTTGGAATCATTTTTTCATACTCTCCATATTCAAATTTTTTTTCAAAAATATCTTTATTTTTTTTATATAGTCTCTCCTTAATTTTATCCCATTTAGCTTTTGTAAATTTGTTTTGAAATGACTTCTCTGCTTTGTGAGTTATGAAAGTATCACAAGCAATAGCTAAGTCCCATCCAGACCTAACTGAACGCTCACAAAAATCATCATCATCATAATAACCTAACCCATAATCTTCACTTAATAATCCTATATCATTAAACACTTCTAATCTTATCATAACACAAAAAAATGCAAGTCTATCATATGTTTTTAAGTAAAAATTTTTATATTCTCTTTGAACATATTCATCTATTTCCTTGTGAGTTTCTGCTGTTTTATATTTTTTAAAAATATCTTTCGGAAATCGTTTATCATAATAAGTCAAAAATCTAGGCGACTGATTACTACCTGAACAAAGTGGTCCAACTAATCCTATATTATCATCCTTTTCTAAAACAAAGCATAAATTATCCAGCCAACCACTAGAATTTATAATAGTATCATTATTTAATAATATAACATACTCAATATTATCCTCAAGTACCCTTTTTATTGCAATGTTTACACTCTTTACAAATCCAGTATTTTTTTCTTTTTTGAGACTAATAAAATTTATTGAGATGTCACTATTTAAATAATCTGATACTTTTTCAAAGTTAGACTTCTCTGAACCATCATCTACCCAGTAAATACAATAGTCTTTAGTATTTTTTTTGATACTTTCTATGCATTCAATTGTAAGTTCTGCATTATTGTAAGTTGGAATTATAATTCCATATTTTATATTATTCATCTAATGACATTACTAATTTTATATAACTCTGTTATAATATATCATATATGAATATACCCAAATTATCAATAATAATCCCAATATTTGGAGCTGAAAAATATATAGATAAATGTCTAAATTCTCTAATCAATCAAACTTACGGAATAGAAAATTTAGAAATTATCTGCATAAATGATTGTACCAAAGATAAAAGTATGGATGTTGTTAAAAAGTATAAACAAAAATATCCTAATAATATAATAATTCAAAATCACAAAATAAATAAAGGTCCTGGAGGAGCTAGAAATACTGGATTAAAACTCGTCACTGGTGAGTATATAACATTTGTGGACCCTGATGATTATCTAGAGTTAAAAGCATATAAATACTTGATACCAAAAATGCAACAAAATAATATATCCTTATCATGCTTTGATTTTATTTTTTTTAACGAAAAAGAACATTTCACCAAACCAAAACATCCTTCAAGTCCACTTTTTAAAAAAGAACAACTTATTTCAAATTCTGAACTATTAAAAAATAATGCAGAAATTATTCATTCTATGAGTGTGTGGAATAAAATATATTCAAGAGAGCTTCTAAGTAATATTGAACCTTTTTTGGAAAATCAACTCTTTAATGAAGATGCTAAATTTTCATTAGAATGCTTTTTAAATTCTTCAAAGATCTTTTTTGTAAATAAAAAATTTTACAATTACAGAAAAGAGGCAACTAGTAACGCTGCAACAAATAAAACCTATACTACAAAATCTAGTTATAATTGCCATCTGATGCATCATAATTATCTAGAAACTATAAAATCAAAATACCCTTCTCTACGAAATGAAATAAATATTTTTCATCTAAATAATTGGTATCAATTTATGCATAATATATTATTGGAAAATATTGTAACTTTCTCCAAGGAAGATAAAAATTGCTTTTATAAAGCAACTAGAAATATCTATTCAAAAATTAATATTTATAACTACAAAAACAAAACTCACATATTACAAAGACTTCTACCTTTAAGCTTCAAATACTCATTTTCTTTAAATTCTACAAAATTTTTATATTTTATATTATATAAATCATCCAAAACTCTACATGGTATTTATAGAAAAATTAAAAATACATAAATTTACTTTTCCAACAAACCAAAAATAAGTCTTATCAAATGTTTTTTGTATGTTTCTTTTCTATTATATTTAATTAAATTTTTTGTAGATACTAAAAATTGATGTTGCTCAGAAATTTCATCATATTGTTTATGCCAATTATTTGCACGTTCTTTCTTGTTCCATCTAGGCTTTCTTTCTTTAAAAATTTTCTTTTTCGCTTGAGCCACACTTCTTAAGGGATAATGTTTCAATAAAAATCTATATGGAAATACTTCTCTGTTATCAAATTTAGCCTCATGTCCGCCAGAAGAAGCTAAATCAACTAAACTTGTAGACTTCCACGCTTTAATTTGTTTATGGTGATAATTTTTCCTAAGACCAAATTCAAAATACTTAAAATATTTTGAAATATTCTGCGTACCATCAAAACCATCCTCCGTAAGAGCAAAATTTAAAACTGTATGGTCGATAGCATTATATCCCAAATCATCAACTACTTGAATACCATCCCAAAGACTCTCAGTAGCTCTAAATGGAGCTTCTCTTATTTCATCGGCATCATGGTGTATAAACCAATCAAAATCTTCATGATGCGTCATAGAATACTCCTGAACCCTTATCAGTAAATCTTTCCAGTTATATGTATCACTTGGTCCATCCTTTGGATATTTTTCAGAGGTTACCATAGTATTAGCCAGAACTGCTTTTTCAATAATTTTTTTACTATTATCCGATGACCAATTATCTATAACATGTACTTGAATTCCTTGATTTGTTAGATATTCTATTGTTTGCCCTATTACATCCTCTTCATTATAGCAAGTAATTATAGCTTGGATTTTAAAATTTATTTTCATAGAATCACCCTTCAATGAATAATATATTTCTTTATCAAAAATAGACATATAATAATTGTCTGCAAAAAAACCTGAAAATACTGCTTTTTCTTTTTCCACATATTCTTTAGTTAATAAAAAAGCTCCAGATACCTCATCCAATGCATCAGTATCTACAAATGATATAATAAGCTCTTTTTTAAATTGTATAGGACTAAATTGTTCCTTTTCTAAATTTACAACTCTCACGTTTAATTTATCTTTTCTATGTAAAAAAATAAGCTCTGATATAATTCTATTTTTTTTATTAGTATTTTTATCAATAATCAAAATTATATCACTAACACTATATTTTTGTGAAATCTCCCAAAAAAATTGTCCTGAATAACTCAGTGACTTAATTAAAGGATTATATCCATCAAAAAATAATTTAATCAAATCACAAACTACTCTAACTTTATTCATCTTTATTATTTATATTTTTGTATTATAGTTTTAATTATACACTTTTTATGCAATAATGAACATACACAAATCATAATATTTATGAACACATTAAAACATAGATTACATACATTTTGGATATTACTTAAAATGTTTCCTTATATTATTTCAGCCTATTTATTTAATTTATTTCAAAACAAAGAGCTCTGGCTCTTTTGTGAAAGAGGTTTTGACGCAGGAGACAATGCTTTTGTGCTATTTAACTATTGCAAGAAAAATAATATTTCAGCTAAATGTTTTTATTTGACCACTGACAAAAACTTATTAAAAGACAAAACTTTCATAAAGTACAAAAGCTTTAAACATAGATTTTTCCTTATATTCACTACTAAATTTTTTATAACTCATGCAAAATCTTTTGTAGACCCTTGGAATATTCAATTACCTCAAGTTTGCAAAAATCTATTTTCAACGCAAACTTATATTTTTTTACAACATGGCATTACTCACAATAATGTATCTAACATTTTAGGTAATAAAAGTGCTAACTTTGATTATTTTATTTGCGGCGGAAAACCTGAATATAACTATATATCTAAAACTTTTGGATATGAAAAAGAACAAATTTTATACACAGGCTTTCCAAGATTTGATAATTTACATAAATTCAACACAAAAAAGGAAATATTACTTATACCGACTTGGCGTAGTTACTGCATGCAACCATCTTGGATAAAAAAAATAATAATTACAGATCAACAGTTTTTACAATCAGAATTTTATAAAAAATATACTGAATTATTTAATAATAAAAAGCTACTAAAATTTCTCAAAAAAGAAAATTTAACATTTAATGTACTAATGCATCCTGAAGCTCAAAAATATACAAAATTTTTTAACAAAACTTCAAAACAAATAGTATTTCTTGAGCCTGGAAAAATAAGTATGCAAGAAAAGTTAAAAAGTGCTTGTTTATTAATAACTGATTATTCAAGTGTTGCATTTGATTTTGCATATATGCGAAAACCTATACTATATTATCAATTTGATAAAAATACTTTCTTTAGAGATCATTACAAAAAAGGTTATTTTGATTATGAAATTGATGGATTTGGAACTGTTTGCACTCAAACAGATCACTTAGTTGATGAAATATTAAAGATAACTAATTTAAATTTCAAGCCTTCTAAGAAAAATCTAAAAAAAATGAAATCTTTTTTTCCTATCTATGACAAAAAAAATTGTCATAGAATAATTAACTATTTTAATTAATATTTATCTAATAAAATCTTGATAAAATTATAAGGAAATGTAATTAATTTATATGGTTTTTTTATTGAACGAAAAAACAAATCCCCTAACTTAAATGATTTTGAATTTTTAATATTTAAAACTTTTATACAATCCTCTTTATTATCATTTTTTTCAATATATTTTAATTGCTTTCCTAGTATTTTATTTAACCATTTTAAATGTTTATATTTTGACTCTTTATAATTATAATAATTTGGTGCGATATCCTCTCCAGATATAAATTTATCATATTTTTTATTATCAATATCATTTATTAATTTTGAAAAATTTTTATAAGCTGAAAATTGTTTATGTACTGCTTTATATCCTTCATTAGATATCTTAATTCTCTCATTTTCATGATTTAAATAATATTTAATTTTATTATATAAATCCTCTGTCCCATTATATTGTATAAAATGTTTTCCTGGTATTAAATACGTATTTGGTAATATTTTCTCGCTTAACACAAAAGCTCCGCATGCTATCATCATCTGCATACGAGGCTCCCAAGAAATTTCATCTTCAGCATGAGCATTTAAACATATCTTACTATCATTTAAACATTTCACGAGCTCTTTTCCCTGTACTCCATGCGCTATATGTAAAAAATCAGTTCGAACTTTGCAAAAATCAAATAACTCATCTCTATGTTTGGTCGCTCTTCCTATAAAAAATACGTTATGTTTTTTCTTATTATTTAATTCGCTATTATAAAGAGTTAAATCTACAGGCAAGAGAAATTCTCCTGATATATTAATATTATCCTTTTTAAATAATTTCAAAGAATGCTTATCGTAGTGAAATATATAATCAAAATTTTTATTTCTAATTTGTCTAAATTCTGCATATCTAGCAACTGAATCTAAAGTAAATTCCCATTTACCATTAATACATCTTGGAAATGGTTCACTTGATAATGCAATTTTACAGCCTTTTAGTTGATTTAACACTTCATTTGGGACATATTCACCTCTAAAAAAAATATTATAATCTGCATCAAATTTTATCAATTCTGTGTAATCTCCATCTGTGAGAGGGTGCTCTAAATCAAAAATATCATAATCATCTTTTAATGAATCTCCATACATTGATTTAAAATATATTGATTGCGAAACAAAAGCGATTCTTTTTTTATTCATATAAAAATTATTTACCTAATATAGTATTTTTTGCATTCATGTAAACATTTTGAATTTTCCAAAATTTAGATTTTTCTATTATATTTTTTTTATACATACATTCTCTAATATTATCATTTTGTTTTAATGCTATATCATTCAAAACATTTCTAATTGTTAAGTCAAAATTATATTGCTCTGGAAAATTATCATTATACATGATTTCTTTTTCTTTATTCAGAATAACGCATTCTAAAAAATCAATAGAACGATCCCATGACCATTTTTCAACTGTCTTTCTCCCTTGTTTAATTAATTTATTTATTAACTTCTGATCATTAAGCAATCTTTTTATTGCCTGCCTTGCACTATTAACATTTGATTTTTCAACAACTAATCCATTTCCTTCATTTACTATATACTCATCATATCCAGTACATTTTCCAACTACAACTGCACATCCACATGCCATAGCTTCAAGTGGTGGGCCAAAAAATCCCTCTACCTTACTCATTTTCAAAAAAACATCGCAACTTGAGTACAAATCACGCATTTTATGTATTGGTATATTATTATAAAATTTATCATATTTCCAATCTTTCTTTGGAGTACCACAATTACTAACAATCCATAACTCTACATCTAGATCCTTAACTGCATCATATGCTTCTTGCATACCCTTAAAAGGCACATCTATTGACCCTTCTATTAAAATCCTTTTTTTAAAACCTTTACCAAGGTTATCAACTTCATAAAATAATTCTTTATCAAGTCCATTTGGAACATAGTAAACATCATGTCCGAACTCATCCTTTAACCATCTTTGAATCCAAATAGCTTCTGTCATGTATTCAAAATTATTTTTATTGTATGTTGAATTACATAACGAAAAATCATCGAAACTTAATCCAAACCTACGTTCATCAGATTGTACAAAATATATTTTCCTATCAGACTTTATATTTTCAACAGTACTTACAGTTCTGAAATGAGTAGCAATCGCAATGCAAGCATTATACTTTATATCATTATAATCTCTCCATGTAATAATTTTAACTTCATTTTTTTTAAACCAATCTACTTTTGTATTACTTCCATAATTATTTACAATTAGAACATCATAACCACGTTGCTTTAATCTGTTTGTATGTTGCAAAACAACAGCAACACCTCCAAAAATCCCAATATCTGGAAGAAAATATACTATTTTCTTATTTTGTTGATTCATTTTTAAAATTTCCTTAAATTATTATGAATTTAAATTATTTATATACGAAAATAAAAAATTATTGTTTGTGTTATTATTCAATAATAAATTAATTATGCACAATCAATGTAAAAATATTTAAATAGCGATTTACTGGATTTGTATTCTTTTTATGATATTATTTACTTTCATAAATTATATTTAATACATTCTCTATGTTCTTAGATTGATTTTTAGGAGAATATCTATCTATACAATATTTATTAGCATTATCCAAAAATAAACTCATCGGATAATTGTTATAAATATCTTCAATAACATTAAACCAATCATATTCTTTGCATAGAAATCCTGTTTTTTTATCCTTAATGCAATTCTCATAAACATATGTAGGAGTAGCACATGACGGAGTTCCTACAACACTCGCTTCAAAATACTTTAATTCTGATTTACAATTTGTGAATATATTATCAACTAATGGAATGATATTGACATCTACTTGAGAAATTCTAGTTTGAAGAGTTAAAAAATCCATTAATTCAATATGCTTAATCCTTCCAGAATCTTCATATTTCTTCATAAAATCAGGAAATTTCATAAATCCCACAACTTCCAATGTTATGTCATCATATTTATCAAATAATCTACTTATCGCACTTGATACTTTTTTAAAATCATTTTCATGTGTTGGAGAGCCACTAAAATATCCTATTTTAAAAGGCTTCTTTCTTTTAACTTCTTTTTTTTTGTTGAATAATTTTTGAGATAAATATAACTGTTCATTGTTCAAAAAATTATCAATACTAAATGTCGGCTTATCAAATGTTCTTTTTATTTGCTTATTTAAAAAATTATTTGTACCAATAAAAAAATTACATTTCTTAGCCATTAAGTTAATTCTTGAAAAATACGAAAACCACCAGTCGTAACCATTTTCATCTAATTTAATATTTAAAGTATTCATAAGTATTGCGATATCTCTACTATCAAAAACTAAGTCATCTACATCAAATACTAATTTAATATCATATTTTTTGCAATAAGTTAAAAATATTTCATACTCTAAACTCCACTTAGTTCTAGAAAATATCAAAATATCAATTTTATCTAAATATTTTTTCAAAAATTTTAATTCACTTTCAATAAAAAAAGTGGCATTCCAAGCATTTGAATACTCCAATGCTTGACACATATTATAAACACGATATCTAAAAGAAGTTCCATTTACCACGTCAGCGATATATACAACATTTTTATTTTTATTATTTTTATCTATTAACTTTCTAATCCTAGATTCCATTAGTATATTCCACGGTTCTTTGTTTGATTCTTTGATATCAATATTAATGTTATACATATTATTTATATTTATACATAAATTCTAACATTTCTTCAAAAGAATCATTCCAATCTTTTTTAATATTGTTATTTCGATAATTTTCTTCTCTTTTAGATATTTCTTTTGATAATGTAATTGCTTTTTGTAAATTAATCATCATAGACTCATCATCTAAATCTGATACGATAATATTTTCTGAATACATCTTTAAAGTTTGTTTATTTTTATATTTATTAGTTAAAACAACTCCACCAGATGCAACAATATCCAAAGGAGGATAACTAGGATGTGGCGTATGCATTAAGCATATACCTAAATCAACACTTCTCACGAATTCCAAATACTCCTGCCAAGACAAAAGACCTAAAAAAATTGGTCTACTCCCATCTACAAACTTAAATATTTCTTCATACTCAGAACCAGCAAAATATATATTCCATTCATTTGTATTTATAATATTTTCTTTTATGGCATTATTTATTATTTGTAATCCTGTATAATATAGATTTCTACTATTATTTGGTCTTGCATAAAAAAATAAAGTTTTTTTATATTTTTTAATAAATTGGCTTTCTGATGGATAGTACATATAAGACGGAAATGCTGGCTCAAAAAAAGATGAGTTCTTATATACTGAAATATCTGATTGTTTTTCATAGTAATCAGAAAGTAATTTAGTATTTAATAAATATTTAATATTATCCTGCTTTAGCATTTTTTCACACATAACCTGATAATCTCCATTAGGATAAAACATTGCTTCAACTTCTTGTAAAATATAGAAAAAAATATTTCTTTGATTTATATTATTTATTACCTGAGCGGACCACCAAGATGTTGCCATGAAAATATCTTTATCTGAAATTTCTAATTTTTCTTTTACATCCTTAATATTTCTGTCATAATCAGAAAAAAACTCTATATCTCTAGGTAATTTTAATTTCATCATATCTAAAAAGATGATAAAATCCTGCGGATCAATACGCTTACTTCTAGTAATAATTCTAATTGGAATATTATATTTATTTGAGAATAATGTCGCTAATATTAAAGCAGTAGCTACACCTCCAAAAAGACTTTCTTTTGAAATACTATCTGTGACCACATTCAGTCTCAAAGTATCTCTAGAAACCGGAATCCAACTAATCGGATATATCTCATGCATTATATTTTTATATATTAAATCTTCTATGGTATATATATTATCTATTCTTTCATTTTGTTGACTTGATTGTTCTTTTTGGTTTAATTCTATGCCCTCTTGTTTATCAGTTACCAGTCTATTATCATTTATTATTTTTTGTGTAATTATATTATTATTCAATTTTTTATTGCTTGTAATAAGTTTAAAAAAATTAATAGGAAATGTTAATAATTTGTATGGTTTTTTTATTGAACGAAAAAACAAATTTCCAATCAAAAATGACTTTGATATTATCAGACTATCGTATTTTTCTTTCATTTGTTGCATTGATTGTTCTTTTTGGTTTAGCTGTGTGTCTTTTTGTTGAATTAATTCTTCTTTTTGGTTTAGCTGTGTGTCTTTTTGTTGAATTAAAATAAGAAATAAAATAAGAATTAAAAGAAGAATTAAAAGAAGAAGCAGAAAAAAATCGGTGTGTGAGTGCGCGTGAGCGCTTGTGTGTGTATGTGTATGCATGTGTATGTGTGTGTGTTTGTTTTTCATTGTAATATCGAAATGAACGCAAACCTTATTTGATTTGAAGTGAAAAAGTTGAGAAATTTCATTCAAAAAATTAAATCTTTTCTGAATCTGAATAATGGT
>CAMZLB010000031.1 GCA_947311515.1 Candidatus Moraniibacteriota bacterium | reverse complement strand
ATGTTCCCTCCACCCCCCCCATACACCCTCCTTAACCCCACTATTCTTTTATTATTTCTAGAATTGCTACTGTTCCCTTAATAGACAGCTAACCCTCTCCTGAACCTTCTTTTTCATCAATTACTTATAGAATGGATACTGTTACCTTAAAAAACAACTAACCATTTCCTAAACCTTCTATTATAATCAATTTCACAGAGATGGCAATGGAACTTTAAAAAATGGGTGTGAAGATTTTAGAATGTACTTACCAAGGAAACGTAAAAGAAGAATGAAAAAAGGAGCTAGAATACCTCAGAAAGTCACTAGAAGAGAGAATTTACCATTAATTAAAGATAGACCTAAAATAGCTAATAAACGTAAAGAAACAGGACATTGGGAAGATGATTTTGTCTTAGCTTAGAAGTCTAAACAAGCTATCAAAACTATCAATGAATTAGTAAGTGGGCTATATTTATTCAGGAAGACTAAAGGTAAAAAAGCTAAAGATGGAGATGAGGTTTTATTTAGTAAATTAAGTATTATTCCTAGTAAGTATTTAAAGACACTTACTAGAGATAATGGTCCTGAAAATAGGAACTATCAAGAAGTTGAGAAAGTATTAGGTCTTAATGTATATTATGCTAATCCTTATCACTCTTGAGAAAGAGGAGTTAATGAGAATGCTAATGGGTTATTAAGAAGATTCTTCCCAAAAGGAACTGATTGGAGTAAGATAACAGATGAAGAGTTATTGAAAGATGAATATTTGATTAATACTAGACCACGTAAAAGACTAAATTGGAAAACACTTGCCGAAGTGTTTTATGAAAAAACTGGAATTGATATTTATGGGTGTGTTGCAATAAAAGGTTGAATGTAGCTTAATCAGTTAATTTGTGTATAACAACTTCTTTCCCTTCTAGCTGAATTTCTAACTTTCCATTTGTAGATTCTTTTTCTGCATCTTTATCTAATAAATTTTTAAATATTTTGTTGGTTTTTATATTTTCTTTTATTCTATTTGGAATATTGGTATTTGTATTCATAGAAATTTGTAAGGGATATGGCATTTTACCTAAGCCATTATTTATTATTACTATGATAGTATTTCCTTGAAATTCTCGCATATAGGCATAAATATATTTATCTAAATATAGAGTGAAGAGATATCCGTAAGTTATGGATTCATTTTCCTTTCTTATTTTTATTAGCTTCTTTAGATGTTCAAAAATTTCCTTTTGATAAGTTTCTTTTGGAATATTATTGTTATCAAAATTTTTCCAAGGCATATCTCTACGATTATCAGGGTCTTTATTTCCCTCAAGTCCAATTTCTGTACCATAGTAGATTTGTGGAATGCCTCTTGTTGTAAATAAGAAGGATAAGGCTAATTTGAAAATTTTATTTGCTCGTTCTTTATCCCAATAGCCCCATCTATTCAGTATTTTCGTCATGAATCTATTATCTAAATCATGATTATCTAGTAGAGTTATGAGTCTATTTGCATTTGTATAATGCCTATCTAAATCAAGAATACCTTCTCTCTCTTTATTTTGTAGTCTAGGTCTTGCAATTAAAGCTAGACTTTCGCCATATATAAAAACATCTCTTATTTTTTGATATAGCGGAAAATCAAAAAGTGTATCAAAATCATGATCTTTTTGATACTTTGAAATAGCTTTAACATCGTATTCTAAATCTTCTCCGATAAGTGTTATATCTCTATACTTCCCCTTTACATAAGATTTAAAGAAATACCAAAATGTATTTTCGACGTGTTTTACAGTATCCATTCTAATTGCATCAATTCCAGATTCTTCTATCCAACTTAGTATATTATTTACTAAATAGTCAACAGCATCTACATTTGAGCAATTTATATCAGGTAAGCCACATAGACGACTTTTTGTCATGTTTCCAGCTTCTTCTGTGTTAAACCATTCATTTTTTATCTTTTTATTTGGATAGGTATTATAGCTATTATTATGATAGCCGGTATGATTTACTACCATGTCTAATATCAATTTTATTCCAGCTTTATGTAATTCATCCGATAGAATTTTTAGATGTTTTTTTGAATTATTTTTTATACTGGAATTTTTGGAATGTAGATGAGGATCTATTTTATCAAAGTCCATTGCCCAATAACCATGATATCCAGAACTATCATAAAAGTCACCGATACTTAAGTAAACAGGAGTAATCCAGATAGCAGTTATTCCTAAGTTTTTAAGATAGGGAATTTTTTTTATTATTCTACTGAAATCACCACCGTGATATTTTTTTGAATTCTTTTTGTCTACATTGAAATTATTTTTATGATCACCATCATAAAACCTATCAGTGAGTATGAAATAAATTATATCTTTTTGAGTTAGCTTTTTTTGCTAAGAATAGTATCTTCAAGTATAGCTATTTTATCAGTATTTTTTTTGAAAAACATTATACTGCTCTTCCTCTCATTTATATTTTTGATATAGATATTAGATTTACTGGACACTATTAAATCATCTTCCTAATATATAGTTCTAATATTAGATTGAGCATCCATAGAATTGGCATATACAATATGGGCTTTTTAAATAAATAAGATATTCTATTTTAAACTTATACAAGCAAGGGCTTGTTTATGATCAATATCAGCTTAATATTTCTTCTACTAATTCTTGGTCTTTTACTTAGTTTACGATATACTGCACTTCTATATCTATTTAAATAACTGCATATCTATAGTCATGTTTAAATCGAGCCTGTCTCTTAATGCTAGTGAATTGACAGTATTTTTCTTGTATATCTATGTATTAGTTGCTTCATATAAATATTGCAATTAATTCTTGAAATTAGGGAGTTTAAATTTGCAAAAAGTTGATAAATATGCTTTAATAGAAGAACGTTAAATTCTAGCCGTTTACGTATATGTTTCTGGAGCACGCTCTTGCTCGTATCTACGGAACATTGTTTAATTATTTTTAAATTAGTCAAGAACATGGCAAAAAATACTCAGAGTAAAAAAGTAACTAGAATTGCATCAGGTAGAAAAGCGATTCGTTCAGATGCTAAAAAAACACTCAAAAACAGGAGAATCCGTGGAGTTTATAGGTCAAATATAAAGGAGCTCAAAGAAGTTATTCAAAAAGGAGGTGCCGACAATAAAGACTTGATGGAAATTTTTATTAGAGTTCAAAAATCACTCGATAAAGCTGTTCAGAAAAATGTCTTAAAAGCAAATACGGCCTCAAGATATAAGTCTAGATTAAACGCTCTTATAAAGAAGGCAAAGTAATTTAAATTTACTAAAAGTCTATATAAAATTTAGCAGGAAAATTAAATTTTAAACAGACTATAAAGAAAACCATCTAAGATATAGATGGTTTTTGTGTATAGGATACATCTTTCAATTAAGTAACTGCTTGTATTTTTCTGTCTAATCAGGATTATTTTCAGAATATTTTTTTGAAATAGATGTTCTAAATTTTAGTTTTTTCTATAATAACTTTTTCAAAATAAATATCATAAGCAATTTATAATGTATAAGGTTGTAGGAATATTTAAACCTTTGTATACGAATAGAAGCTATTAATTTTGTTATAATATGTTTTTTAGACTGTATATCTCAAGTAGATAATAAAGAATTTCTATAATATTTTTTCTGTAATTAGATTCTAAATAATAATTTTCTTTTATGAAAATTATTATTAGTAAATCTAAATTGTTTATAGTATTTTATATTGTAGCTATATGATTTTCTATAAATTACTTGGTCGTGTGGTATCTTTTTTATTGTATGTTTTTATCACTACTAAAATGTAATTTTTGTACAAAAAGTTAAATAATTACTAAAAATCTGTATAAAATTTTCCATTTTAGATAGAATATCTACATTTTAATCAAAAAAGTGATATGTTAGACAAGTTTTTAGACACATTGTTTATAGTATCTACTCAATTTATAGATGTTTAAATTTTTTTTAGAATTTTATCAAGATCTAATTCTTTGAATTTGCCCGCTTCTAAATCGCCAAGTTCAATGTCTGCGATTCGTATTCTAACTAAATCTTTCACTTCTAAATTCAATGCTCCACACATTTTTCTTATTTGCCTATTACGACCTTCTTTGAGAGTTATGGAGAATATTCTGGTTTCTAGTTTTTCTACTTGAGCTTTTTTTACAGCTTTTCCGCCTATATGTAGAGCACCTTTACTTAATTGGTCTAGGATTTTTGGAGTAATTCTTTGGTTAACTTCTACTATGTATTGTTTTTCATGCTCATATTTGGGATGAGTTAACTGATTTGCTAATTCTCCATCATTTGTCATTAGAATAAGACCACGAGATGCTATATCTAGCCTACCTACTGGATACATACGTTCTTTTCCAAAATCAAAATCTCTAAGAGTTTTAAACTTATCAGGTTTTTGCATGGTAGATTCAACTCCTTTTGGTTTATGAAATGCTATTAGTCTTTTTAGTTCGGGTGTATGCTTTATTTTCTTTCCATCTACTAATATTCTATCCCTAGAGGTTACCTTATCTCCAAGTTTTGGTTTTTTACCATTAACCTTTATTTTTCCTTCTATCATCATCTGCTCTATACCACGTCTTGATCCAATGCCTAGTGTTGCTAAATATTTCTGTAGTCTTATAGGTTCCATATTTTGTATAAATTAATATTTATAGTATCATTGTAACATGATATCAAATAATAAAGTAAAATCAGAGGGAGGACTACTGCAATCAAAATATTGGGCGTCTATTTACAGGAAGGAAAAAAAACAGGTAGTGAATGCTAAAAATTTAAATACAGAAGCATTTGGTGTTATTCAAAATATTAAATTTATAGGTAAATACTTATATATCCCAAGATTATTTGATGAGCATTTGGATTTAATAGAAAAATTTATAAAAATCGCAAAAGAAAATAAATGTAAATGGATTAGGATGGATATTGAAAATTCAGAACAATTAAAGAAGTTGCAGAAATTTAAAATTATTGAATCTCCACATGATATGCAACCTAGAGATCATCTTATAATTAAAATTCCTGAGACAGGAGAGGAGATTTTTAAGAGAATGAAATCAAAAACTAGGTACAATGTTAGACTTGCAAAGAAAAAAGGTGTTCAGGTTGAATTTATAAAATATGGTGATGAAGATTTTGAGAGAGCATTTGATGCATTTTTTGAGATGGTTAAGGATACAAGTAAGAGAAAAGGAGTAGTTTTTCACAATAGAGAACATTATTTAAATATGTTTAAGGAGATACCAGTGGAGTTAATATCATTAGCTGTTGCAAAATTTGAAGATAATTACATAGCGGCGAATATAGTTACATTTTATTTAGGTGTAGCAACTTATTTGCACGGTGCTACAGGTGAAAGTTATAGAAACTTAATGGCACCATTTTTACTTCAATTTGAAGCATTTAAAAAAGCAATAAAAATGAATTGTAAATTTTATGATTTTGGTGGAGTATTTCCAGATTCAGATAACGCAGGTAAAAAAGGTATAACTAGATTCAAGAAGGGATTTGCACCAAAGGAAGAAATTTATAAATTTAAAGGTTCTTATGATTTAGTAATTGTACCACTTAGTTATAACTCTTATAGAACATTACTTTCAATTAAAAAGAAAATTAAAAAATAATAAAGTTATGAAAAAAGTTTTATTTTTGATAAAAAAATGTATTCCTAATACACTCTTTAGAAAAGTCCAGCCAATATATCATTATCTAATGAATGGTTTTGCGGCATTGATCTATGGATTTCCTAGTAATGAACTTATTGTTGTGGGAGTTACAGGTACTACTGGTAAAACTACTGTTACATTTCTAACTGCAAACATATTAAATAATGCAGGTATAAAAACTGGGTATACTTCTACTGCGATGTTTAATGATGGAAAAAAGGAATGGTTAAATGATAAAAAAATGACAATGGTGGGGAGATTTTTTACGCAAAAAATTCTAAGGGATATGGTGAAAAGTGGTTGTAAGGTAGCTATAGTTGAGACTACAAGTGAGGGAGTAGTACAGTTTAGGCATAGATTTATAAATTATGATACTTTTGTTTTTACGGGCTTGTATCCTGAACATATTGATTCTCATGGAAGTTTCGAAAACTATAAACAAGCAAAACTTAAGCTTTTTAGACATCTTGAAAAATCTAAAAATAAAAGTTTAGTTGATACAAATGGAAAAAAAATTGAAGTTAAAAAAACTATCGTAGTAAATGAAGATGATAAATATGCAAAAGATTTTTCAAATTTTAATGTTCCAAAAAAAATAAATTTTACAATTAAAAATAAATGCAGATATACAAATAATGAATGTATTGTGTATAAATATCTAAAGACAAATAAAGATGGAATTTTCATATCTTTGAATAATCAAAAAATTCAATTAAAATTATTGGGAGATTTTACAGCCACAAATATTGCGGCGTCTAGTTGCGTAGCTAAATCGTTAAATTTAAATTACACACAAATCAAAAAAGGTTTAGAAAAAATCAGAGGGATACCAGGAAGACTTGAAAAAATTTCAAATAAATTAGGAATTACTATAATAGTAGATTATGCATTTGAACCAGTTGCAATTACTAAGTTGTATGAAACTGTATCATTTTTAAATCCCAATGAAATAATTCATGTACTCGGAGGAACAGGTGGTGGTAGAGATATAGATAGAATGGAAAAAATAGGATTTATTGCAGGAAAAAAAGCTAAAAATGTGATAGTGACAGATGAAGATCCTTATGATGATAATCCAATGGATATAATAAATGCAGTTGCAAATGGGGCTGTGAATGCTGGGAAAGTTGATAATAAAAATTTATTTAGGGTTTTAGATAGGAGGAAGGCTATTAGAAAAGCTCTTAAAATATCCAACAAAGGTGATGTTATTCTTATAACAGGAAAAGGTTCGGAACAAGCCATAGTAAAAGCAAACGGTGAACATATGCCATGGGATGATAGGAAAGTAGTTATGGAAGAATTAGATAAGATTGATAAATAATCTATAGCATAATTTACGTTAGATATTTACAAATTGTAGATATTAAGAGTGCATAAAGTTATTTAAAAATATCAAAGCTGTATTTTGCAAAAGGGAGGAGGTTTCAGATATATTTTAAAATTTTTTTCAGTCACAACGAGAGAATTTTAAAGAATATAATATTCCGTTAATTATAGCGTAGTCAATAAAAAAAATACTTTAAAACGAATGAAGTTTATTGTTCAATTAAAGAAAACTATCACGAACTTGTTAAAATATTTAGAATTAGGTAGTGATATAGAAAGGGTTATCAGACATTTGCGTCAAAAATAAAGTAATTTAGTAGAAGATAAGAATCTTATTGAAAAGTAGACTGTTCACAGAACAAAACTTATTAAAAAAGAAAGAAAATAAATGAAGTTGAAGCGAAAGCAAAAGTTACAGAAGAGATTAAAAAAACACAAGGAAGAAAATGATATATTAAAAAACGTGAAGATTTGTATAAGATAGACAATAAATGAAGGAACTTTGATTTATTAAAAGAAAACTTTTATTCGTTGGATAATAGATTTATTTTTTAAAATTAAGAAGATTATTTAAATGAAAAAAGTTTAAAAATTCTTAAAGATGTTATAGTAAAACAAATTTAAAAAATGGAAGGAGATAAAAGAAAAAAGAAGGTAAGATGATATTTTGAAAATCTCTGTTATAGTAACACTTAAGATAATGAAGTAGAAATGGAGAGTTAAATAAAAATAAGACTTAGCAAAGTCTTATTTTTTGAAAAGTAACTAATTAGAAAGGTTTTAAAATTATATAGAGCAAGTTTCCTTTATTATTTGAGCAGCTTTTTTGGTATCTTCAAATGATAAATTTGGCAAGCTAATTCTCATCACGCGAGTTCTGTCTTTATTATTTTTATCACTTTCTGAAAAAAACATATTTGCAGGCATAAGAACAACGCCTTTTTCAGCTAATATTTCAAGTATCAATTCAATATCTCTATTTTTTGAGCGATCAGATTCAATCTTATTTAAATTTATTATTCCATAGTACTGATTCCCATTATGTTTAATTCCGATAGTCTTATAAAAGATGTCACATTTTTTATGGAGGGCATTTATATAATGAATTCTCTCTTCTTTTCCTAATATTAAATGACAAAGTGATATCGCAACTGACGGTCCAGGAATTCCAGTTATGTGTTGAAATATGCCTATATTTTTACCACCAGGACTTTTAGCAAGTTGTAATAATTTTCTAATATTATCAATTTTTTCAGTAAAGTATTCTTTTAATATATTATTTGATATAAATTCATTAGCAGTGTCAGATATGTATATATTACCAGCTCTAACTCCCGTTGCTCGTTCAATTTTTGATATAGAGTCTATTAGTATTAATCTTTCTCTTGCTTCAGGGTAACTAGAAATACTTTTTGCATTTTCAAAAAAACCAAGATATACTTCATCAGTTATTATTATGGAATTGTGAGTTTTAGCTAGTTTTATAACAGATTCAAATAGTTCATCACTTGATTCGAAACCAGTTGGATTGTTTGGAGAAATAAGTATTATAGCTTTTATTTGGTCTGATTGTTTTTGTATTTCTGCAAAGCTTTCTTTTTCTAGGGTTCCAGTGTCTGGATTTATTGATAATGAATGAACTTTTATACCTCTTTCTATAAAAATGTCATTATAAGGAGCATAAACAGGAGAAGTCATCACAACGGAGTCCCCATTTTTTAAAAATCCAATTCCTTCATCTCCTAGAGCTTTAAATGTTGTTCCTATTGCGTGAGCCGCACCAATCGTTGTTATTAGCTCATGATGTTTAACTTCTAGTCCGAGTTGTTCTGTATGGTTCTGTGCAAATGTAGCATTTAAAAGAATATGTCCATTTGGTTGAGGGTATCTACCACCCATTAAATTTGAATACTTGAATAATTCTTGCATAATTTGAAATCTGTCCATACAAAGATTTTGTTTTTCTGCAATATTCTCTAATTTTTTTATGAAAAATGTCCAATCAGATAAAAGTTCTTTAGCAATAATTTCTGAAAAATTTTTGTTAGCTGAATGTAGTATTCTATCTTCTATTTCATCTAATTGAGATTCGCTTAATTGTCTAAATGATTTATTTACTCTATAATCATTGAATTCTATATCTAAAAAAGCTAAAAAACCAAAAAATCTTCTAGAACGTGCACTTGGAGAAAATCCGTAACCTGGTTCACCTTGAGACACATCTAAAATGTTATTTTCACCTACGTTTTTTTCTGCAATTTTTCGAAGGTTTTTTGAACAAATAAATGGAATTGTTGAATTTATATCTAAACAGTACTTCATATCATGTATGCAAATAATTAAAATTGAGTATGAAAAATAAATTCCATATTTTATCAGAAATAAGATACTTGTGATAAAAATGTGAAATTTCTTTTTTAAGTTATTGTAAAACTTAGGTCTAGGATATATATAAGTATAGTAGATACTAGTAATCCAACAGATATGCCACCTAAGACTTCACTTTTGTAGTGACCAACTCGCTCCTTGAGATGAGGAAAAGTTTTTTTGTCAACTTCTTTTAGGTCGTCTAGTTGAGATACTAATCTATTTAAAACTTTACCTTGAATTCCAATATTTATCCGTATTCTAAGTGCATCATATATGGTAAGTAAAGCAATTGCAAAAGCTACAGCAAAGGCAGGACTAGAAATGTCTTCATAATAGCCGATACAAATTATAAGAGATGTAACAAAAGCACTGTGTGCACTTGGGAAATGTCCTGGAGTAAGCATGTATTCAAAATCAAAACCATGTCTAAAAACATAGCGTCCAAACTTCATAAGTTGAGCAACACTCATGACAATGAGCGGTATCAATATTAACTTATAATCTATTATAAAATCCATAATCTATATTATAGCACATTTCTTGGTAAATCTAGAAAATTAGTATATAATAAAGGGTAGTAAATAAAAATAATTAAGTAATATGTTTGGAATTTTTGCAATGATTATGATTTTTAGCATAGCCGTGGTGCTTGGTGGAATTGTAATTTATAATGGATTAGTTAAATTACGTACAAATGTTGAGGAAGGTTGGAGTGGAATTGACGTTCAACTTAAGCGAAGATATGATTTAATTCCAAATTTAGTAGAAACAGTTAAGGGTTATGCAACTCATGAAAATGAGACTTTAAGTCAAGTTGTAGAAGCTAGAGCAAAAGCAACATCTATAAATATAGATGTAAGTAATGTAACACCAGAACAAATGGTGGCATTTTCTCAAGCACAATCAGGTTTATCAGGTGCTCTAGGTAAGTTGTTAGCTGTATCAGAAAATTATCCAGATTTAAAAGCTAATGAAAACTTTCTTCAGTTACAAGATGAATTAACAAATACAGAATCTGCAATTCAGTCAGCTAGAAGGTATTACAATGGCACAGTGAGGGATTATAATATAAAAGTAGAGACAGTTCCTAGTAATATAATTGCTGGATTGTTTAATTTTGCAAAAAGAGAATTTTTTGAAATAGCAGATACAGAAAAAAGTGCACCAAAAGTTAGTTTTTAGAATTTGTCTAAAATCTATAATTTCATCCAAAATGTCCCAATAGTTCTCCTTAATTTTCATTATTTCTACTAAATAATTTAAAAATTTTAGTGAGAAAGTGAGATATTAGACGTTCTTTAGGTAATAGGTGGGATATTTTGAATTATAAAAATCTGTATTTTTAGGTTTTTATTTAAATAAATAATGAAGGTATGTCCATAATTATAAAAACAGAAGATCAAATAAAAAAAATGAGAATCGTGGGAAAATTAGCGTCTCAAGTTTTAGTCATGATAGAGCCTTTTGTAAAAGTAGGAATTTCTACAAAAGAACTTGATAAAATATGCCATGATTTTATCTGTAAGGAACAAAAAGCAATTCCAGCACCTCTTAATTATAAGGGTTTTCCAAAATCAATATGCACTTCTGTAAATAATGTGGTTTGTCATGGTATACCAGATAGTAGAATTCTCGAAGATGGTGATATTTTGAATATTGATATAACAGTAAAAAAAGATGGTTATCATGGAGATACTAGTAAAATGTTTATAGTGGGAAATGCAAGTTTAGAGAGTAAAAAAATATGCAGCGCATCACAAATTGCAATGTATGAAGGTATTAAAATTCTAAAGCCAGGTATACAATTAGGAGATATCGGATATGTAATACAACAATATGCAGAGTCAAATAAATACTCTATCGTTAGGGATTATTGTGGACATGGAATCGGAAAAGCATTCCATGAGCCTCCAATGGTGTTGCACTATGGAAAAATTAATACTGGTGAAGTTATAAAAAAAGGTATGATTTTTACTATAGAGCCAATGATAAATGCAGGAAAAAAAGAGACTTTAGTATTGGAAGATAATTGGACTGTTGTAACTAAAGATATGTCGCTTAGTGCTCAGTGGGAGCATACTATTTTAATAACAGAAGATGGATATGAAATTTTAACGCTTAGGGACGAAGAAGTTGGGTGGGAAGAAATAATTTAGATAATATGAAACAAGAAAATAAGTCATTGTATTCTCACAAAGTAAGTAATATTTCAAAAACTTGGTCTTTGTTGATTATTATGGGAGGTATGATACTTGGAGTTGGTTATATAATGTCTGTGTACTTAGAATCACCATTTATCATGATTATTGCTGGATTTGGTTCTATTTTTACAAGTGTGGGGACATACTGGTTTTCTGATAGTATAGCACTCAAGACATCCGGAGCAAAAATAATCGAACGTTCAAATAATAGGAAACTTTATGATATAGTTGATAATGTTGCAATTGCTGCTGGATTGCCTACCCCAAAAATTGGAATAATTGAAGATTCAGCATTTAATGCTTTTGCAACTGGTAGAAATCAAAGTAAAGGAGTCGTCGTATTTACTACTGGTTTACTGAAAGCTCTTAATAAGGAGGAAATTATAGGTGTTGCAGCACATGAAATGTCACACATTGCAAATAGGGATGTTTTAATAGGTACAATTGCAGTTGTTTTTGCAAGTACTATTTCTATGAGTGCTAGAATAATACATTTTGGAGGTTCTGGTAATAATCGGAGAGGAGGAGTAATTACTTTAATAATAGGAATAGTACTTATGTTTGTTGCTCCATTCGTGGCAACAATTTTGCAAATGTCTATCTCTAGAAAGAGAGAATTTTTAGCAGATGCAACAGGTGCGTATTTAACAGGAAATCCAGAAGGTTTGGCTTCAGCATTGGAAAAAATTAGCAGAAGTGGTAAACCATTAGATAGGGCAACTGAGGCTACAGCACATTTATTTATAAGTAACCCCTTTGGTAGTAAAAAGATAAGAAAAATGTTTTCAACACATCCTCCTATAGAGGAAAGAATTGCAAGACTTAGAGGAATTGATAAGTATGGAGATATTTAATATGAGATGGAAAGAGCCAAAAAATTCAAACTTATATAAGTGGACAATTCATTCTAAGGAAAAAATGAAACATTACGGAATTACTGAAAGCCGTGTTCGTTCAATTATAAAAAATCCACTTCGAATAGAGAAAAACTTTTTGGATAAGATAGTTCTTGCTGTTCAACCACAATCAATAAGGATGGATAAAAAGACTAATAAAAAAACTTGGAGTAATGAGATTTGGGTGATGTATAAATATATAGAAATAGAAAAATTAATTAATTTAGATATTCCAGAAAAATTTGAAAATTTATTTAAAAATCAAAAAAGTATTTTGATTATAAGTGCATGGAAATATCCTGGAGTTACTAGGGCAAATGAAAATATCCCTATTGAGATAGAAAATGAAATACATGAAAGTAATAATTTAAGCAATGGCTATTATAATTTGTGATAGCCTTTATTTTGAAATAATGGTATAATTTAAATACGGTTTGATAATTTTTTAGAAAGGAGGTGCTTTAAATGGAAGAACAAAAAACACAACAAGGAGAGGTACAGGATGCTGTACTAAAAGCTACGTCAGAAGATGTGGAAAAAAATAAAACAATGGCTATGCTTGCATATCTTGTATTTTTTATACCTTTATTAACAGATGCAAAAGACAGTCCTTTTGCAAAGTTTCATGCGAATCAAAGTTTGTTACTTCTTTTAGTTGGATTTGTAATGACGTTTATTCCAGTTATAGGATGGTTGATAAATATCGCGGTCTTTGTATTTTGGATAATAGGAATTATAGCTGCATCAAATGGAGAGATGAAGGAAGTTCCTGTAATAGGAGGAATTCACATTTTAGATAAGTAGATTTTTTTAAGATCGCTTAAAAAGAAACATGCTATACTTTTTGTATAGTGTGTTTTGCTTTATAATAAAGATAAGTACTTAAATCTAAAATAAAAAAAATGAAAAAAGAAATAATAAATAAAAGAACAAAAATTATTGCTACAATTGGCCCAGCATCTGAATCATCTCAAGTTATAGAAGAGATGATTGAGTCAGGATTGAATGTTGCAAGATTTAATTTTTCTCATGGAGAATATAGTTGGCATGAGCGAGTTATGAAAAATGTTAGAGAAATTGGTAAAAAATTAAATACAAATATTGGAATTATTGCTGATCTACAAGGACCAAGAGTTAGAACATTAATGAGTGAAGAATTAGAAATTTTAGAAGGAGATGTAGTTAGAATATGTGACATAAATTCTAGTGATGAATATATAGATGAGTTAAAAAAAGAAAATAAGGTTATTATTTTAGATTGTCCTAAAATTATAAAAAATATTGAAATTGGATATGAGATTTTAGTAGAAGATGGACTAATGGTATTGAATGTTTTAGATAAGCACGATGAGCACATACTTACAGAGGTAATTGCTGGAGGAGTCGTAAAAAATCATAAAGGTGTGAATATTCCAGATGCTATTATTCCATTATCAACTCTTACAAAAAAGGACTTAAAAGATTTAAAATTTGCACTAGAGCAAAACGTTGATTTTGTGGCTTTTTCATTTGTTCGTACCGCTGAGGATGTTATAGATTTGAGAAATAGAATGAAACAACAATTAGGTAGAGATGATAATTTACCAAAAATTATTGCAAAAATTGAGTGTAAGAAGGCACTTGAAAATTTAGATGCAATTTTGAGAGAAGTTGATGTAGTTATGGTTGCAAGAGGAGATTTAGGAATAGAAGTTAATCCTGTTCATGTTACACTTTTTCAAAAAGATATAATTCTGAAATGTCGCAAATATTTAAGGCCAGTTATTGTGGCAACACAAATGTTGGCTAGTATGGAATTTAATCCTCGTCCAACTAGAGCAGAAATTGCAGATGTAACAAATTCAGTTATAGACCTCACGGATGCTACTATGCTTAGCGCTGAATCTACTGTAGGAAAGTATCCGATTGAAGCTGTTTCAATAATGTCTCATATTTCCACAGAAACAGAAGCTAGTACCTATGATGATTTGGTAACTGATGTTAGTATGGATATGAATTCAGAAGAATCTAAAATTGCTAAGTCTACATATAAATTTGCAAAAGAAATGGAGGCAAAAGCTATAGTTATGTATTCAGAAACGGGATTTACTGCAAGATTGCTTTCTCAACAAAGACCACAAAGAATGATACTAGTTGCTACTGATAATATAGTTACATACAGGCAACTATCATTGGTGTGGGGCGTAACTCCGTTTTTATATTCACCTGACAAGTTACGTAGAGATTGTCTTGAACAGCTTGTACTTGACGCAAAGGACAAAAAGATATTGCTTACTGATGATTTAGTTGTAAGTGTATTAGGTTCTACAAAAAATGGCAAAAAATTAAAATTATTAGGAACTAAAATAATCTAGTGTCTATAGTATTAAATAAGAAAATATGTTAAAATGCCTAGTAATGAAGTCAAAAATAAGTAATATTCCAATAAAAAATAAAGGAAATTAGATGATAACTTATATTTTAATTAAAAATTGGTTAATTGCTGCAGTTGGGATTCTTATACTCGTAACAGTAATTATAAATCCAAGTTTTATTACTAAATATGGCATAAGAACAGCTATTATAGATAATGTAGTAAGGGGATTTGCAATTACAGTGCTACTTATTTGGTTAATTCCTCAGAAGTCATTATTTTTAGATACTATTGGTTATTTATCTAAGAAGGAACAATATATTAAGAAAAATACTTGTGTTTTATCTGAAATACATTTTCAAAAAAAAGCAACTTGGTTTTTCTTTGCACGAAAAAGTTTAATTTGTGAAAATGGAAATAGTTATGTAGATAGATTAATAAGTCAATTTTATAGCAAAGATTCTAAATTAATAATCAGATATTTACCAGAAACAACACTTATTGTAGACATTGAAAAAATTAAATAAATCTGTAGGATTAAGCTTTGGAGAATATGATGGTATATCCAAAAAATCTTTTTTGATTAATCAGGTCTGTATTGTAAAGCTGACTACTTAGTAAGTGTTATAATCTGAATAAAAAGCAGATATTCGCCTTATGATAACTTGCTATAGCTAAAGGGGGGGGTGGTATAATATAAATATCTTAGAAAAATAATAACAATATAAAAAATGAAAATGAAAAATATTTTAGGTAAGTTGTTGATAATGACTATTATCATTAGTGGGGTTTTTGTGTACTCACTAGATAATGCTTTCGCAGCTAGTTTAAATATAACAACTAAATACACTCAGACTGGCGGGATAAAAGGACCTTTAAATAATGTTGGCGATTTAGTTAATGATGTTAATATTTGTCCAGCTGACCCAACGGACGGTTGTGATTTTGCTAATGACCCAGGATATTCTAACAATGGAACCACTAGTGATCCCAGTGATGATACCTATAGTGGTGATTTGATAGTGAGGACGAAGATGTATTTGAGGTATCAGCTGGTTGGAGTTGGAATGGTGTGCAAAATGGTCCAGAGGAAGAGGTTGCTATAGTTGGAACCTTGCCAGCCACGGGGGAATATGAATGGACAAATTTACCAGGTTCTTGTGATTCAAATCAATCAAGTATTTCTCAGGACAAATTAACCCTCACTTGTGTTAGAAATAATTTTACTAATACAGCTACTTATGCTGAGGATTTATTATTTACAGCAAGAGTGTTGGGGGGTACTCCAAATGGAGCAACTCCTGGAGATATTTCTTTTGAAGTTTCTGGGCAAAATGCTACAACCGTTTCTGATGATACGGATGGATATTCTTTGACAGTTACAGCGTCACCCCGATGGAATTTGCAAAAAGGTTTGTATAGATCTTATACGGGAATGACTTATGATGATGATGGGGATCCTAATACTCCTGAAGTTGATGGTTATATATTAAATTATATTTTTTATATTAAAACTGATGAGGTAGTTGGTACAACGGATAACACTTATTCTTTATTGGGGAATGAATCCATGGGAAATGATGTCACCTTTACTTTTACAGATCAGTTGGATGAAATTTCTCCTAATGCGCAGTTGGTTAGATGCGATATGAATGGTCGTTATGACGTGCAAGATGGCTATGTTGGTAGCGCTAACCCTATAACTTTTAGTGGACCAGGTTCAATTCATGAAGCTAACACAGACCAGCATATACCACAAAATCAGGGAGTTTAAAAGGTAAATTGTAGTGTGAGCGGAACTGATGTTGGTGTAACAGTTTCGCATGTGGATGCTACTTTAAATAATTATCCAACAAAAATGTATACAGGAGGAGATTTGCCAGCCAGTAGGGCAATAGCGGCTATTGGTTCGGTAAATGTTTTTGTACCTCTTTCGGATGTTGAAGCAGGAAATTATGGTGTTACGGGAAACAGTGATGATGGAGTATTGCTAACAAAAAATAAATTAAGAAGTTTTGACCCAACTACACCAACGGGTAATTCAAATTTTGGAGCTAATCATGAATCAGAAAATGATAATGACTATTCTCTAACCTTGTATGGTTTACGAGGATCTTTCGGTAAATATTATCGTGGTGACACTTCGAGTGTTTGGAGTTGGCCAGGAGGGGCTATGGGTGTTCGAACGGGAGAAGGAATGGTTAATAGTGGTTATGAATTTTCTACAAATATACGTTCTACTAATACAGGAGGAACTGATTTTACAGAGGAGATGTGCGATGTTATTGATGCTTATCGATTAGAAATTCAAGATATTGAAGACAATCAATTTTATACTGGTATACAGACAAGCTATAATGGTTATGCTCATAACAACAATGCAGATCCAGTAAAATATTATATAGGTCATGATTCCGGTGACTATAGCGATAGTGCCAGCCCCGGTCCTTATGAATTTGAATATTCGGCTCGTTATGTAGATAATTCTTGGCTTCCTTCACGAGGTGGAGATCAAACAGTTTCATATAAAACTGAAATTGAAAATGAATGTAATGGAATAGGGGGGTGGTTTGCAACAGCTGATGAGGCTAGAGCAGACTCTCAAGGGATTGGTTCGGTGACAAAAATAAAAATTAAACTTCGCAATGGGGTAGTTCATCCGCCAGGAGCTTATTTATTTATGTGGCTAAATCATAAGGTGCGCACAAATGATTTATTAACCGGGCAACCACTACAGTATGGAGATGAAATTGTTAATTGTTTTGCTTATAAAATAAATAACAATGCTTTTATTGGGACAAATTATATTCCTAATCAATATCCAGATGCCATAATTGGTACAAGAGGAGATAGAGTGACATTTACAGGGGCAAAAGCGCGTATAAATAAGACAGCTTCAACCTCCACAGCTGTGCCTAGTGATACAGTCTCTTATACTTTAGCTTATACTTATACAAATGATGCTGGTCTTGCTGAAAGTGGGCATTTGGTCATTAAAGATGTTTTACCGGAAGGATTTGAATATATTGATGGAAGTACAACAGGAGCCAATGAGCCGGTTATTGGTACTTGTAACGATGTTGATGTTTCACTTACCTGTGATGATAACGTAAATACAGTTTTGTTATGGGATTTTGGGGTAGTAGGTGCTAACGGTAATTTTTCAGATATTGTTTATGAAGCAAAAGTAAAAGCTTCAGCACCGGTGGGTATTGCTAATAATGTTACAACTATAGAAGTTTCAACTGATTTTACTGTGGTAAGTCAAGCGCAATCAGAAGTAGGAATAAATATCTCAGTGCCAGCTAGTTTAAATATTATTAAATCAACAGTGGGCGCTACTCAAAGAGAACGTACGGTAGCTAGTCAGGACATTGATTATTTAGTTGATTTTAGAAATGGAAAACCAGGAGATTTAACAGATTTAGATGTGATTGATATTCTACCTTTTACAGGAGATGGAAATACAGGGGCGATACATTTTAATAATATTACCGTGGAACGAAATCCTGGAACTAATTATCATGGTACTGAAGAATTTACTTCTATGTCTTTAGTCGCCCATCCAGAATCACCAGCTTTATGTGATATTTCTGTAAATGGGGGTGTTAAATACTATTACACAACGGAGATGCCAACTAACATTAATATTGCGCCAAGTGTTGGTCTAGCTAACGTTATTGGTGGCGCACAAACAATTTGGCAAGAAGGAACTATGACTGATCCTCCATCTGGAATGAATCGAAGTGATGTAACAGCTGTGAGAGCAGTAGGTCCATCTATGGAGGCAGACGCTACGTGTCAATTGCAATTGAAAATGAAAATAGAAAATAATTTGTCCGGAGATATTTATTCTAATTCAGCAGGTGCTTCGGCTACAGGAGTTACTCTACCCGTATTGTCTAATTCAGAAGCGGTTAGCATTGTGGGCAGTTCTATTGGTAATAGAGTATGGACAGATAGTAATGCTAACGGTATTCAGGATGCTGGCGAGAATGGATTGGAAGGAGTGCAAGTTGAATTATTAGATGGAGCAGGAAATCCTGTGAACAATCCAGTAAATGGACAACCATATGTAGTAACAACAGATGTTAATGGATGGTATTTATTTGAAGGTTTAAATCATGGAGATTATCGTGTAAGGTTTACTGCCTCAGCAAATCATTCTTATTCTCCAGCTAATCAAGGAGGTGATGATGCTGTTGATTCAGATGTAACAAATATTAATGGACAGGTAGGTACGACGGATACTATTAGCTTGGAAGTCAATGAGGATAATAATACGATTGATACGGGGATGTATGAAACAGTTACTATCGGAGATAAAATTTGGCTAGATGATAATCTTAATGGTTTGCAGGATGCAGGAGAAAATGGTGCAGAGGGAGTAGTAGTAAAACTTTTAGACGGAGATGGTAATCCAGTGGACAATCCAAATAATCCAGGCACTCCTTACACGGTAGTCACTGGAGTCAATGGTGAATATGAGTTTATCCATTTAATGCCAGGGCAATATCAAATAGAATTAAATTTGCCAAATGGATATAGCGTTTCAATACAGAATGTCGGAGGCGATGACACTATAGATTCTGATATAGATGTTGTGACTAAGCGAAGTGATGTTGTAACATTGGCTTCTGGAGACATAGTAACTTCTTTGGATGCAGGTATATCGCAGCAGGTTTCTCTTGGCGATAAAGTTTGGCGAGATGATCAAAGGGATGGTATTCAACAAGATTGGGAACCAGGCTTAGAAGGTATTTTAGTAGAATTATTGGATGGAGCAGGAAATCCAGTTGACGATCCAGCTAATCCTGGGACACCCTATACTATAACTACTGGCTCAAATGGAGATTATCTTTTTGAAAATCTTTTGCCAGGCGATTATCAAGTGCAATTTACACCACCAGCAGATCATAATCCAACTGATAAAAATCAAGGTGGAGACACAACAAAAGATAGTGATATCAATATTAATACATTAACAACGGATGTTGTACATTTGCATTCTGGAGAAAATAATACATCTATAGATGCTGGATTTTATGCTCTTTACGCTAATGTTTTTGATCCACCCCATGCTATAAAAACTGTTGGAGAAACTGGAGAGAATGAAATAGAATGGACAATGGTTTGGATTAACGACGGAAATATGACGGCTATTGCTACACAAATTCTCGATGATGTTCCAGCTGGAACGACCTACGTAGCAAATAGTTTTACTTGTGAGGCAAGAGGTGCTTCTGTAACTTCAGTTTGTACCTACGATGTGGCGGAAAATAGGGTGAGGTGGGAAGGAGATATCGCTCCAGATCCAAGAGGGACTAATGAAGATGATTCTTTAAATGAAGTTGTTTTGGTTTACAGGACAACTGTTCCTGCTGAAATGAAAACTGTAGAAAATCAAGCTAGTGCTCATTGGGATGCTAATGGTGATGGAGATTTTAGTGATGATATTACTGGAGGACAAGAACCAGTAGTAACGGATAATGATACTATCAACGGGGAAGATCAGACAGTATGGAATAGAACAGAAAAAGCTGAGAGAGATAGTTCCATCGGAAATTACATTTGGTTGGACAAAGACGGAGATGGTAAACAAGATAAAGATGAGAAAGGATTAGAAGATATTCATGTTAAATTGATTTGGGTTGGGCCAGACAATAAATTTGGCACTGATGATGATTACATTTGGAAAACAAAGACCGATAAGTATGGTAAATATAAATTTGATATTCTTCCAAAAGGTAAGTTTAAAGTTATTGTAAAAAAACATGATGTGAGACATTTTATAGAAACCTATGAAAAAGGTGGTAATTTAAACAATAAAATTAAATTGACTTTAAGAGAAGGACAGGATTATACTAAAGCAGACTTTGGTTATAACAATACTGAAGAGAAACTAGCTAAAACTGGAGAGAATTGGTGGAAAACTATTTGGGAGATTGTTAAAAGCTCTGAAATATTTTAGAATATGTGTAGCTATAGTTCTATGATAAAATTTATTTAAATTAGAAAATTTTTATGATAGAATAAAAAAAAGTATCAACAGTTCGCACGCAAAAATAGGTTGTTTATGAGGAAAAGTTTGACATTTGTAGAAACTAATCCTTACAGGAATTTGGTGAATGTGGAGGTCGAATCTTTGCTAGATTATATGCTTATATTCGCGTGCAAAGTTCTAGTCTTAATATTTATCTGTTCCTATTTCACTAAAACTACGAAGTATGTGTGGCTTTGCAAAGATTGGACCTTTCCACGCTTAACTTAATTTTTTAAGAATGTTCTAGTTTTTAGTATTATCCATATCAACTAAGTATCCAAAGTCAATGTCTAATAAAATTTTTAATATAGTAAAAAAATATATACAAATGGTGTGGAAATTTGTAAGTAAGAATATTACTAGTATTAAAAAAAGATTGGTTAAAATTTATAATTTTTCTCGGAAAAAATATGTTTTGTTGATACAAAAAATTAAACCTTGGTGCAAAATTTGGATTGATAAAATTAAGAAAATTTGGCAGAAAAATAAATTCAGTGATAAGATTATTAGTCGTCTAAAGGCTATTTTAAAATGGCTTAAAGTGATTACTTTCAAACACAAAAAATGGATTATATTACTAGTTTTTGTTGTTGGCTATATTTTATTTTGGATGTGGTTTTTTGGAGAAAGAAATGTTGCTGTAGATGAGAGAAAAGATGTTGATAGCCAGGAGGTAGTAGTGGAAGTTAAAAATGATAAGGGAAGTGATAATCAAAAAAAAGAAAAGAAAAAAGAGTTTACTGAAGCTGATTTGGGGACATTTTGGTTGGAAGTGAATACAGAGAAAGTAAAAATAAAAGCTCCAATTGTTAATGGAATTCAAGATAGTGATTTGGACAGAGGTCTGGGCCGACATAAAACTATGGCTATGCTGGGCGAAAAAGGAAATTTAGTAATATCAGGACATCGCTGGAAATTTGGAAATAATCCGGCTAGAACAGCTTTTATTGATTTAGACAAATTAAAAAAAGTGACAAAGTAAAAGTACATTATGATCAGCATGTTTTTGAGTATGAAATTGTTGAAAGTGGAGTGGTTAAACCAAATGATAAAGGAGTTGAAGAAATTCTTAAAAAAACTGATGAACCAATACTAACTTTATATACTTGCACACCAAAATATACTTCATTAAAACGTCTATATTATCGAGCAAAGCTTATTAAAATTTATTAATAATTTTGTATGGGGCAAACAAGGAGATCGTGCTAGTTGTCTAAATTTTAGACACTGGTAATCAATTAGTAGTTTCAAAACATTGATTTTAGGTTATTCTTAGGGTAAATTAGGGATATATTTACAATCGCTTTATTTAAATAGTGTTTATAAAATATTTAGTAGTTGGTTTAATAAAAGTGTCTTACTAAAAAAAGTTTTAATAAAATATTTTGAACAATACATCGAAAGAATTCCTGAGCAATTTGAAATTACTAAATGGCTAAATTCAATTAGGTTAGGTTACTATGCCCTAGATGGAACTTGGTTAAAATACAGAGATAAGGATATTGTTTTTCTGATATTATTTGATATTAAAACATTAGATATTATCAATTGAAAAGTATTTCTCGAAGAAAGCTCTGAGTTATACTCAAATCTCATAAAATCAGTTCTTAGTGAGATTTACCTAGTACCATAAAGATTTTCACTGTGATGGATATATGGGATCACTAAAAGTCTTAGATAAGTTTTTCCAAAGGTACAGTTATGTGTATTTCATAAATATTCTAGAGCTAGACAAATAATTCCTTCTGTAAGGACTAAGAGTAAAATAATTAAAAACCTTACTGAGAAAATTCTTTTTTTCTAAAATAAAACAAGAAGCTATTTCAAGTTTAGATAAATTGAAGTACACTGAGGAACATCAACAATACAAGAAATTACAAAAATTAATTAGGACACTTCAGTGTAACTTTGAACTTTTACTAACTCATTTTGATAATCTAGATGTCGAAAGACAAAGAAAATAGTGAGAAATATGCTTTTATGTTAAAATGTAGAAGTAATAATATTGAGCAAAGATTTATAAAATTAAACATTCATGGACTAATGGAAAGACAGAAAGAATGATTAAAACTTTAATGTAAATGTGATATAACAAAACTGAATTTAAAAATAGATATCATAAAAAAAGAATTGATAGGATTTGTAAATTACTATAATACAGTTAAGTCACATAAAGGAATAGATGGGAATACTATTTAGAACAATTATTTTTTTATTTGGAAGAAATGTAAATAACGTGGTAAATGCTGACAAATAAAATTAGCAAAAATGAGTTAATTAAATTGGTGAAATTTGTTTTGAAATGAACAATAGCAAAATAATCATAAAAGAAGTCAATGTTTAAAAAAAAGAATAAAATGATTAAATATCTTATAATTTTTATAGTATTATCTTTAGTATTTATTTTTTTTAATTTTAATAATAAGGAGAATTTAATCATGCAAGAAAATATTAGTTTAGTTAGAAATAGTACTAATGATAATAAAATTGACATTACAGAATTAGTAATAAAAAATGATATTTTTTTCGAAAATTTTTCAAAAAACTTTATTTTAGAAGAAACTGGTAAAATAGAAAAAAGTGAAAATGCTGATTGGTGGGTTAATTCAGGAGCCTTTTTATATTCTGAAGATGGTATTGGTAGAACAATTTTTGGACCATTAGAAAAAGGTTCAAAATGGCAGATAAGGTTTTCTAAAGGAAAAAATGATATTCCAAATGAAACAGATGGTGGTTATTATCCACAAAATATTTTTCGATTAGTTACAAAGTCAAGGTGGAAAAATTTTAGTCAGGAAGTATATTATAGAATTAAAAAATATAATTTGAGTAAAGATAAGCATAGGAGAGAGTCAAATGGTTTGTTACTTTTTAATCGTTATCAAAATGGATTTAATTTGTATTACACAGGTATTAGAGTTGATGGAAAAGTGATAATAAAAAAGAAATATAAAACAAAGTATTACACACTTGCGGAAAAGAAAATTTTTGATGGAGAATACAATAGGGACAAAAATCCAAATTTATTACCTGTTAATAAATGGGTCGGTGTTCGAAGTGAAGTCAAAACAATTAATAATAATCAAGTTGAAATTAAAGTATTTGTTGATAAAGAAAATAACAAAAATTGGGAATTAGTTTTAGAAGCAATAGATGATGGAAAAAGTTATGGAGGGGAGGCGATTTTGAATAAAGGTCATGCTGGAATTAGGACGGATTTTATGGATATAGAGTTTGATAATTATGAAATTGAAGAAATAAAAATATAAAAATTATAAAAACTAAAACAATGTATTTATAATTACAGGAATTACACTTGCAATAACTGGATTTTTTATTAGATTAAAATAAAGTAATAATAACAGCGTTAATAGATGTAAATGAATCAAGAATCAATATAAGACTACATGCAAATTTGTGTCTAAAGTTCCCAGACTCTAAATTATTATGGCTATCTATATTATTAGATATTCTTTTGTATTTTATTGACATAGTATAGATTTTTGTTATAATAATAATAAGGGTAGGAGGGATTCGAAAGAACTCTCATTTTTTTTACCCTATATTGATTTTTCTTGAAACACATTAAGAGATAAGTAGTATAAAATATTATAGAAATTAATTAGATTTTAAAAAAAATATGAAAGAACAAAATTCTTTTGGAGATTTCACTGGAGCAATAAATGCGCTTGCAGAAGAAAAGGGTATTGATAAGGAAAGTCTTCTTCTTACTGTGGAGGCAGCTCTTGCAGCAGCATACAAAAAGGAATATGGGGAACGTGGTCAAAATATACGTGCAGAACTTACTGGTGTTAATGGGGATATGAAATTTTGGCTTGTAAAAGAAGTGGTAGATGAGACAACTCGTGAATTTATTGATTCAGAAGCAGATGAGGATAATAAAGAGAATAAGATCGAAGGTGAAGATTCAAAATTTTTAAATGAGAATGAAGCAGAAGACTCGGAAAAAGAAGAAATTAAACTGCCTAGATTTAATGAGGAAAGAGATATTTTATTAAGTGAGGCACTTAAGAGCGACGAAAATATAGAATTAGGTGATAGCATAGAAGAACCATTGCCAACATATACAGATTTTGGGCGTGTAGCAGCTCAAACTGCAAAACAAGTTATAATTCAAAGAGTTCGTGAATCAGAAAGAGAAATTCTTTATAATGAGAACAAAGAGAAAGAGGGGCAAATTGTAAATGGAAAAGTTCACAGAATAGAAGGTAAAACAGTATTTATAGATCTTGGAAAATCTATAGGGGTATTACTTCCTAGAGACCAGGTGCGAGGCGAAAGATATGATGTAGGACAATATATTAAAGTTTATATAGAGGCTGTAGAGATAGATTCAAGAGGACCAGGAGTTAAACTTTCAAGAACTCATGCAGAAATGGTTAGGAGCTTATTTGAAATGGAGGTTCCTGAAATATTTGCAGGAACAGTTGAAATTAAGGCAGTTTCTAGGGAGGCTGGTTCAAGAAGTAAAATAGCAGTTTATACAGAAGACGAAGACATAGATCCAGTGGGTTCATGCGTTGGACAAAAAGGTGTGAGAGTAAATGCTGTTATAGAGTCTCTTGGTGGAGAAAAAATTGATATTATAGAATGGAATGCAAACATGGAAGAATTTATAACATCGGCATTATCTCCTGCGCAAGTAATCTCAGTTGAACTAGATAGAGACATGAAGAGAGCTAAGGTTATTGTACCAGATGATCAGTTGTCACTTGCAATTGGAAAACGGGGTCAAAATGTCAGACTTGCTGTAAAATTAACTGGATGGGATTTAGATGTGGAAAATGAGAGTGGAGAAGATAGTAGAATTAAGTCACCAGTTAGTGAATAGGCGTTGTGTAGATTTGATTTTATAAAATAATAGTTAATAATAAAAATATGAATTTATGGCATGATGTATCAAGAGGAAAAAATATACCAAAAGAAATAAATGTAATAATAGAAATTCCAAAGAATTCTCCAAATAAATATGAAATCGATAAAGACACTGGTTTAATTGCACTTGATAGAGCAAATTATTCTTCTCATCCATATCCCTTTGATTATGGCTATGTGCCACAGACTTTATGGGAGGATGGAGATGCTTTAGATGTTATTGTTCTTGCTACATTTCCTTTAAATGTTGGGATACTTGTCAGGGTGAGGCCTATTGCAATTATGGAAATGATTGATGGTGGAGAATCAGATTATAAAGTCATAGGAGTTCCAGTAGACGATAAAAGATGGGATGATGTACATGATTTAGTTGATTTGAATAAACATTCGCTTAAGGAGTATGTTCACTTTTTTGAGACATACAAAGAACTTAAAAAAGGAGAAAAGGGTGAGGTTGTAATTAAAGGATACAAAGGAAAAGAGGATGCAATTTTAGCAGTTGAAAAGTCTATTGTATTATACGAAGAAAAGTTTGGAAAAACTAAGTAATTATTTTTAAAAATTTATTGAATATGTCGCATGAAATAGAAGAAAAAGAAACGGAAATTTTGGTTAATTTTAAAATTCCATGGAGTGATTTAGAAAACGACTTTAATGAGTCTGTAAAAAAAGCATCAAAAAATGTATCAGTGAAGGGCTTTAGAAAAGGTCATGTTCCTGTTGATGTTGCTAGCTCTCAGGTGGATAAACCTCAGATACTTGCTGAGATAGTAAATATTGAACTTACTAAAAAGTATAATGAGATTGCAAAGGAAGGAAATTATAAATTTGCAGGATCGCCAGAAGTGCAAGTTAAAAAAATTGCAGAAGGAAATGAGGTGGAAGTTGATATGACAATTTCACTTATTCCTGAAATTAACTTGCCAAAAGATTGGAAAAAAATAATAAAAGAAATCAATAAAGAAAATGCAAAAGAAAATACAGAAATTAAAGATTCTGATGTAGACAATGAGCTCAAAAAACTTGCAGAGTCCAGGGTAGAATTGAAAGAAGTTGATAGAAAAGCAAGAAAAGGAGATGCTGTAAAAATTGATTTTACTGTGAAGAAAGAGGGTGTTGTAATTGAAGGTGGAACGAGCAAAAAACACACTATAGTCTTAGGTAGTGGAACATTTATACCTGGCTTTGAAGATAAAGTTATAGGGATGCAAAAAGATGATGAGAAAGTATTTGAACTAGAATTTCCTAAGGATTATCATGCAAAACATTTAGCTGGATCAAAGGCGACATTTGAAGTTAAATTGATAGTTGTTGAAGAAAGAATAATACCAAAGGTAGATGATGATTTTGCAAAAACTTTAGGAAAGGATATAAAAGGATTGAATGACCTTAAGAAAAATATGAGAGAGGGGATGCAAAAAGAAAGAGAAGATCAATTAATAGAAAAAAAACGAACTTCTATATTGGAAACACTTATAGAAAAAATGGATGTAAAAGTACCAAAAAATATGATTCAAGAGGAATTGGATGTTATGGTTAGCGAAATGGAACAACAACTTCAGATGAGTGGTGTAGCTTTAGATGATCATTTGGAAAAAATAGGAAAAAATAGAAATGATTTGCAAAAAGATTGGACTCCTCAAGCTACAAATAGGATAGTAGGTTCACTTATTATAACAAAGCTTGGTGAAGAATTGAAAATAGAAGTCAAAACTGAAGAAATAGAGACTGAAATGAATAAAGTTTTAGCAAAGTATAAAGGCATGGAAGATATGGAAAGTAATATAGATACGCAGCGATTATATAATTATACGAAGATGACAATGTTGAATAAGAAAACTTTTGATGAGATTATTAGTTATTAAAGTATGATACAACAAAACAGTAACTATCTTATACCAACTGTAATAGAAAAGTCTGGAAATATGGAACGAGTATATGATATATATTCTAGACTCCTTAAGGATAGGATTATATTTCTTACAGGTGAGATAAATGATGAAGTGGCTAATATAATTATAGCTCAGCTACTATTTTTGACAGCTCAGGACCCTAGGGAAGATATAACTTTGTATATAAATTCACCAGGAGGTTCAGTTTCTAGTGCTCTTGCAATGTATGACACTATTCAGCATATAAAGCCAGATGTTTCTACTGTTTGCGTGGGTATGGCAGCTAGTGCTGGAGCTTTTTTGCTGACTTCTGGAGCAAAGGGTAAGCGCAAGATATTACCTCATGCAGAAGTTATGATTCATCAGCCACTAGGAGGCACACAAGGACAGGCTAGTGATATAGATATACATGCAAAACATATTTTGAAAACTAGAAGTTTATTAAATAAGCTTCTAGCGAAACATACTGGGAAAAAAGTTTCGAAAATAGAAAAAGATACAGATAGAGATAATTATCTAGACGCTAAGGAAGCTGTTAAGTATGGATTAGTTGATAAAATTATAAGATAAGTTATGCACAGTTTATCCACAAAATCTTATTGACAAGGATAACATAGTTATTTATAATGTAATTAAGAGATTGGAAGTAGTTTGAAATGATTGGAGAGGAGGTTACTTGTGTACTTTATTTAAATATAGTACAGAAGTAACCCCATCTCCATCATCAACCAAAACTACACACAAAACCCAATCTCTTTTTTCTTTTTTGAAAAATTAGATAAAATATAATGAAAAAAATTAAACATAAAAAATCTCTTGGACAACATTTTTTGCATGATGAAGGTGTTTTAGAGGATATGATAGATGTTTCAGATATATCAGAAGATGAAGTTATAATAGAAATTGGTCCAGGAGGAGGAGTTCTGACTGAAAAACTTGTGCAGACTGGTGCAAGGATTATTGCTATAGAGATAGATGAATTACTTGTAGATGGATTAGAAGAGCGTTTTGAGTATAATGATAATTGTACTATAATAAATGCAGACATAAGAAGGATAAATTTACCAGAACTTTTAGAAAAGTATGCAATTGATAAATATAAAGTTGTTGCAAATTTGCCCTACTATATAACGTCATCAATCTTGAGACTTTTTTTGGAATTAATTACTCAGCCTACAGATATGATTGTTATGGTGCAGAAGGAGGTTGCTGAACGTATATGTGCTAGAGTTGGGGATATGAGTATTCTTGCAGTTTCTGTGCAATTTTATGGGTTGCCAGAGTATTTATTTACAGTTAAAGCTGAGTCATTTGAGCCAATTCCAAAAGTAGATAGTGCTGTTATAAAAATATCAACTATAATTAGAAAATTTGAAAAAGTTGATGAGAAAAAGTTTTTTAAAATTGTGAAGTCAGGTTTTTGTGCAAAGAGAAAAAAACTTGTAAACAATTTATCAAATAGCTTGAAATTAGATAAATTGATTATAGAAAAAAAACTAGCATCAATAAATCTTAAGTCAACAGTTAGAGCACAAGAATTATCTGTTAATAAGTGGAAAGAATTATATAAAATATTATAATTTTTTTAGAACCTGTCTAAAAATACGAAAATTTCGAAAAAACAATAGATTTTAGATAGATTCTCATAAAAATAAAGAAAATAGTTTGTAGTTTTTTGGTTATTAGCAGAAAGAAAGCTACTTTTACATTTTAATTAATAAAGTACAAAAATAATTCTTACTCTATTATTTGAAATTACTTGCAATCTCTCAATTAGACCATAAACAAAATAAAAATATTGTCAAACATGAAATATGTATAATTTGCGCATAAGTTACTTATAGTCAATAAAGTTAGACATAATTTGCTCAAAAGTTTGTTTTTTCTTTATTAGTTTGAATTTTCTATCTGTAACTAAAACTTCTGGAGCAAAGTTATGTAGATTATAGTTTGAACTCATACTACTGCCATAACCTCCTGTAGTTAATATGGCTAGTATATCGCCTTCCTGTGGATCATTGAGTTTAATTTTTTTATTAAAAATATCACCAGATTCACATACATTTCCTACGACTTGAACTAACTTTTTATTTTTATTTTGTTTCGATAAATTTATAATATGATGATAGGCATTATACATAGCAGGACGAATTAGATTGTGAAATCCAGAATCAACTCCAACAAAGGTTATATTACCTTTTTCTTTTATAGTGGTTATTCTTGTTAATAAGACAGTAGATTGAGATACTAAAAATTTACCAGGTTCAATTCTTAATTCTATTGGATGTTTATAAGATTTTGTAAATTTATTAATAGTATATTTTATAGAAGTTGCAAAATCGTTTAAATTAATAGGAATGTTATTTGGATTATATTGAACTCCAAAACCACCTCCAAAATCTAAAAATTTAATATATTTAAATTTTTTAGCTATATTACAAACTGCGGTAACAGATTGTTTAAAAATTTTTGAATTATAAAATCCAGATCCAATATGACTATGAATGCCAACTATTTTTATATTATATTTATTACATATAGTTTTTACTTTGTCTATCTCACTAATTGATAAACCAAATTTACTTTCTATATTTCCAGTTGTAACTTTTTTAGATTCTCCAGCACCTAGTTCTGGACAAATTCTTATGGATATCTCACATCCTTTAAACATTTTTCCAAATCTTTTTATTTCAGAAATAGACCCTAAATTTTGTAATATATTTAATTTTCCAACTTGTAGCATATCATCATCACTTGGATTACTTGGTGTAAAAATTATTTGTTCTGAAGTGTATCCTAGTTCAAGAGCTAATATAATTTCATTTACTGATACAGCATCAATTCCATAAATTCCACTATTTTTTATTATTTTTACTATATGAGGATTAAAGTTAGCTTTTATAGCATAAAAAATTTTCATATTTAAGTTAGAAAATGCATTTTTTATTAAGCTAGATTTATCTTTTATGGTTTGTGTATCTGTAACATAAATAGGTGTGCCATATTTATCAATTATTTGCTTTGCTAAGTTTAATTCTGGTTTAAACATACTAATTTTTAAATTTTTATTATTTTAATAATAACATTTTAATAAAAAAAGTCTATTTGCATTTTTTATCTGCTTCCGAAGTTTTTAAATGTTTTATTTTGTCATCTCTTAAAGATAGGTATCTTTAAGCTTATTAATTATAGATTTATTTAGAATAATTACTAGTATTATAAATCTATTAGATAAAATTTTTATATGATGAAGGCATCTTGGAAGACATAGTATATGTTAAGATGTATTGGAGGGTTAAGTTATAATATAGGAGAATTAACTCTAGTAAAAAACTTTTTTAAACTGGCAAAAGGGTTATTGCTATAGAGATAGATGAATTACTTGTAGATGGATTAGAAGAATGTTTTGTATATAATGATAATTGTACTATTATAAATATAGGTATAAGAATAATAAATTTACTAGAATTTTTAGAAAAGTATGGAGTTAATAAGTTTAAAGTTGTTGTAAATTGCTATATTACAGAACATCACCATTTTGAGGCTTTTTTGGAATCAGTAAACTTACTATGATTATTGCAGTACAGAAGATTTATCTGTTAATAACTATGGGGAATTATTAATAATTTTTTAATAGCTCTGTAGCAAGAATTCATCAAATTTCCTTTAAAAGCTTATTTAGGGACAAGTTTATTTTAGACATCATTTAAAAAACTATGGAGAAAAAAACACAAATATTTTTTATTCACGGAGGAACAGTTTTTAAGAGAGAAAGTGATTATTTAAATTATTTAAAAACAAGAAATATATCAAGTCAGGAAAAAAAGAAATGGAATCAGGAATATTTAAGTTATGAGTTGGGTAAGTGTTTTGATATTATAAGTCCAAGAATGCCACTAAGAGAAAATGCTAAATATGAAGAGTGGAAAATTAATTTTGAAAGATTTTTCATATTACTTGAGGATAATGTAATTTTGATTGGATGCTCCCTAGGAGGAATATTTCTTGCAAAATATTTATCAGAAAATAAATTTCCAAAATATATATTATCTGTATTCCTGATAGCTCCGCCGTTTGGTGAAGGATTGTCGGATCACTTAACGTGTGGTGGATTTATATTAGGTAAGGAACTATCTAAATTAGATAGTTGTGCAAAGAATTTGTACCTATTATTTTCAGAAGATGATGATATTGTACCTATTGTTAACAAAGATGCTTATGAAGAGAAATTAAATAATGCTAAATTTTTTACATATAATGATAAAAATGGACATTTCAGAGTAGAAAAATTTCCAGAAATTATAAATATGATAAAGAATGACGTGAATAGGTTTAAAAGAACTTGAAAATATATTAAAAATAAATGTATATTAATTATTATGCTTCTAAGGATATCTATCTTATGTATCGTGTTTGCAATAATATTTTCATTTAATGAAGTAAGTGCCTTTTCTATAAGACATGATGTGAATTTTGATTCAAGTACTAATTCAATGGATGCTATACTTGTTTTGAGAAAGTCATTAAATTTGGATATGTCATCGACTGATTGGAAAAATTCTTTTGTAACTGGAGATGTTAATTGCGATGGTGTGTCTAATACGGTAGACGCACAGTTAATACTCAGAGAGTCATTAGGTCTTAGTATGGACGGTACGCAATGGTGTGAAGCACATTATCAAAATGTTTATTATGTTGACACAGAAGGTAGTGATTTAAATGATGGATTATCTGTAGATGCTCCATGGAAAACTATTCAGAATGCAGCTCAAACATTGAATGCAGGTGATATTGTATATGTGAAATCAGGAAATTATGGAAGTGAAAATATAACATTTGCAAATAGTGGAGTGTCAGAATCTAAAAATATTACATTTGAAGGGTGTAAGTTATACCCTGGGGATGTGATTGGAAATGATTGGTGGCAATATGGAGATGGTGTAAACTCATCCGTTATGCCTACGCTTAATGGAGGAGATAGAACATCTGGAGTAGCTTTTGAATTGAGTGGTAACAAATATGTACATATCAAAAATTTTCAAATTACAAATTATGAAGTAGGAGTTCATTGGTGGTCTACTGAAACAAAGTATAATTTTGTAGAAAACATTATAGGAAAAACATTTGGAGATATTCATGGATATTCAGGTAGTGGAATTAATATGAATCATGGAAGTGAAAATCTTATAAAAAATTCAATTATAGTAAATGGTGGTTCAGAGGGAATTGATATATATGGAGATAATAATACATTGGATAGTGTAAAAGTTTATTGTGACGATGATGAGTATGACGCTTCTACTGATTATTATATTCATATACATGGAAATAATAATGTGGTAAAAAATTCTTATATTGAGCGTGTTGGAAATTTGGATCATGGAGGAGCGGGTATTGGTATAAAAGGGATTGGCGAAGGAAACTTAATAGAGAATTGTATCGCAAAAAATTTAGATAATGCGGCATTTTATGTCAGACATAGTGGAGTACAAAATAATATATTTAAAAACTGCACAGCAATAGGCGGTGACGGATTCGTGGTCAGAGATGGAGCAAATAATAATTTATTTGAAAATGTAAAAACTATTGGTACATATTCCGCTGTAATTTTTTTAGATGTTATAGGTGAAGATGATGATGCAATGTATACTGGAAATAATAATATATTTTACAATAGTCTTTTTAAGGATACGATAGGAGCTGTTATTAATTTTATGGATTACAACAGAGAATCTGAAGTATATGACAATAGTTTTGTAAATTGCACAATAGATGGTGGTAATTATCTTTTTGATACAGACAGAACTAACAATTTAAATAAGATGATAAATAGTATAGTTACAAATATAACAAATTATCAAGCAGGAACTTACCCACTAAATTTTAATTTTTCAAATTCGCTTTTTTGGAATAATGGATTTACTTTGCCAACAGGAATTAAATTACTATCATGTGATCCGTTATTCCAAGCAATTGATGATTATCATACTTTAAGTTCCTCGCCTGCAATTGATTCAGGGGATAATACTGCTTTAATTGGTTTACCAGTTTTTGACGCAGATGAAAATACTAGAATTATAGACGGAGATGGTGATAGTGTTTTGACGGTTGATATGGGAATATACGAGATGCAATAGTATTGAACAAATCTTAGTTAGAATTGGTTACGTTGTCGAAAATATCTTGAACATCATCAACATCTTCAAGAGCTTCTTTGAGCTTGATGAATGATTCTAAGGAAGCTTCAGATAAAATTACAGGTTGTTGTGAAGTATAAGTAAGTTCAGCTTTTTCTATCGTAAATCCATCTTTTTCTAAATTTTCACGAATTGTATGTAATTCTGTTGGCTCTGTTATTACTAAGAGCTCATTTTCACCTCTTTCTATATCTTCAGCACCTGCTTCTATAGCGGATAGCTCTGCACTGTCTAAATCATCTGTAGATATAACAATATGGCCTAAATGTTTGAACTGAAAACTTACACTACCACTAGGTACAAATTTACCACCATTTTTTTTGAGAGCAATTTTTACTTCGGTTAAAGCTCTGTTAGTATTATCCGTTGTACAATTTATTATTATAGCAGAACCATCAGGTCCCATAGCTTCATAGGATACCTCTTCAAATTTTATAATATCTCCACCTTCTCCTGTGCCTCTTTTTATAGCTCTTTCTATATTATCTTTAGGCATATTAGCTTTTCTTGCTTGTAGTAATAGTAGTTTTAAAGAATTATTCATTTCAGGATCCCCACCGCCTTGTTGAGCTGAGACAATTATCATTTTTGCTATACGAGAAAAAATTTTTGAACGTTTCGCATCTTGAGCACCTTTGCGATGTTTGATTGAAGACCATTTATTGTGTCCTGACATAGTTTGGCATTAAGTTTATTATCATATATATTGTATATAATATAATAGATTTAATCAATATAATAGACCCTATTAAATTAAGGGTCTATTGAGTGAAGAAATGTTTTAGTATGTCTAAAACTCCTTCAGCATTGTTTTTGTTTGATACGTATCCCTTTCTTGAAAGAACTAATTTTTTAATTCTTTGAGATGCGTTTGCTGGACATGCAGGGAATTCGACTATTTCTAACATAGTTCGATCCCCCTCTGAGTCTCCGATGGCAAGTATGCCGTTAGGATTTTTGAATACCTCAAGGATTGCTCCTCCTTTTGATATCCCTTCTGGAGAGATATCAATGGAATCCGCTGATATCTTCACACTGAAGTTATGAATATTAGGAATATTGTTCACAACTTTCTCTAAGTCCTCCATGGTGGTTACAGGATTTAAAGATAAGGATATTTCTTTTCCAGGTTCAAGTACGCATTTGGAATTCCTACTTAAAGTATCTCTTATGCGTCTCATCTCCCATATGCTTTTTTGTGTTATTTTTGGATTTATAACACAAAAATCACTACTATCAGTGGTTGTATTTAAAATACAACCATGCTCTAAAATATTTGGAACCGTTGTGGCTTTTATGTTTAATATTTGCCCCATTAGTTCTACATATGGCTGGCTTCTGCCTGTACAGAAACTTTTTGAGCAATGTATTTCATATAGTAGTTCTTTTATGTAGGTTAGACTTTTTAAGTCTAAAGATTCATATTTTTTAGTTGTTAAACAGCCGTCTATGTCAAATAATATATGATTTATTTGCATGGTTAATCCTTTTTATTTTTTATTTTTAAATAACAATTATGACAAAGTCATGTATATATTATAATGTAATAAGTGTTTCTTGTAAAGTACTATTTATTTGTAAATATGGTAATATTATATTATGAATAAAAAAAATAACAATAAAACATTAATGATCCTTGATGGAAATGCTATTATACACAGAGCTTTTCATGCCATACCACCACTAATTCTAGATGACGGAACTCAGACAAATGCAGTTTATGGATTTATTTCTACATTGCTGTCAGTTTTGGAAAAATTTCAACCAGATTATTTGATAGCTGCTTTTGATGAATCGGGAAAAAATTTTCGTCATACAATGTTTCCAGATTACAAAGGAAAGCGTAAGGAGACCCCAGAAGAATTAGGTCCACAATTTGCACTAACTCAAGAAGTTGTAAGTGCTATGAATATTTCTATTAAAAAAATGAAAAATGTAGAAGCTGATGATGTGATAGGAACGCTGACTCTAAAAGCTACACAAAAAGGTTTAAATACTATAGTAGTTACAGGAGATAAAGACACTCTTCAATTAGTAAATGATAATGTAAGTGTTTTTACTATGTCCAGAGGCATTCAGGACATGCTTTTGTACGATAGAGAATTAGTTATAGAAAAAATGGGAATCACACCAGAGCAAGTTATAGACTACAAAGGAATTAGGGGAGATTCTAGTGATGATATACCAGGAATAAAAGGAATTGGAGATAAAGGTGCTGTGAGTTTATTGTCTAAATTTGGCACATTAGAAGGGATTTACAAAAATATTGATAATGACTTAATTAAAAAAGGTATTAGAAATAAGCTTATAAGTGATAAGAAAATTGCATTTTTATCTAGAGAACTTGGAAGAATAAAAATTGACTTAGATATTGAATTGGATTTGGAAAAGGCTAAAATTTCTGAAATTTCTATGAGTGGAGCAAGGAAGGTGTTCCAAAAATATGAATTTAAAAGTTTATTAAAAAGACTTCCTAAAACAGAAGAGATGGAGGAGGTCTTTGAAAATATAATAGTAGAAAAAAATAAAATTCAAGATACTATAGCGAAACAAATAGAGGGCAATGAGGTTAGTATTGTTTTGGATATATATAACTCTGTGTTGCAGGGTGTGTGCTTATCTTTGGAAAACAAATCATATTATTTCCCATTTAACAAAAATTCAGAGATAGATATTAAAAATTTTCTTAGGAGTAATAAAATTAAATTTTTTACATATGATGTAAAAAGTTTTAAATATTTGTGTGATGAAGTTAAAATTGAACATGTGAACATTTATTCTGACGTGCTTTTGGAAGCTTATGTTTTGAATACAGGTAAAAAAATTGATTTTGAGCAACTTGTTTTTAATATCCTTGGTAGGAATAGAGAGTATTTTAAAAAAGATTCTCAGTTAATTTTGGATTTTCGAGATAATAAATTTGAAATAAATATAATTTCTCAAAAAGCAAATGATATCTATTTATTGCATAAGCAATTTGTAAAAGATATAGAAAAAACAATCAAATCTCAGGATAAAAATGCAAATATTAAAACACTTTTAAATAAAATGGAAATACCTATACTACAAGTACTTTATAACATGGAAAGAGCTGGTATAAAATTTGATAAGGATGTAGCCAAAAAACAATCAATTCAGGTAAATTCAATGCTTTCAAAGCTTACATCTGATATATATGTTTTTGCAGAAAAGAAATTTAATATTAATTCGACAAAACAATTAAGAGTAGTTTTATTTGACGAATTAAATTTATCAACTAAAGGAATCAAGAAAACAAAAACGGGATATTCTACTTCAGCTAGTGAGCTTGAAAAATTAAGAAGTAAACATCCTATTATAAAAGAAATTGAACTTTATAGGGAATTATTTAAATTAAAAACTACCTATATAGATACTCTGCCAAAATTAGTAGCATCTGACGGAAGAATTCACTCAACATTCAATCAAGTCGTGACTTCTACAGGAAGATTGTCATCTTCGAATCCAAATTTGCAAAATATACCAGTTAGAACAGAAATAGGAAAGGCTTTAAGAGAGTGTTTTGTGTCTAAAGATGGAAATGTTCTAATGGGGGTTGATTATTCTCAAATTGATTTGAGGTGTGTAGCGCATATTGCAGAAGATTCTGAAATGATAAATGCATTCAATAATTCTGTAGATATTCACACCTTTACTTCTGCGAGTGTTTTGGGAAAAAAAATGAATGAAATAACCAAGGAGGAGAGATTTAATGCGAAAGAGCTAAATTTTGGATTAATATACGGAATGGGCATAAGGAGTTTTGCAAAGAATGCTAATTTAGAAATTGATAAAGCTAGACAATTTGTAGATGAATATTTCAAAAAATTTAATGGAATAAAGAAATATATAGATAAGACAAAAGATAATGCACATGAATTTGGTTATGTGGAAACAATATTTGGTCGGAGAAAATACACACCTGAACTAAAATCAAAAAATTCAATGCTTAGAGCGATGGGTGAAAGAGCTGCTATAAATATGCCTGTCCAAGGACTTGCAGCTGATATTATGAAACTCTCAATGATCGAAGTTTATAAATATTTACAAAATGAATTTAAGGACGGTTCAGTAAAAATAGTATTGCAGATTCACGATGAAATAATACTTGAAGTACCAGAAAAAAATATAAAAGAAGTGAGTGAGAATGTAAAAAAAATTATGGAAGGAGTTTATAAATTAAAAGTGCCACTTGTGGTAGATGTTGCAATAGGTAAGCACTGGGGAGAACTATAATAATTATGCTTTAAGGAGAGATTCTAAAAATTACTATTTTCAATTTTTCTGTAGAAGATAACTTGCAAAATCTTACAAACAAAGGCTTTTGATAATCTAATTTAGATTTATTTTCTTGATTTTTACTAATGATTTAATTTTGTAACTTCTCTTTAATATATTGATAATAATGAAATTGAATGATAATATAGATATATAAATAAAATAAATTATAAGTAATATAGTATGAATAAACTATTTAAATTGGGAGTGATTTCGCTTGTCTGTATTGTTATATTGTCAGGTTGTGGGAAAAAAAATGAGCAAAAAATTAATGTATCAAAAGAAAAAGTAGTAGAAATTAAAGAATCAAAGAAATATATACCATATGATTTACCAGTGAACGCATCAAAGATAACAGGATTAGAATGTCCGAATAATAATAAACGACCGTTTGCTGTAATGTATTCTGGTGATCAGAGTGCTAGACAATATTTTGCAAATCTATCACAAGCAGATTTTGTTTTGGAGATGCCACATAGACCTATGCATGGGCAACCTAGGATTATGGGAATATTTCAGTGTAATACGCCAGAAATAGTGGGTCCAATGCGTAGTGGACGTATCGATAATTTATCTGTAGCAGATTCATTTGGTGCAATATTTGTACCATGGGGAGGGTCAAGCGTTACAAAAGCGTTTTTGCAGAGAAAAATTGTAGATCATATAGATTGTAATGGGGAAGTGCCTCCATCTGGAGGTGAAGCATGCTTTCGAAGAGAAGGTCCTATGAGTCAATTGGAAAAAGCTTCTACAAGTATTCCAGCTCTTATAAGTGTTGCAGAAGCAGCTGGTTATGATAAGGAATCAAAAATGGAAGGTTTTAATCATCAAGGAGACTTAAGTAGAAAAGAACGACCAGAATATGGAAAGTTAGTAGTTAAATTTCAAAAGCCATACAGAGTTACTTATGAATATGACCCAGAAACAAATGATTACAAGAGATTTATATTTGGTAAGCCTGATATAGATTTTGAAACAAAGAAGCAGTATGCACCAAAAAATCTTATAGTAATAATTACCAAAAAAGAAGCTTGGTATTCTGAAAAAGATTATGTATCTATTGGACTTGAGGATCCATGGAAAGGCGTAGATATGTTTCATAAAAAGAATGATAATGGAGGATATCCAAATATGCAACTTGGAGATCCTTGGTTTGACACAAAATTTGAGGGAGAAGCAAAGATATTTATGAATGGAGAATATATAAAAGGCACATGGAAAAAAGATAAAGGTATGGGTAAGGGATTCAAATTTTATGATAAAGATGGATATGAAGTTCATTTTGTTCCAGGTCAAATATGGATGCATGTATTAGGTCATGACAAGCATGCTAGCTATGAAGATGCTGATGAATATAAAGAGAGAATAGAAGAGGAATCTATTGATAAAAAAGCTACCTTAAAGTAATTTATGATATTATTTTTGTATGGAGATGAGTCATTTAGATTATCAAAAAAAATCAAAAATTTAACTGAAGATTTTTTGAAAAATAATCCAAGTGGTAGTAGTTTTGAAGTTTGTGATTTTGAAGAGAGTTCAAATATAGAAAACCTTGAGAATTTAATAAATTCCCAAGGTTTGTTTTCTGTACAGAAAATGATAATTGTAAAAAATGTGTTTTCATCAGTAAGTTCTGAAAATCAAAGAAAAATTAAAAGTATTTTAGAAAAATCAGATTTTCAGGATGTGATTATTATTTGTGAATATACTAATCCTCGCAAAAATGCTGTATTATTTAAATGGTTATTGACTAATTCTAGTGATACTTATGAATTTAAATCTTTAGATGATAAAGAATTAGTTAAGTGGGCGAAAGAAGAAATTAAAAATAATAATGCTAGTCTTAGTAGAGATACTTTAAATTTTTTGTTGAATTTATTAGGTGATAATAATTTGTATAAATTATTATCTGAAATTAAAAAGCTTGCAATTTATGCGGATAGTAAAGAAATTACAAAAAATGATATAGAGTTACTTGTGAATGGACAGATGAATGCAAGTATTTTTGATACTGTGGAATCGCTAACTTCAGAAAATAAACTAAAAGCATTGTCTAGTTTTAAAAAGCAAATTATGTCAGGCGATAGTCCAAATAAAATACATGGAATGTATGTTTATCAAGTTAGGACTATGATAGCAGTTATAGGAGAATGTGAAAGAGGAATCTTTGATAAAAATATAATTTCTAAATCTACAAAGCTACATCCTTATGTGGTTCAAAAAGCATTACCTATAGTAAGAAAATTAAATAAGGAAAGACTAATAAGTGCACATTCTATGCTTTTGGAAATCTATACTAACTCAAAAATAGGAAAGTTTGATACAGAAACTGCACTTGAGATGTTTATAATGAAATTTTAACATTGTTATTAAATAAATTTATAATATAAATTAGATAGTTAAAATTTGTCTAAAAAGAACTTAAAAATTATTGGGTATGATAAGCTTGTCTCAAATACACTTAATTTGAGTAGTTATTTGAGTAAGGTTGGTTAATACAGATTTAATGAATATTATGTTGAAGAAGAAAAAAATATTATAAAGTTTTATAATCAATTCAGGTATTCCTAAAGAACTTTTGTTTATAGGGTTTTTGTAAGTTGTGTGTTATAGGTCTTACTTGAATTAATTCTAAATTTTGTCAGGTATGATATTTTTTAGTAATTAACATGAAATATGCTTTACAATATAGGATTTTTGGTGTAAAATAAGGAACATTAAAGTAATTGATATTAATTTATGAGTACACAAGATATTGCGCTTAGGTTCAAGGATGTTTCATTTGAGTATGAAAATGGACATAAAACATTGGATGATGTTTCATTTGCACTAAGACAAGGTTCAAAGGTTGCTCTTATGGGACAAAATGGAGCAGGAAAAAGCACGCTTTTTCAATTGATAATGGGAGATTTAAAGCCAGAAAATGGTGGAATTAATATAAATCAAGGACTTAGTATTGCTGTTTCTCAACAGGTTATGCCACGAAATCAACTTTCTATAACTGTCAGGGATTTCTTTGCTAGTTATTTCAAGGGAGAAGATTATGAATTAGACAGAAAAATAAAAGAGGTTTTGGAAATTGTAAATTTGAAGATCTCTATCGATAAAAAAGTAGAAGAGTTTTCTGGTGGTCAGCAAGCACGCTTGTTATTGGCTTCTGCTTTAATTCAAGAACCAGACATACTTTTACTAGATGAACCAACTAATAATTTGGATGCAGATGGAATTGCCCATCTTATGTCATTTCTTATGATGTATGAAAAAACTTGCGTTGTGATTTCTCATGATGCTGATTTTTTGAATACTTTTACAGATGGAGTCTTGTATTTGGATATTTATACTAGAACGGTAGAACAGTATGTAGGAGATTATTATACAGTTGTAGAAGAAATTGCGGCTAGAGTAGAAAAAGAAAAAAAGAAAAATGCTCAATTTGAGAAGAAAATCAAAGATAATAAAGAAAAAATAAATTATTTTCAAAATAAGGGTGGTAAGATGAGACTTCTTGCAAAGAAACTTAGAGATGAAGTTAAAGAGATGGAAGAATCTAAGGTTGAGGTCAGAAAAGAAGATAAGGCTATAAGACCTTTTCAAATTCCAGTTCAGGAAGATATAAATGGTAATATTTTAACGCTTACGGAACTTAGTGTTATGAGAGAGGGAGAAGTTGTTATAAAAGAGGTTGATATAGTGCTCAAAAAAAATCAACATTTAATTTTGAAAGGTCCAAATGGAATAGGAAAAACTACATTACTTGAAAGGCTTGCGTCAGGTCAAGCAAAGGGAGAACATGTTAAAGATGGGATCAGAATTGGATATTATAGGCAAGATTTTTCTACATTGGATTTTAATAGTACGATTTATGATTCTCTTATGAGTGTTATGCGTAAAAAAGAAGAAGAACATATGAGAAGGGTTGCTGCAGGATTTTTGATAAAAAATGATTTAATGGAAGAAAAAATTGGAAGTTTATCAGAAGGACAAAAGGGATTAGTTGCTTTTGCACAACTTGTATTATTGGAACCAGGGCTATTGATTTTGGATGAGCCTACAAATCATATAAACTTTAGACATATTCCATTTATTGCGGAAGCTTTAGACGCTTATAAAGGGGCTATGATTTTAGTTTCTCATGTGGATGAATTTGTAGATAAAATAAGAATCGATGAAGAATTAGATTTGAATAAATAGTTTTTATTTTTAGTATACTAAGAACCTTTTACTTAAATTATTTTTATGGGACATAATTTTTTGCAAAGTTTTTTTGATATTTAAGATATGAACTCTATTAGATTAAGGAGTTTCTCTGGAGTTCCTAAGTAAACCGATAAACCTAAAATCAACCTATATTTGGTTGATTTTTTATTTTTTGAAATATTTTAAGCCATCTTAGTATCATTTATCACTTTTACACCACACATAAAACAGCTTTCTATATTGGATTAACTATTAATTCTTTACGCATCTTGTAAATATTATGGAGTACACATAATGCAAATCATTGAGCTTTATTTTTTAGGAGAGACTGCAAAACTAATTTATCATTAAAAATTTAAAAAATAAATCCAAATACATTTTCAGAAGCCTTTATTTGTAGTGTTTTTATAAGTTGTATTTTAAGAAAAATAATAAAAATAATAATTTTTAGAGTTCTACAGACATTTCTTAATAAGTTCCTTGTATCTGCTTGTTTATGTCTCTATTGATGTTTAATAACTTTAAAGAGATATTTAAGCTTAAATTGTACAGATGATAATTGTTTTTTAAAAAAATGATATAATAATATGAAAAAGTTTTTGTACATTTTGCCAATGATGGATATGATGTTTATAGCTGGTAATGTTTTTGCAGATAGTGAAACGCCAATGTATCGTTTATACAATACCAAAACAGGAGCTTAACTATGCACAAGAGGAGTATCTGATAGAGATAAAATACTAAACAAATATCATGACTTTGAATTCACAGATGGAGCACTAGCATTTTATACATCTCTAACAGATGATGGAACAACTCCAATATACCGCTTATATAACACAAGAACTGGAATGCAACTTTATACAAGAGGAATAGCTGACAGGGATAAGATATTAAATAAATATCATGACTTCGAATTTACAGATGGAGCGCCAGCATTCTATGCACAGACAAATTAAATAAAGTTAAAACACAAAAAATACTGATATAGATTCAGTATTTTTTGTGTTTAGGAATAACTTTTTCTTTCTTTTGGTGTGGTATAATTAAATAATCATTATCAGGTTAGTAATTATTTTTGATTAAAAACTAGAATAGATGAAAATAATAATTTTTTACAAATAAATATGAATTAACTTCATTTGAGAATAATGAAGGTTCATGATATTTTTTAAATAAAGGAGTTATAATAGGAAATTAGTATTGTTATTTATTTTGTTAGTTTTTTATAGAAATGGTAATAGTATCACTAGTTTTTATTTGTTGCTGAATGTTATGAATTTAATTTAAATTATGCAAAAAAAAGTATTAGTAGTGGGTTATGGAATATTTGGTAAACTGATGGTTGATTTTTTATCAAGGGATTTTGAAATATATATTCATAATAGAAGTGAGGTAAAGAATATTGATATAAAATTTGGTGGAAATATAGATAATATAAGAATTCTAAAAAGAGATAAAAATAAAAAAATTATAAAAGATACATTTCCATTTTTTGATTATATTATTTTTGGCGTACCAGTGCAATTTTTGAAAGATTCAGTAAATGAATTAAAAAGATTGATATCAGAAAAATCGGTTATACTAGATGTTTCATCAGTAAAAATTTATCCATTAAAGGTATTAAAAGATAAATTTCCAAATAATCAAATAATAGGAACGCATCCAATGTTTGGAGTTCCTTCTATCGAAAAGAAATTAACAAATTTAAAAGTAGTTATTTCAAACGTATCAGGGGATAAGAAGGAACTTGAAAATATAATGAATTACATAAAAGGCATTGGTTTTGAAATATGTCAGATGAGTGGAGATGAGCATGATAAGAGAATGGCAAAGGTGCAAGCGTTAACTCATTTTCTTGGAGAAGGTCTTAAGTCTTTTGATTTAATAGATGATGAATTAAAAACATATTCGTATAGAATAATGTATTCTTTGCATATAGATACAGCATTAAATACTAAAGAGCTTTTTGAAACAATTCAAAAATTCAATCCTTATGCTAAGGATGTTAGAAAAAAATTAATAGCTGAATTAATAAAAATAGATAAAAATTTAGTATAATTTTTTTTGCTAGTTATTTTACAAAGTCTACATCTTTTTGCTATTTTTTTAATTTACTTGTACAATATGTAAAAGTGGGGTATAGTTAGGTATTAGTGAAAGTCCTTGTAGTTCAACGGATAGAATAGGTCCCTCCTAAGGATTAGATGTAGGTTCGATTCCTACCAAGGACACAAAATTAATATAATTTAAAAATAAGAAAATATGTCAGAAAGGATGAGAAGAGTTAATTCCGTGATTCAACATGAGCTCACAGGACTTATAAGTGAAATTATAGATTTTAAGCCTGGAGTATTTGCTACAGTTATAAAAGTGGATACTTCTACTGATTTTAGTTTTACGAAAATTTTTATAAGTGTTTTTCCTACTGAACAAAAAGATTATACTATGAAGACATTGGGGCATGAGAGAAATCTCTTACAAAAAAGAATAAATAAAAAATTACATCTCAAAGTCTTACCAAAAATAGTATTTGTTTATAGTGGTGTTGGTGAGGATGTAGATAGTTTAGATGAACTAATTCAAGATAACGAATTTTAACCAGAATAAACAGTGGTCATGCCTTTCAAGACATTTCAGAAAGAATTTAATACACTTAGTTATTCCATAAAGAATGCAAAAAAAATATTACTTTTCGCACACACTAGACCTGATCCAGATGCGTGTGGTAGCGTAGTAGGATTTAAGAGATATATAGAGGAAAATTATAATGCTGATGTCACGATAGGTTGCTATAATGAGCAACCAGAGTTTTTGGATAAGATTTTGGGTAAAAATGAATTTATACATCCTAATGATTTAAAATATTCCAAGTTTGATTTAGCGGTTGGTTGTGACAGTGTTGAAAGAGGTTTTGAATCAATAATTGATAGATTAGAAAAAAAATGCGTTATAGCTGCGATTGACCATCATCATGACATAACTATGGAAGTAGATATAAATATAGTTGATGCAGATTTTTCATCCACATCAGAAATTTTGTATCATTTTGCAAAATTTGAAAGATTGATATTATCTCAATTTGTCGCAATAAGTTACATGACTGGTATTATTGGAGATACTGGAATTTTTCAACACAGTAATACTAGCTCTAGAACATTAGCTGCTTCTGCAGATTTGGTAAAGCATGGAGCAAATGTTTCTAGAATAGTAAATACAACATTTTCAAATCAAAAAATTAAAACCCTCAATGCATGGGGAGGCGCACTGGAGAATGCGAAACTTTTTAAGAAAGAGGGGCTAATTGTAACAGCTGTAACTACAGAAGACTTACAGGGTAGAAATTTAACTGGAGAAGAAGTAAAAGAAGTAGCTAGTATTCTTTCAACTGTTCCGGGTGTAAAAGCTTCATTGTTTTTATTTCAAATAGGTGAAAACAGAATAAGAGGAAATATTCGTGCGCCAAGTAATACGGATGTAGATGTATCTAAAATTGCAAGGATGTTTGGTGGTGGTGGACATAAGCTTGCAAGTGGATTTGAAATTAATGGAAAAATCGTCACTCTCAAAGGTGGTGGTTGGAAAGTGGTATAGGCTTTACGCTAATTCCAAAAATTAAAAATATAAGTAATAGTCCAATATGTGAAGTCCAAAGGAGATGGTCAAGTAAAGAAATCATCAAAAATAAGAAAAAAATTAATATAAATATAAATTGAGTAAAATCAATTTTATTTTTTTGTGAATAGATGTTCTTTAGATTAAATATGATAAAGAATATTAAAAGAAAAAAACCAATTAAGCCAAGCTCTACAAATATAAGTAAGTATATATTATGAACTGGTTGATAATGCCAAATAGGATATTTATTTTTCTCTAGATTATATATTGAGTTTGTATAGTTTCCAATCCCTGTGCCAAAAAATAAATGTTCTTTTAATAAAGATATGGAATGTACAATGTAGATTGCTCTATCTGATATAGAATTATGAGATGTTAATGTGTCATTAGATATACGTACAAAAAATAAATCTTTGTAGGTTAATGTGATAATGATAGATGTAGCAAATACCAAGATTATAGGGATAAAAATTCTTTTGAATAGATTTTTATTTTTTAAAAATAAAAATATTATCATAAATGTAAGTCCTACAATAAAAGCTAGCCAAATATTTCTAGAAAAGGTGAGCAGTACTGTTACACTAAATAAACTAATACTTAAAAGTAGAAATATTTTTAATAACAATGAATTCTTCTCATATAATATATACAGATAAATAGAAAGTAATATTGCAGTAAATAGTAGTAGTGCTAGTATATTGGGATGATCTTCTCCGCCGTAACTTCGTAGCCATCTACCACTTTCAGAAGTCATTACGGAAGTTCCTCCTTGCCATATAGTGTACTGCTTTAGTCCTAAGTATTTAAAAGAAAAAGTATCTTGAATAATAAATTGAAAAAAACCTATAATACTTTGAAAAAAAACACTACTTATAAATATTAAAATTAAAGTTTTTACATTGAAATTAGTGATTTGTAACACAAAAAATAAACATATAGAAAGAAGAAGCTTGATTGAAAAATAAATTGATAAGATAGAATCTAATGACCAAATGGAAGATAGAAAGTTTAATGATATAAGTAAAATAGATACACCTGTAATCCATTTATTTTTTTTAAAATAATTAAATAATAATTCTTTGGAAGATGTAAAGCTGTATGATATTAAAGAAATTAGAATGATATCTGACATATAGATACCTATTGTACCGTATTGCCATTTTTCACTCTCAAAAAATATCTCACGAAAAATAAATATGGTTTGTAAAGGTAATAAGAAAACAAAAGAATAAAGTAAATAATTCTGAAGTTTTTTTCTTGTTGTGGGTAGCATTTTTTAAATTATGTTTTTTATATTTTTAAGTATAACATTATTAAGTTATCCATAAAAATTAGTTTGTTATTAAATAAATAAGATGGACCTAAGTTTAATAATTAATTGTGATGTTTATATAAAATAACTAATGTATAAAAATAATAAGAAAAGTGGTGTTATTGTACTGACGTTGTTCATAGATAAATCCTTGTTCATATGGCTGAAGCACTATATTAATTTTGAATATGTCTAAGATACAGTACTACATTAATCCTATGGAGAAGGTAATAATGAAAAATGGTAATTGAATCTAATTTTTTAATGGGGTTGATTTTAGTAAAATTATGGAGGAGGAAATATCAAAGCTGAATATTTAATCAATTAATATCTCCATATAAACGTTTTAAAGGACTTGCACTTGCTCAAATGTTTTATAGGGAGATTGGTTCGCTATTTTCTTGGAGGCATTGATTGACTTTAATGAAGTTATTTGATAATATGATTACATGGTCGCGTGGCCGAGCGGTTAGGCACAGGTCTGCAAAACCTTTTACTCCGGTTCAAGTCCGGACGCGACCTCAGTGTGTTAATATTTTCAAATAACTAATAATTATTTGAAAATATTAAAAAATTGTAGTATTATATAAATAGTATTTAGAAAAATGCCGCGGTGGTGGAATTGGTAGACACGAGGGACTTAAAATCCCTTGACCTAAACAGTCGTGTGGGTTCAAGTCCCACCCGCGGCACAAGATGAGCTCAATGTAACTTTTTCTTTTTAGTATATTTTAGGAGGTTTTTTTGAAATCTAAAAGATGCTATAATATATAGTATGAAATATGTATCACCATTTTTGGCATCGGAAGAATTAGAAGAGTTAAAATTAGAAATATGGGACAATGATAAAAAAACTTTTAAAAAACAAAAAAAACAGAAAAAAGAGACTAAAAAAAAGAATGAAATAGATATAATTCCAGTTACTATATTTACAGGATACTTAGGTTCTGGAAAAACTACAGTCATCACAAAACTCATGAAAAGTATGGGTTCTGATTATAAAATTGCATGGCTAAAAAATGAAATAGGAAGTACTGGAGTGGACACAGAACTTGCAAAATTGGAAAATACAACCCTAGTAAAGGAAATGCTTCAAGGCTGTATTTGTCATGTCATGTTGAGTGCTTTAAGTGATGCACTTGATGAGTTGATAGCTAGTAAGCCTGATAGGATAATTATAGAGACTTCTGGTTCATCTACACCTGCTCCAGTAGTTTTTGAAATAAATAAGGATGATAGACTAAAAATTGATGGAATAATAACTGTTATAGATGCAGAGAATTTTTCTGGATATTTAGATAAGAGTTTTACACTTAAACTTCAGGTAAGGTATACTGATTTAATACTTATAAATAAACATGAAGATTTAGATGAAGAAACTTTAGAAGATAATCTGGATGACGTGTATGAAATAAACTTAGATACACCTAAAATTTTCACAGATAGAGGAAAGGTGAATCCTAGTCTTGTATTTGGACTGGATACAAAAGTGTTTAATAGTAGTGAAATTGTTACCGATTTTTATCATCAAGAAATGGAAGTGGATTTAATAGAAATTTTACCAAAAGAAAATTACACAAAAGATAAACTTGAGACAATTCTTTCAGAGTATCCTAAGAAAAATTTTTACAGAATAAAGGGTGTTGTTAAATCAGAATTTGGGTATTTTGTGATTAATTATGCATTTGGAAAATTTGAGATTATAAGTATAAAAAATAGAAAAACTAAGCCAAGGATGGTCTTTATGGGTGAGGATATCATAGAATATAAATCTAAAATAAATAAAGATTTCTCAAACTTAAAAGAAAGTTTTAAATTTACAGAAAAACATTTGCATAATTGATTTAGTTGTATTATGTAGAAAGTATTATATTATTTAAATAGTGATTTTAATAATATGTAATCTACATATATAATATCATTTTGAAAATAAGTAAAATTAATTAAACCTTTAAGGTTTGTTTTTTATCTGAAAATTAGACTTATGAGCTATTTAAGATTTCGATTTTTTATAAAAATCTAAAAATTTTAATTGGATGAAATATAGTATTTTAATATGATTTAATATACTTGATAAATAAAATAACTTGTATTTCTAAATGTTATAAAGTATTAAAGAATGTTTTTGTTTTGTATGTTTGTTATCATGTTAGTGGTGATATGTAGATAAATTATACAATAAACAAATATATGAAAATTTCAGATTTGAGTGTGGATAGAGTACAAAGTGGCGATTTCTGCAATGAGTTACCAGAATTTTATAAGCTAAAAAATTGTATTGAAAATAATAATGGTCATAATAATGACTCTGTTTTTAATCATTCTATAAATGCATTAAAAGAATATGAAGATTTTTTTTTTAAAAATAAAAATTCTGAAGTGGGTAAATATCTCAATCAAAAAATAGATAAACATACTAGAAAAGAATTATTATTTGTATCAATACTGTTTCATGATATAGCCAAGCCAGAGACTTTTAGTTTAGTTGATGATATTTCATCATGTGTGGGACATGAGGAATTAGGCGCTAAAAAAGTTAAAAATATATTAAAAATATTTAAATTATCAGGCTTAGAGGAAAATATAATTATAAATACTATAAAGCACCACAATTTGTTACATGGATTTGCAAAAAAAAATATAAATTTTTGTGATAAATCATTGAATGATTTTTGTAATAAGTATTTTTACATAATTACAGAACTTACAATTTTGGCTATATCTGATATAAGAGGAAGTCAGTTAAAAGAAATTAATTTTGAAAAATTTTATACTAGAGATGATTATTTTAATAACTTTATAAAATATATGTATTAGTAAATTTTTGTAAAATATACTAATATCAGTATACTTGACAAATGTATTAGTATGGTATACAATAAAAGTATCGTTATTTAACAACGAAATATAAATAAGGAGATAATAATGAGAAAGAGAAATATACCATTATTTTCAACAGCTTTAGTTTTACTAACTCTAACTTTTAATGCATGTACTGCTTTATATCCAAATAATGGGAGTGTACAGGATACATACAATAGAGACACAAGAGGATTATCTCAACAATATCTTGGAACTCCTATTAGTATGAGTGGATATCCAAATAGTCACTGGAATAATCCTCAATCTGTGATGAGTGCTCGCTCATCACGATATGAGAGTACCTATGGCACAGATTGGAGAGAGGTTCAAGCGCGGGAAGCACAGGATATAAGAAACTCTGCGGCTGCTGCATATACAGCTGAATCTTGGGTTAGAGTAGAAGCGGAACATAACAGAAATACCATAAGTGGTGCTGCCACAGAGGCTAGTAGAGGAATCATAATAGATTCCGGAAGATCTATATCGAGATCTGTATCTGAAATATTAGACAGGCTAGGAGGGCGACGCTACTAAAAATAGAGAAGGTTTTGTGTAAAATTACACAATAAAAAAATCTTCTCTTTTTCTTTGTTTAAAAATAATATGATATACTAACAAAGTATTGATGAATAAACATATTTCAAAAGAGAAAAGAGCTTTTGGATATGTAGTGGAGACGTAATATTTTGCGTTTTTTGTTAAAAACTTAATTTAAATTTAAAAATTACTCAAATTTAGGAATAGAAATACTTGTTATTTGTAAAAAAAATAAACATTAGTAAATAATTCAAATTATCGTAGGGACTGAGCATATTTATTCCTATATTATGTTTAAATTAAAAACTGAAATTCTAGTAATTGGGGAATTTAAATTTGACATATAATAGTAAATTATCATTTATTATAAATTATTACACTAAACCTTTCTTTTTAAATCTTACTAAAGAAAATTATATAAAAGATATGAATAAAAAAAATGAAATAGTTATAAAAGGAGCTAGAGAGCATAATTTAAAAAATATAAATCTTACAATTCCTCGTGACTCTTTTGTTGTGTTTACAGGACTCTCAGGAAGTGGAAAATCAACTCTTGCGTTTGATACTATTTTTGCAGAAGGTCAGAGAAGGTATTTGGAAAGTTTATCTAGTTATGCACGTCAATTTCTGGGTCAGATAGATAAGCCAGATGTGGATATGATAGAAGGACTTTCTCCTGCTATTAGCATAGATCAAAAAACTACATCGCATAATCCTCGTTCTACAGTTGGAACAGTTACGGAAATTCAGGATTATTTAAGACTTTTATATGCAAAGATTGGAATACCTTACTGTCCTAAGTGTTCAACTGCAATAACTGCACTTTCTACTGATGAAATAGTTACGCAGATTATGGACTTTGGAAATGGAAAAGAATGTGAAATTCTTGCTCCTATAGTTAGATTTAGAAAAGGGACTTATCTTAAGTTATTGTCGGATATGTGGGATAGGGGATTTGTAGATGCATATATAAATAAAGAGAAGTACAATTTAGATGATGTAAGCGATTTGAAATTGGATAGATATAAAAAACATGATATAGAAGTAGTGGTAGATACCATAGAAATAAATGAAGATAATATTTCAAGAATTTTCGAAGCTGTTGAAATATCGCTAAAAATTGCAGGAGGTATGGTGATGATTAAAAAAGATGGAAAGTCAGACATATTTAACCAAAAAATGGCATGTGCGAAACATCCTAAAATAACATTTCCAGAATTAGCGCCTAGACTTTTCAGTTTTAATTCTCCTTATGGAGCATGTGACGCATGTGAAGGACTTGGAGCTAAAAAGGAAATAGATTTAAGTATGATAATAGATGATACGAGCAAAACAGTTGCAGCAGGTGGAATTTTGCCATGGAGCAATAAGAAGAAAAATGGGTATTATGGTGGAATTCTTAAGGCTGTTATGGAGTACTATAACATAGATGAAAATGTAAGAATTAAGGATTTTAAAGAAAATAAATTTAATATTCTTATGAATGGTGATGAGGAATATGATGAAATACCTGTAAAAATCAGAAGCTCAAAGGGAAGTATATGGAAGTTTAATATAAAATGGAAAGGTGTTGTAGGATTTTTGGAGGAGAGATATAGAAAAACAGAAAGTGATAATGTCAGAAAAGATATAGAGCAATATATGTCTCAAAAGCCATGTAAAAAATGTAATGGCAGTCGTTACAGAGAAGAGGTTTTATGGATTAATATTGGAGAAAAAAATATTTCAGATGTGTCATCTATGACAATCGAAGAAACTAAAAAATATTTTTTAGATCTTGAATTAAGTGAAACTGAAAAATTAATAGGTTCTAGAATTATCAAAGAGATAATAAATCGATTGACATTTTTGTCTAAGGTAGGTCTTGGATATTTGAGTTTATCTAGAAGTGCTCATACTTTATCTGGTGGAGAGGCACAGAGAATTAGACTTGCTAGTCAGATTGGTTCACGGCTTGTAGGAGTACTTTATATTCTTGATGAGCCTTCAATTGGACTTCATGCAAGAGATAATTCTAAATTATTAGAAACCTTGCTCTATTTAAGAGATCTTGGAAACAGTGTTATCGTGATAGAACATGATGAAGAAACTATGCGTGCATCAGATTTCTTGGTGGATATTGGACCAGGAGCAGGAAAGCATGGAGGGCAAATTGTTGCAGCAGGCACACCAAATGAAGTTATGAAAAATAAAAATTCCATAACAGCAAAATATTTAACAGGAGAAAAAATAATTGAAATTCCTGCATTTAGAAAAAAAATTAAAGGAAAAAAATCTCTAGTGGTAATTGGTGCAAATGAGCATAATTTAAAAAACATAAATGTAACTTTTCCATTGGGACTTTTTACAGTTGTTACTGGAGTGAGTGGAAGCGGTAAGAGTACTCTTGTGGAAGATATATTGTACAGAGGAGTTTCAAATAAAGTCATGAAAAGTAGGAAGCGACCTGGAAAACATAAAGAGATCTTAGGACTTGAAAATATTGATAAGGTGATAATGATAGATCAATCTCCAATAGGCAGAACTCCACGCTCAAATCCTGCTACATATACTGGAATGTTTACAGCTGTGAGAGATTTATTTGCAAATACGAAGTCTTCAAGGATGAGAGGGTACAAAGCAGGTAGATTTAGCTTTAATGTACATGGTGGAAGATGTGATCATTGTTCTGGTGATGGATATCTGAAAGTTGAGATGCAATTTATGGCGGATGTGTTTTTACCTTGTGATATATGTAAAGGCAAAAGATATAATTCAGAAACATTACAAGTTACTTATAGAAATAAGACTATTTCAGATATACTTAAAATGACTGTAAATGAAGCTGTTGAATTTTTTGAATCATATCATGGAATTGAAATTATTCTAAGTACACTTAAAGATGTGGGACTCGGATATATTCTCTTAGGTCAAAGTGCAACGACTTTGTCTGGAGGTGAAGCACAGAGAATTAAACTTGCTACAGAGCTTGCAAAAAAGGCTACAGGAAAAACTCTCTATATTTTGGATGAACCTACTACTGGATTACATTTTGCAGATGTGGATAAATTATTGCATGTTTTACGGAGACTCAGAGAATCTGGTAATACTGTAGTTGTAATAGAGCATAATATGGATGTGATAAAAACAGCTGATTGGATAATAGATATGGGACCAGAAGGTGGAAGTGGAGGAGGAAAGGTTATTATTAGTGGTACTCCAGAAGATATTGTAAGTTATAGAGATAAATCAGAAACAGCAAAATATTTATATGAAATTTTAAAGTAATAGTTTAACTTAGATATGAAATGTGTTACTATATATATATAGTATTTTTGTTTACATAATATGTAAAAATAAATATTTTTAAATATTATTATTTTAAAAATGATAAAATATATTGTCATGCTATTGGGTGCTATGTTGTTAGGTGCTACGTTTTTAGCTGTAGGTTCGTATATTTGGTATTTCAATTCCTATGATACTCCTGAATATGAGCATTTCGGTAAATGGCCTCTTCCGGTGAAGAAAGAAATTCCACTATGGGAAAATAAAGTTTCATTAGAGGGTGAGTCTATAAAAATAGGACTTATAACTGATACACATTTGAATTCAAAGAGAGTAAATAGGGAAGGTTCTGCTACAGATGTTTATATTCCAGATAAATATAAAAAGATATTTGAAGATTTTAAAAAAGAAATGGATAGTTTTCAACCTGAGTTTATAGTTCATATAGGAGATATAATTGAAGGAACCAAGGTTCCTCTTGATGTAGGAATAGAAGAACTCAAACTTATAAAGCAAGAGATGGATAAAATTGGAAAGTCTACTTACTGGACAATTGGAAATCATGACTTACGTTCAGTTTCTAGGAGACAGTTTCAAAAGGCTTTAGATATTGATTATATAAATAAATCAATAGATAATGGACCCTATAGATTTATAATATTGGATGCAAATTATCACAAAAAAGGAGGTACACCTCAAAATCCAGTAGCAGGAGATTATATACCAGGATTTGTTTCAAAAGAAAATATGGCTTGGCTTGAAAATAAGTTGAAAACTAATAAACATGTTTATATTTTTATGCATCACTCTTTAGTTTCATCTAAATTTACATCTAAAAATTCAGTTGCAAATAAGGATGAGGTTATGAATTTGCTTTCAAAATACAATGTAGAAGCAGTTTTTTGTGGACATATAGAAAGAAGATATTTCGGAATACACGAAGGAGTTAAATATTACACACTTCCCGGAATAAAGAAAAGTCCTAGATATCCAGGAGCATACTATGCTATGACTTTAGAGGAAGGTGATCCAGTTATAGATATGTTTTACGTTGATCCTATTAATGCACTATATGTAAAAAAACCATTTTATGATAAAGATATGATGGTAACTCCTACTGATATAAAAGAAATAAAAAAGAATGATAATGGTGAAAAACTTCCAAGAGAGTGCGATGGACATACGGGATGTAGTTCTAATGAACTATGTCATGGTGAAATATGTGTACCTATAAAGGATTTAAAGTGATAAATGAAAGTTGAAATAAAAGTTTTGAAAAAGATAAGAAATCTTCCCAAAACTTCGGGAATTTATATTTTTAAATCTTTTGAAAATAAAATTTTATACGTAGGAAAGGCAACATCTCTCAAAAATAGAGTTAATCAATATTTTAGTGGACAAGAAGAAAAAAGTCGAGGCACTAGAATGAAAAAACTTGTGGATAAAATATTTGATTTAGAAATTATCAAAACAGATAGTGTTTTGGAAGCTCTTATACTGGAAGCTGAATACATAAAAAGATATCAACCAAAATTTAATATAGAAGGTAAAGATGATAAGACTTACTCATATTTTTTAATAACAAAAGAAAAATTTCCAAGAGTTTTGATTCTTAGGAAAACAGATTTTCAAAAAACAAAAAATAAAACAAAAGAAATTATTGAAGGAAGAAAATTTGGACCTTATACATCTACTGAAAATATGAGAATTGCTCTAAAAATTATTAGAAAAATTTTTCCATTTCATAATCGAAGTGAAAGAACTGAAAAAGGATGCTTATCGTATCAAATAGGATTATGTCCAGGTCCTTATGATGACAATATAACTGAAAAGGATTACAAGAAAAATATGAGAAATGTCTCTTTATTTTTAACAGGTCATAAAAAGAAGATAATAAAGGAATTAGAAAGAGAAATGAAAAGTTATGCACAAAAACAGGAATTTGAAAAAGCAAATTTAGTAAAAAAACAATTATATTCTCTAATGCATATAAATGACATAGCTCTATTGAAAAAAGAAGATCCTTTTAATATTTTAAAAGAGCGAATAGAATGTTATGATATATCTCATATTGACGGTGAATATATGGTAGCTTCTATGGTTGTAGCTATTGGAGGTAAGCTTGATACTAGTAAATATAGAAAGTTTAAAATTAAATATATAGTTGGAATAGATGATGTGGGGGCTATGAGGGAAGTTTTAGCTAGAAGATTTAATCATTTAGATGATTGGGGAGTTCCAAATACTATAATTTTGGATGGTGGTCAAGGGCATCTAAATATGGGAGAAAAATTGATGAATGACTTTGGATTATCTGGTGTAACAATTGGATTACTTTCAGTTGCAAAAGGATTAACTAGAAAAAAAGTGGATGTGTATGAGTCGAGAAAATTTCCGATTAAGTCATCCATAAAAACAAATTTAAAGTTGATAGAAAAGTTAAGAGAAGAGGCTCATAGATTTGCAATAACTTATCATATAGAATTACGAGATAAGGATTATTTAAAGTAAAATTTAAAAAAAATGAAATATTTTTATGGTATACTTTGTAAGTGAGGTTATTATTTAATAATGTTTATGAATGAAAAGGAATATTTATTTATAGAAGCTACGATTAGTATTTGTGAAAAGTGTTTAGAACGAATAAATGCCAAAATTATTTTAGAAGATGGTTCTGTTTTTATTTTAAAAAATTGTTTAAAGCATGGTATAAAAAAAGAACTTTTGGAAAAAGATGGACAATATTACTTAAATAGAAAAAAATATGATAAGCCAGGAACAAAATGTAAAACGCAAACAAAAATAAAAAACGGATGTCCATTTGACTGTGGGCTGTGTCCCGATCATGAACAACATACATGTATAGGTTTAATTGAGGTTACCAATAATTGTGATTTAGGATGTCCTTTGTGTTATGCTAATTCAAATGAAGGAGATTTTTTGGATTTAAAAAAAATAGAAGAAATGATGGATTTTTATATAGATTCTGAATATGGAAATGCTGAAATATTACAAATTTCTGGTGGAGAGCCAACTACTCATCCTCAAATAGTAGAGATACTAAAGTTAGCTTCTAAAAAAGGATTTAAATATGTAATGTTAAATACAAATGGAATTAGACTTGCAGAGGATATTGAATTTGTAAAAAAAATATCTAATATCTTTAGTAATGGTTTTGAAATATATTTACAGTTTGATAGTTTTAGTGCGGAAGTTTTAAAAAAAATTAGAGGACGAGATTTGTTGAAAATAAAAAATAAGGCTATTGAAAATTTAGCAAAATACAATATACCTATAACATTAGTTGCTACTATAGAAAATGGTATTAATGATAATGAAGTTGGTGAGATAGTAAAATTTGGAATGAATCAGAAAATGATTCGTGGTATAAATTTTCAACCAGTTGCTTTTTTTGGTAGAATGCCTAGAAAAAATATAACGAAACGTTCAACATTGACAGGTATTTTAAATGATATAGAAAAACAAACAAATAAAATGATAAAGACTGATAATTTTATACCATTGCCTTGTGATATTGATAGGGTTGCAATTTCTTTTTTTAAAAGAATTAAAGAAGGAAAATGGAAATCTGTTATGGATGATATAGAAATAGAAACTTATTTACCAAACATAAAAAATACACTTACATTTACAATGGAGGATATAGCAAAGGACTTAATTAAACCAATTTTTAGCTGTAAGGGTTCTGGTGGATGCATGAATTCAATGAAAAAGATGGCATCTATCATTGATCCAAAGATATTACTACAATCAAAGCAAAAAAGAGTCGATTATGTAAATGACAATTTTTTTAGAATTACAGTAACTTCATTTGTGGATGTTTATAATTTTGATATTAAATCTGTAAAAAAAGATTGTGTTCATATAATCACACCAGATTTAAAAAAGATGCCATTTTCTACTTATAATATGTTTTATAGAGATAAACTATAATTATATGATAATACAAAGTGTTATAATCATTAATTTTATCGTTGGTTTTTGTATTTTTGTTATTTTTTTGGCTATACTATTTAATTTTATGGATTATTCTCAATATAAAAATAAAGTCAAAAAAGAAAAAAGTAGTATAGTGGAAACAGGTAGTATGACTATATTTTTTATTTTGATTTATTTATTTTTACGTTTTAAAATAGGATCTTTTGAATATACTACAATATATCAGGTAGTCATAGGATTGATACTTATGGTTTTTGGAACGTGGTTTAATATTTGGGGTAGACATTATCTTGGTAAAAATTGGGCAAATCAAATAAAAATATATAAAAATCATAATTTAGTAACAACAGGTCCATATAAAATTGTTAGGCATCCCTTATACGCTTCAATTATATGGATGTTTTATGCTTCTAGTATGATATATTCAAATTATTTGGTATTTATATTAACAACTATAGTTTTTATTCCTTTTATGTTTTATAGAGCTAAACAAGAAGAAAAACTTTTAAAAGTTAATTTTGAAGATTATAATCAATACACAAAAGAAGTTGGTATGTTTTTTCCTAATTTAATTAAAATTAATAAAAAATGATTGATTTACATAATCACGAACACATTGAAGGGTGGGGAATTAGACCGGAACTTTTTCACATAGGAAGTTATACTGTACAATCATATGCTTTTTTTGTTTCTCTTGGAATAATATTAGGAATAATAATAACTTTTTTTTACACTCGTAATAAAGATAAATATAAACATGAATATTTATTTGAAATAGTTCTTTTTGGTATTTTGGGTGGTATAGTTGGTGCAAAGATTCCTATTTGGATTTATTATTTTCCAGAAATTATTAATAATTTTCAAGGAAATATAGGGATAATTATTTCGGGACGTACTATAGTTGGTGGTTTAATTGGCGGAACTTTGGCAGTTTTTTATATTAAAAATAAAATTGGAATAAAATATAGATTGGGTAATAATATTGTACCAGGAATAATTGCTGGCATAGGTATAGGTAGAGTAGGATGTTATTTGAGGGGGTGTTGTTACGGTGTGCAAACAAAATTGCCGTGGGGAGTTGATTTTGGTGATGGTGTATCGAGACATCCAACACAAATTTATGAAATAGTATTTTTATTATTAATGTTTGTTGTTATTAATATAAAGCTGAGAAATAATTCAAAAGATGGTGAATTATTTGATATGTTCATGATATATTATTTTTCTTATAGATTTTTTATTGAGTTTATTAGAGTTGAGCCAAGAATATTTTTTAATTTAACCTTATTTCAACTATTGTCTTTTTGTATAATTATATATTTTGTTTTTATAAAAAAAAGAATCGCAAAGTGTTTTTTAGCTTGAGTTATGTTATAATAAAAGTATGAAAAATAAAGAGATAGATAGAAAAAATATAGATAATAAATCAAATGATTTAAATCTTAGGTACAAAAAACGTAAATACCTAATATTAGGAATACTAATTTCAATACCACTTTGGATATCATTTTTATTTCTTCCTATATTGATTGTGTTAGCTATACCTTTTTTGATTATAATTATCTATAATAGAGCAGATACAAAATATATACTAATTGGATTCTTGATAGGAAGCATAGGAATCCCTTTGCTTTTATTTGGGGGTTGTATGTTTACGATATATGTAGGAAATATTGATATGTTACCACATTAACGAAAGTATAAGTTACACAAACTATTAAATTATAGCCACCTGCAGTATAGGTGTTTTTATTGATTGTATTTTACTTTTTTTATATTTTAAATTTAGCAGAATGTTGATTTGTAATGTTTTTCTTTTTTTATAACTTTTTTTATTTATTACAAACACTTTTATATATGTTTCTAGTATATTCAATCCTTTTGTTGAAAGTCTTACTTCCATAGCGAATCCTTGGTTTCTTTCAAAGTTAATTTTGTAAAAGTTTTTTTCTGAAAACTTGTTAGAGTGATTTTTTAAAATATAATTTTATCTTCATAGCATTATCCGCACTCTATTAATAATAAAGTTAAAAATGATGTTTTTTAAGTAGTAACATTAAAAATCTTTTAAATAAATTTAACAACTAAATTGTTATGAATTGATAGTAGTAATGTTATAAAATAATAGTTATAATTACCAGCTACCACCACCTCCACCACCAAAACCTCCACCTGAACTACCGCCAGAGAAGCCACTTCCGCTACTAGAAGCCTTGGAAGAACTTAAGGAACTAGAGCTTGATTTAGTAAAATTATACATAGCAGAGCCAAATGTTGATGCATTAAAATCGTTAGCGCCATTATTCAACCATTTAGGTTCTTTTTGTATTAAATCATTAAATTGTTCTCCCCATTCTTTTGTAACGCCTAGTGCTACTGCATATGGTAACATTTCTTCAAAATGCTTTGCATTTTTTTCTGGGGCATTTAAGAATTCTAATTGTCTTTTTTCGGCAGTTTTGAGATACATCCTAAGTCCTTCTATTTGATCTCTTGTTTCAGTTCCCTTGTGGGTTCTTCTTATCATCAGTTTTCCATATCCTATGATTATAAAAGTTCCTCCAAGCCAGCCAGTTATTATCAGGATTAAATTATTGAATATACTACCAATTATACTTATAAAAACTATAAAAATTATACCATAAAACCCATACTTTAAAGCAACTTTTTTAGGATTCTTTGTGAAGTAATTTCCACTAATTTTTTCATAAACTTGTGATGTTAACTTTTGATATGTTTTGCTAAATTTCTGTTTTTTACTCGAAATTAAGACTTTTTTTTGACTACCAAAAAATGCTACTAAGAAGTCTCGCTCATATTGTTCTAGTGAATTATCTGAATATATATCAGAATTATTTTTTAATAAAGTTAATTCATAGTCGGATGATTTTAAAAATAAAACACTAGTATTTATTTGTTTTATAGTGATATAGCCACGCACAGCTAAGTCAATTACAATGGAAGAAAAATCTTCTGAGTCAAAAGTTTCATCAATTATTATACCAAGTTCACCAGGTCGTAAATTATTTGGAATTTCCCATGTAGGAACTATAGATTTGTCAGATTTAAAGTCTCGTCCAAATTTCCACCAGTGAGTAAATAGAGCAATAATTGTAACAATAGGAAATAGAAGTTCGAGTGAATTATTAAGTAAAAACTGCAATATTTTTTCAATAGTAGTCATTTCTTGTATGATTCCTTTGGATATACCTACTACAATTGTCATTCCCTCATTAGGAGAAAAATCTAAATCTTTAAAATCTGCATAAGTTTCATTAAAAAACTTTTTATTACAAGTTTCCTTGCTATTTTCAGTCCCTTTATAACATTCAATTTTTTCAATTCCGGAAGAATGAATCATTGCACTCACAGAATCAATTGGAAGATCCCAATTATTTCCAGTAATGTTCCAGTAAAGCTCATCATGATTGTCAAAGTAATTGATAGCACCGAGTATAGTATAAGATATTTCATAAGTATGAGTTCCTGTTATTGTTTTATCGGCGTCACCTATACGTATTTTAATGTTATTACCATCATTAATTTTTTTAAAATTATAGGAGTTACCCATTTCATCAACTACGGAAATATTTTTTATTTTTAGGTTTCTTCTTAGTCCTAAGTCAGTTTTGTATTTAACAGGAATAGTTCTGTATATTCCATGTTTTTTTTGTATAGAAAAGTCGTACTTTATCGTTTCTGTTATATCTATATTTGAATTAGGATTCATTGTTATATCAACATCAAATTTTATTATTCGTTCTTGTGCATAAGAATAATAGGGTAGAAAAATTATAACAAAGATAATAAGTAAAACTTGCCTTATTGATTTCATACTAGTAAAATAATATATTATATATCTATATTAACATACTTTACAGAGTCTGTCTTTAATTTTAATTTTGCAAAAATGGAACAATTATATAAAATTCTCAAAGAATACTCTTTAAACGAAATATTAAAAATTGAAAAATCTGATAGACAATTTATAGCTGTAAATAAATTATACGAAGAAAAAAACTTCAAAAATAAAATATATTTTCAGTTAGTAATTTTAAATGCACTTATTTGTTATCAATTATCTGGAAATGGTGAGGATTATTGGGAAGAATTTTATAAGTACACAAAGGATAAGGATGTGAATACATTACAGCAAGTAAAAGAGGTTTTGATTATTTTTTTAACTAATTCTAAAAATAATAAAAGATTAGTAAATATTAAAATTAAAAGAATAGATAAATTTATAGATAATTATTCTATGTTAAATAATAAAGCATTCGAATTTTACTATAAAAATATGGATATTTTTGCATTGGATCTATCAAAAGTAATGAAACAAAAAAAAGATGCAAAAACTATTGTTTTTGCTGTTAAAATGTTTTCTTATTCCGCTAGAAATGTTTTTAATTATAATGAAATTTTTCCAACTTCTTTAGGGATTCCGATAGATAGTAGACTTATAAAAATATATAAAAAATTTAATAAAAATTCTAAAGTAAATATTAAAGATTTTTACAAAACTATTTCATTTAAATTAAATGTCCCAGAATTACACTTAGATACAATTCTTTGGAATATTATTAGTAAAGAACATTTATAATGTTTTTAAAGTCTATTTAGCATGAATTATGCAATACTCATTTTTCAATTTTTTATGAATATAATTTAAAGTAATATTTATGATATAATAAATTAAATTAAACTAAAAAGGTATGAAAGATATAAAATGTCCACATTGTAAGAAGCTTTTCAAAATTGATGAAACTGACTTTGCTAGCATAGTAAAACAAGTTCGTGATAGTCAATTTAGTGAAGAAATTCATGATAGATTAAAATCTATAGAAAAAGAGAAAGATAGTGAAATTAAACTCTTAAGAGTTAACCTTGAGAATAAGTTACAAGAAAAAATTGCAAAAAAAGATTTAGAAATATCAAATCTACACTCTAAATTAAAAGATGAATTAAATGGAGAAATAACAAGAAAAAATATTGAAATTTCTGAATTAAATTCAAAACTTGATAAAGTTAATGCAGAAAAAAAAATTGATATAATACAAGCTACAATAAAAATAGAAAAAGAACGAGATAAGTTAATTAGTGAATTAAGAAATAAAGAAATAGAGAAAAAATTATTGGAGAAATCTATAGAGGAAAAGTTTTTTGCAAAAATTAAAGCAAAAGATGAAATAATCAAAGCAAGAGATGAAGAAATTGCTCTTCGTAAGGACATGAAACTTAAGCTTTCTACAAAAATGATCGGTGAAACACTTGAACAACACTGTGAAACTGAATTTAATAAGCTCCGTGCGACTGCTTTTCAAAATTCCTATTTTGAAAAGGATAATGATGTTAGTGGTGGAAATAAGGGTGACTATATTTATCGTGAAACTGATGAATCAGGAAATGAAATTATTTCTATAATGTTTGAAATGAAAAATGAAGAAGAAAAAACTTTGAATAAGAAGAAAAATGAAGATTTTCTACAAAAACTCAATAAAGATAGAATAAATAAAAAATGTGAATATGCAGTACTTGTTTCTCTATTGGAAATAGAAAGTGAACTTTACAATTCCGGTATAGTTGATGTTTCTTATAAGTACCCAAAAATGTATGTAATTAGACCGCAGTTTTTTATTCCAATCATTACGATACTTCGTGATGCTGCCTTAAATTCGCTAAAATACAAGGTTGAACTCGCTTTAGTAAGAAATCAGAATATTGATATTAGTGACTTTGAGGATAATATGAATAAATTTAAAGAAGGGTTTGCAAAAAATTATGATCTAGCAAGTCGTAAATTCAAAACAGCTATCGATGAAATAGATAAAACTATAAATCATTTACAAAAAACAAAAGATGCTTTATGGTCATCAGAAAATAATCTTCGTCTTGCTAATGCTAAAGCGGAGACCTTGACTATAAAAAAAGTAACACGAGGAAATCCAACTATGAAAAGTAAATTTGAAGATATAGCTAATGTAAAAAGTAAGTAAAAATAGTTTTTTTGTATAGAGTTATTTCTATGGTATACTGAATTTAAATGATGATGAAAAATAAATTTAATTTCTTTCTATATAGTGTATGTTTTTTGGCTCTAATGGCGAATATTTTTTAGGAATAGACTTTGGTACTCGTAGTATTAAAGTTGTTGAGATAAGAATTGTAAAAGGAAAAGCTAACTTGGTTAATTATGGTCAAGTTATTTTGGATAAAGCAAAAAAAAGTCTTCTAGATCGTGATAATGATTATTCAGTTTTATTAAAAGAAGGACTGGAGGCTTTATTGAGTAAATTAAAGCTACATTCAAAAAAAGTTAGCGTCGCTATACCTGCATTCAATGGACTTGTAATGATGGTGGATTTTCCAAAAATGACAGAAGAAGAATTAGCAAAAGCTATTAAATATGAGTCTGTAAAACATATTCCTATGCCATTAGATGATGTAAATGTAAGTTGGGAAATTATAGAAAGCTTAGAAAATGATGAAGAAAAGACTAATAAAAATACTATGAAAGTTCTTTTGGTAGCAGCTCCAAAGACAGAAGTTTCGTATTATGATAATTTGCTGAAAGGTACGAATTTAGATGTTGAGTTATTAGAGTTAGAAACTTTTTCACTTTCAAGAATTTTAGCAAAAAATAGTGGAAAAAAGGTATTGATGCTTGCTGATATTGGTGCAAAAACTACGAATTTAGTATTGCTTGTGAATGGAATAGTTCGAGTTAATAGAAATATTGATATAGGAGGTATTGATTTAACTAATTCTATCGCAGATAATATGAAAATTTCATCCAAAAGAGCACGTGAGATGAAGGAATCAGATAAGAATCTTTTGGAGGGAGTAACATCTTTAGAATTTCCATCAATTGATTATATAGTATCTGAGATAAATCGTATGAAAAAAATACAAAATATTGATTTTTTGGATGAAACTATTATTGCAGGAGGTTCCTCTAAAATGAAAGGGATAGATAGTTACTTAGAAAGAGAACTTGGTTCTCCTGTAAATTTAGCTGATCCTATGAAATATATAAAAAGTACATTTAAAGATAAATCAGGAAATCCTATAGTTTTAGATTCTTCGTATTGTGTTGCAGCTGGGCTAGCATTACATGGATTAGATAAATAAAAATACTATACACATAGAATATGAGGTTAAATTTTTCAATATAGATAAAGAAGATGTCAGAAGAAAATTAAGTAAGGTCTGTGTAAAAAAAACAAAGTTTCAAATTTTCATGAAAAGAATGATATTTTTGCCTCTGATCAATATTGATGCTAATTATAAATATGCTAGAGTGAAAGATGAAGGAAATGATAAGATAACAATGGCTTTAAAGATTAGCTATTTAGACAGTTATAAAAAGGAATCAGGAATAGAAGTTTTAGATTTTCAAAAAGCTTGTTGTTTTGCAATAGATTTAGGATTAAAAGAAAAATAATTTCAAGAGACTGAACGTGAAATTTGGGAATTTAGATAATATTGAGATAATTATAAATACACGACCTTTTTGTGAAACATGTATTGAAATATAAGGTAAAAGTGAATTAGGCATTTAAAAAGTAGTAAAAAAATTAGACTTTGATTGGAATGATGCTGGTATAGGAGGAACATCAGTGGCACGGATATTATCAAAAAATATGATTTATCTATTGAAAATGTGAATAATAAAATATCAAGGATCGTTTTTAATATGAAAATCATTTTGCTAAGTTTAAGAAAGAGAATTCATCTTAATGATAAATAATTGAGATAATTCTAAGGTTTTTTTAAATCTAAAAGTGTGGTATTATATAGATAAGAAAAAATTTATTATTTTTTTAGTGATTAGCTATAGCAAGACTTGGTCACTTTATAGTTTTGCGATAATATGTTAAATTAATAATATTTCTGGGTATAATTTTTAAAATAAATAAAAGTATATGGCATCAGGTGTAAGTTTTAGAAGTCCTAATTCTGATAAAGTAAAATATAGAAAAACTAAACTTGCTTCAGCTAGTTTAGTGTTTGCGTTTGTGGTTTTGGTGAGTGTGGTAGCAACTTATGGTGTTGCATTTTATATAAAAAAACAAACTGAAGTAAAGTTGGCTGGTGTAATTAAGGAAGCGGAAGACATAGAAACTCAAATCAAAAAAGGTCTCGCAGAAAATTCTCAGAAGGCTTTTTCTGTTTTAGCTGTGGAGTATTTTTTGCATAAACAGCAAGGATTGGAAAAAATATTAACTGAGTTAGGAAATGGGATGGTTCCAAGAGTTGTATTAATTTCATTGGAGTACGCAGAAGACAAAAACATGAATGATTCAGATATTGGCGGACAGATGATAATGATTACAGGAGATGCAGAAACTGATGATGTATTAGCTGCACAGGTTCGTTCATGGAAGAATAATGAGACTTTTAGTAAGGTGAGTGTATCGGACATCAGTGTTGATGAAGAGACTGGTAGAAAGGTTTTTTCGGCAGAGTTAATTTTGAGAGAAGTTGGATCTGACAAACGACCTTTTGGCGTATAATAACTAATCTCTAAACAAGTCTTAAATTAAGTGTATTAATTTTTATTATAGCTTGTTAAAAAAAATGTTACTAATACTGCGGTATTTCTAGACTTTTTTAACAACACTGTAGTAAAAATTCATCAAGTTTAATTAGGGATAAGTTCAATAAAGAAATTATTCAAATAAATAATCAATATCAATTAAATTATGAGTAAAATTATTCTATTTCCTTTTGTTATAATAATAGCAATATATTCAACTATTGTGTTCATTGTGCCAACTTTTAAAGAAAATGCATCACTTAAGGAAGAGATCAAAAATCAAGAAGATAGAAAGGCAAAGTTAAATAAAGATTTAGCTATTTTAAAAAAATTTATTAGCGATTCAAATAATCATAAAGCGGAACAGGGATTTCTGAATAATTTTGTTCCGAAAGAGGTTGAAGAGGATAAGCTTATAAATATTATATCAAGACATGCTATAGAAAGTGGTGTCACTCTAACGTCACTAAGTTTCAATTCCAAAAATACAAATACAGTAAAGAGAGAAGATGAATCAGATTTGAAAAAAATTGAAAAGGTAGAAAGTAGTATGGTAGTTACAGGTACTTATGAAAATATATATAAATTTATAGAAAGAGTGTTTATTATGAATAGGCTCTATGCATTTACCGCAGGAAGTATTGAAGTAATGAAAGTAAATTCAGAAAAAGAAACAACTACATCAGATCAATTAATGTTAACATTGTCATTTGATTATTTTAATACTAGTTCATCAGTTGGAAATATAAATGATGTGAAAATATTGGGTGATGTTGATTATGCAAAAATTACAAAAATTAAAAATAAAGTAAATAGAGTTATAGATATAGAAGCTCAAGTGCAGGCTAGACAAAATCCATTTATGCCTTAGTAAATTAAAAATAATTTTGTGAATCAAGAAAAACAAAAAAATAATAATGTAGAAAGTTTAAGGGAAAGAGCAGAAAAATTAAATATGCCGTTCTTGAGAGTTGCTCCAAAAAAAGTTGAATCTCATATCATACAATTAATGTCAGAAGATATTGCAAAGAAGTATGGTATGGTAGCCTTTGAAAAAGATGAAATAACAGGTGTTATTAGAGTTGCAATGTTAGATCCTCAAGATCTTAATGCCTTGAATATTTTACGTTTTATGGCACAAAAAGATGATTTAAGCATTGAATCATATCTTGTAGATAAAGGTACACTCGAAGAGTTACTTGGTTTTTATAAGTCTACAGAAAAGGCTGTTGCAAGTGCTGTTCAAGCATTAGGAGAAGAAGATGAGTTATTGGATGGAGTAAAGGGTCGTAAATCAAATGTCGTAGAGTCTTCTTCGTTAGAAAATTTGAGAGAAGCTCCAGTGTCAAAACTTGTACAAGTTATTATAAAACACGCACTTGAAGGAGGTGCTTCCGATATTCATATAGAACCAATTGATAAGGTTTACAGAGTTAGGTTTAGAATTGATGGAATTTTACATGCTTCATTGACATTTCCATCTGACGTAGGTAGAGCAGTAACTTCTAGAATTAAAATTCTATCTTCACTTAAAATTGATGAGAAGAGAAAGCCTCAAGATGGTCGTTTCAGAATAATAGAGAAAGGTAGCGCTGTTGATTTTCGTGTATCGACATTGCCTGTAGTTGAGGGCGAAAAAATTGTTATGCGTGTATTGGAAAAAGATAGGCAGTCATTTGATTTAGAAAAGTTAGGTTTGATGGGTTCTCAGTATGAAATGTTTATGGAACATATCAGGGATCCTTTTGGAATGATTCTTATGACGGGACCAACAGGTTCAGGTAAATCAACTACTTTATATGCTTTCTTGAGTATTTTGAATGGTGAAGATGGAAATATAATAACACTAGAAGATCCAGTTGAGTACTTTATACCAGGTATAAATCAGTCACAAGTTAAGCCAGAGATTGGATATACTTTTTCGAGTGGATTACGTAGTATTTTGCGACAAGATCCTGATGTTATAATGGTCGGTGAAATAAGAGATGGTGAAACTGCTGAACTTGCAATTCATGCAGCTCTTACAGGGCATTTAGTTTTTTCTACAGTACATACCAATAATGCTATCGGAGCGGTTCCTCGTTTGATTGATATGGGAATTGAACCATTTTTAATAGGATCATCAATTAGACTAGTTGCTGCTCAGCGACTTTTGAGGCGAATTTGTACTTTTTGCAAAGTAGAAGATAAAATACCTAGTAGTGTAGTTAGTAAAATTAAGCACGCACTAAAAAGTGTTCCAAATTCTGAATATGAAAAATATGGTATAGAAAATATAGATAATTTAATTTTTTATAAGGGTAAGGGTTGTAGTGAATGTGGAGGATTAGGCCTAAAAGGTCGAGTCGCTATATATGAAATCGTACCTATAGATCACGATATGGAAGAAGTTATATCAAATGAAAATGGTAATGTTCCGGCACTAGAAAGGCTAATGAAAAAAAAGGGTTATCTTTCTATTAAACAAGATGGAATATTGAAAGTTTTACTTGGACTTACGACACTTACAGAATTGGAACGTGTAACCGAAGATGGTATCTTGTCAGTAAGTGATTTGGAGGAGAAGGAAAGTGAATGGGCACAAAATAATGAGAGTGCAGAAGCACAGTCACAGAATTTAATTGCACGAAAAAGTGGTAATGATGAACATTCTAATGAACTACAACGACATGTTTATTTTGATGCGCAACCACAAAAAAAAGACCTACTAGATAGTTTTAATCTTGAACAACAAGGACAGGAGCAGTCTCAGTTTCAACAGCAAAAACAATCTATGTCACAAATTGTGGGTAGCTCAAGTGAAAGAGTTGTATCTCCAAAGCTTGAAATACCATCACAAGATGAAATACAACGATTACAGACAGAGCAAACGCAAGAGTTGCATCAAATACAAAAAGTGCAAAGAGGTCAAGAT
>CAMZLB010000030.1 GCA_947311515.1 Candidatus Moraniibacteriota bacterium | reverse complement strand
GGGTCTTGCTCTACCTCATCAGCTGTTGGTGCTTTTGGTAACTTTGTAGACTTTTTAGGAAAAGCTTGAGGTTCTTTTTTAGATAACTCTTCCATATAATCTTGATAGGTTTTAGTTCCTAACCGTTTATGGGTATTGTTAGAGTCATAATTTGACTCCCAATGGTTATATCCATCAGATTTACCAAATGACCACAATGCTCCATGAATCTTACCAGCTTCAGTATTCATTAGTGAATTCCATTGAGCTTTTACTTGCTCTTTATGGCATATTCCACAAGTGTTAATATTTATCCATTGACTTGTAGGAGAGGGATAGAACTCTTTTGGGCCTTTATGAGTTTTAAAATAGTCTAAAGTTCCTGAATGTGATATATTTTTATCACTACTATTAGGATTACCTCCATGACATACAATACAATCATTTCCTTTTACTCCAGCCTTATCTGCAATCTTTAAAATCTCCTTCATCATTTTAGAGTTTGAATCACGAATATGCTCTATTCCATTATGACACTCTATACATGAGTTTGATAGTAAAATTATAGGGAAAAATATAAGTAGATGGAGCAGTTTCTTCATGATGTATCCTTTTGGCGTATTTTACCAAAAGAATATAAGATGTTATAGCAGATTAATATTGAGGTTGATACAAATCATATTCATATCTCTCCTCTAAACACTTATCCCCTCCTAAAAGAGTATCATCAATAATATCTGGTGATTTGGATATTAAACAATCATCATTAATTGTAGCAATCATACCCAAATCTTTTTGTAAAAAAAGATAAGATATATCATCTTTTGACTCTACAACACCATTAGCATAAGAGACTCTATCAATATACTTTTCATCAACTTTAGTATCTATAATAGTTTTAGTTAAACATTTTAGCTTCATAATATTATGCTTGTCATCATAATTTGTATATTGAAAAAAGAATTTTTCATAATTATCAATAAAGCTATCAAGAATACATACCTCTGTTATATTTGTATCTCGTTCTCCAACTTCTTGTGTACCAATTTTCAAAATCTCTTTTTTATACTCTTTTGTATAATTAGAGACAATATCACCTTTATTAATATTTCTTTTAAGAGTTTTACTACTATTTGAATCTGATAAATATTTTATCTCTATTTCATCAGGCTTTATAGTAATAATTTGATTAGGTGTAGAATCTTTTTCAATAGTAATTAAATTTTGTTCAACAACTAACTTATTTTCATAGGTACTATTTATAGTATGACCATCTATCTTTTTAACATGTGTAAAGTCTTTATTCATATTTGTTCTTGATAAATACTCTGCTATATCAATCTTACTTTCACTACTAGAAGAACCACACCCAACAAAAGCCACCATAGATAATATTAGTATTAAATTTTTACTCATTTTTATTACTCCATAAGTTTATTATATAGTATATTATTTTAGTTATTTTTATTTACTTAAAGAGAGCTTTATTTTATTACTGAGATACAGGGCATTTGATTAGCCTTTTTAGCCATTTCATGTACTAACTTATCATTACTATTTTTAGTTTTAATCTTACCTACAACACAAATATCTTTTTCAGTAATTTTACTTATAAGATAATAAGAGATTGTTTTTTCAACATCACCACTATCTTCATCAACCTCTAGCCCAATAATCATAGACAATGGGTTATCGAACTCTTGGCGATTGTATAACCACTCTAAATCTGAATTCAAAGATATAAAGCCTTGTGAAACAAGAGAACCAAAATTTAATTCATATCTTTTATTATCTCGTGTTAATATAATACTCTGTTTTGTATCACCCTCTATAAGAACTACTTTAATTCCTGCGAAAGATTCACACTCTTCAATACTTCCTAGATTATCACTCTCTAATGTTTGACAATCTTTTTGGGAGATTGAAGTAAAACTACTCTCATATATAGAGCTATTAGACTCTTTTGGACTCGTAGCTTCCAATAAACCTCCTATTAAAAATAGGAGGAGTAATATATAGTTAAATATAACCTTTATACCCATAAGAAGTCTCCTTTTTAATAGATAACTCTATTTAGAACTCTTTTTATCTATATCCCATAAAGCAAGTGTTAATCCTGCAATAAGATATAGCATTGGAATTTCTATGCTCCATGCTCCATGCTCTCCTAAAGAGAAGATTGTATCTCTATTAACAAGATATATAGAAACAGCCATATTAAAAGCAACAATAGCACCAGATATTCGTATATATTTACCAAATATTAATAAAACAGGGGCTAAAACCTCTCCTATATATACTCCATATTGTATATATTGACTATATGGGACTTTTGATGCAACTAGTATCTTCTCTATATAATCTACACCATGCATAACTTTATCTACTCCATGAAATAGAAGTAACACACCCAATCCAAAACTTAAAAAACGCAAAGCTCTACTCATAATATAATCCTTTTTAGAAGAATTATATCCTAATTTGTGTGAAAATATTCTTTTTTATTTAAGTATTGTAATTCTATCAGCATGAATCGTTCGTTTATCTTCAGGAGGCAACTCCATAAAATTAAAAGAGTAGATAGAGGATAAGTAGTGATTTGGATTTTTGGGTGCATAGAACTCTAACCCCTCAAACTCTATTTTAGATAGAGGAAAAATCTCATCCATATCAAACCATGCAGAAACATCAGGCATTTTTCCAGAGTAGATTACCTTTAAATCTTTTTTATCC
>CAMZLB010000029.1 GCA_947311515.1 Candidatus Moraniibacteriota bacterium | reverse complement strand
TTTATATTCAATACTATTATAGTTATAATTAGTGCCATTATATTTAAATATTTCTTCTTTTTCTCTTCATAAGGGAGATATATTTGGATACATTCAAAAAGGAGAAGAGGAAAAAGAAGAAATATTTAAATATAATGGCACTAATTATAACTATAATAGTATTGAATATAAACATATAGACAAAAAAATATTTACAAATGAAAAAAAGACAGTTGAAAAACAGGAAATGATAAGCATAGGTAGGAAAACTAAGCTTATTAGTAAGTATAGTAGTGATGTTTTGGGTAATATATTCAAAGTACAACAAAATGAAATTTGCAAAATGAAAATTGATATGATACAATGATAATGCGTCATTTAGACGTAAGTATTCGTGTAGTAGAAATTTAACAGATTGTGAGGATCTGCTAAAACAAGGCTTTTGCTTTCTAGCATTATGCCGAAATCAAAGCCTCCCTTGAGGGGGCTTTACTTTTTGTCAAAAAAATAAAAACAAAATATGTCATGGAGAATAGTGTTTGTAGAAGAAAGTGAAAGACTTTTGCTTTATTTGGATAATTTAAAAGTTATTTCTGATAGTAAAGAGATTCTTATACCACTTGGTGATATCAACTCTATAATGATAGATAATAGTAGGGTCATGCTATCTGTAAGACTTGTAAGTAGGTGTGTGCAAGAAAACATAATAATATTTACAACCAATGAGAAGCATATTCCAGTAAGTATAACCCTCCCTTTATCAGGAAATTATAGAGCGTCACAAGTGTTTAGAAAACAACTAAACTGGACAAAATTACACAAAGATATCATGTGGCAAGTAATTATAAGATATAAAATTCTTTATCAAGCTAAAGTTTTGCAAAATGTTTTAGGTAATAAAGATGTAATAGAGAGAATGCTCAAATTTGTCAAAGATACAAAGCCTGCAGACCCTTTGAATTGTGAAGGACTTGCTGCAAAAATGTATTTTCGTGAATTATTTGGTCCTACATTTGTCAGACACAACATGGATGCAGTAAATATCGCTATGGATTATGGTTATAGTATTGTTCGCTCACAAGTTGCCAGAGCAGTGATTGCTCATGGATTAAATGCACAAATAGGAATTTTTCACAGAAGTTCTACAAATGCATTTAATTTGGTAGATGATATTATGGAGCCTCTGAGACCTATAATTGATTTGTGGGTACGCAAAAATATAAATGAGGATGAGATGTTTTTGCGTAAACATAGAATAGAGATATTGAGATTGGTAACTCAAAAGGTAAAATATAGAGATAAGAAAGTAACACTTATTTTTGCTATAAATGATGTAGTGGAGAGATTTATAGCTTCTATGGAAAATATAGAAAAAATAAAAGAATTTGTGTATCCATCAATTTTATTGTATGATATTTAGATTTATGCGTGTAATAGTATTTTTTGATTTACCAGTGGTGAGTAAAAAGGATAGAAAAGTCTATGCAAGATTTCGCAAATGGTTGCTGTCTAGTGGCTATACTATGCTACAGTATTCTGTGTATTCAAAAATTTTTAACAATAGAGATAGTGCCAAAAAACACATAAGCAAATTAAAAAAGAATGTACCGTCAAAAGGAGCGGTGCGTGTGATGATGGTTACAGAGAAACAATACGCCAAAATGGAGATTCTCGTAGGAGGGAAGTCCTTGCAGGAAGAAGAAATATCTACAGATCCTCTAATAATTCTCTAAAAATATGAAAAAAATAACAATAAAAACATCAAAAGGAAGTGTGTCATGGGGAATAAGTAATCTTAAATACTTAGTAGGTAATAATATAGAATGGAAATATGAGGTGATGAGTGTACTTATGGCTCATTTTTCTAAAACTGGATTATCTGAATATGATGAGGAGAAATTTTTGGATTGGCGAGTTCATATAAATGATGGGAGAAGCTATGCTAAAAATTATTTTTTTGTGCAGATAAATCAACATTATGATTATGAGGCTCATGCAAAAATGACAGCTCACAGTATTTTGACTACGTATATAGCAGAACTTTCTAGAGATTTACCACATAGCGATGAATATGAAATTTATGAAAATATATACAAATCCCTCATAAATAGGCACGCACTAGAAAAATTAAATATATCTACAGAGGATGTAAATATAAAATTTGATTCTGTGCCTATAACTACAAAAATATTTCAAAAATTTATAAAACCACACCTAGAAAAAGAAAATTTAGAAGCAAGTAGCTTTGATTTGAGTTTGAGTGAATCTATAGAATTGCAATGTAGTATTATAAAAAAATTATCTTTTGGTATAAAAAAGGAAGTGGTAGTTTTGTACGACGGACCAGTAACTTCGAAAGTGCAAAAAAGCATAGAAAGATTGACAGATAATTCAAAAAATATAATGTGTATTGTAAATGTACAAGGTAATCATATTATCTCTGAGTTAAATGTGCAAAAATATGTTTTGATGGGTGATGAATTTGTAGATTTGTCCAATATATATGAGATAGCTGATAAAATCCAAATGGAAATGCCTTATGCTGGAGATAGGGAAAGTTTTATAGAAGATTTATGTATGTATTCTACTGGAGATATAACAGATAGGAATTCTTATTTATGTAGGTTTTTTGGTTATAAATGTGTATAATTTATTTTTTTGTTTTAATTTGTAGAATGTGTGTATACATGATATCATTAATTTGAGGTTTTAGCACCCTCACAATTTTTGCTATACGAATACT
>CAMZLB010000028.1 GCA_947311515.1 Candidatus Moraniibacteriota bacterium | reverse complement strand
GTGTAAAAGTGTATTAATGAAGTCTTCATTTGATTTATTTTTTATTTGATTTATTTTTTTATTATTGTACATTATACAAGTAAATATAATAGCAAATAAAAAATAAATCAAATGAAGACTTCATTAATACACTTTTACACAAATAAATTAAAACAAATATCAGAAATGCAATGTTCAACAAATAAATGTAAACAAAAATTATTGTTTTTGGAACACTTACCAAAGGCTTCAATGATAATGTGTAGAGATGATGAGATGATAATGAACACTGCCACATAGGCATGATGAAGGGTGAGTTGATGATTTATGAAGTTAAATGCTGTGTGGCTATAGAGCTTGCAAAAATTTCAAAAGAAATAGATGCAACTTTTGTGCAGTATTCATCTGACTATGTTTTTGGAGGAGATGATACAAAAAAAGTTGATTACAAAGGTGGGTATACAGAAGATGAAAAAACTAATCCAATTTCAAAATATGGAAAGTCTAGAGTAGAGGCTGAAGAAGCTATAGAAGATATATTGAAAGATAAAAAATATTACATTATAAGATTATCAAAATTATTTGGCAATCCTGCTAGTAGCTTAGCTGGTAAAAAATCTTTTTTTGATTTTATGTTAGAAAAAGGTAAAGAAGCTAAAGAGAAAGGGGAAAAAGTAATGGCTGTTGATGGAGAAGTCAGCAGATTTACATATGCAAAAGATTTAGCAGATGAAAGTGTTTCTATAGTGGAAGACAATTGTAAAAATGGTGTTTATCATATAACAAATGAAGGAACGTGCTCATGGTATGAGGGACTTACAGAACTTTATAAAATAATGGGATTGAGTGATGTAGAAATAGAGCCAGTATCTCCAGCGACATTTCCTAGACCAGCAAAAAGACCATCATTTAGTGCGTTAAAAAATACAAAAAGACCCTTATTGAGACATTATACTGAGGCATTAAAAGATTATTACAAAAACCTATCTAAAATATCTTAATTGCTAAAATTTCTTTATTTTTGCCATAAGTTACTCAAATTTCGTCAAAATATATCGATAGTTTACCTCAATTTTCACAATTTCTATCTAAAATATCAAATTTCGCAAAATTAATATGTTTAAGACAAGTTTTAGTTTTCTTTGGTCTTTTTGACTTGAAAAAAAACTTAATTAGTTTTATACTAAGAAAGTGTGAATTATATTAAACAATAAGTATGCAGAACTTTAAAATAACCGGAGGAAAGAAATTGTTTGGAGAGATAACAGTAAATACATCAAAAAATGCAGCAGTAGCACTTTTGGCAGGAAGTGTACTTAATAAGGGTGTGACAACATTATTAAATGTGCCAAATATTGAGGAGGTAAATAGACTTGTAGAAATCATTCAAAGTATTGGGATGATTGTTAAAAGAGAAGGTAAAAAAATAATTATAAAACCGTCAAAAAAAATTGATGTTTCTAAAATAAATATAGAATCAGCTCTTAAAACACGTAGTGCGATTTTACTTATTGGTGCGTTAATAAAAAGAAAAAAAAGTTTCAAAATTCCGCAAGCTGGAGGATGCCGATTAGGTAGTAGAACTGTCACACCACATGCGCATGTTTTTGAACAATTTGGAGTAAAAGTTAAAGTTAATGAAGATGAATTTGAAATAAGTAGAAAAGATGCACTTAAATCTCCAAAAAGATTTGCTTTATATGAGTCAGGTGATACAGTGACAGAAAATGCATTATTCATAGCTTCTCAAGTTCCTGAGGTAACTGAGATAAGATTTGCTAGTGCAAACTATATGGTGCAAGATATATGCTTTTTCTTAGAAAAATGTGGCGTAAAAATTGAAGGAATTGGAACAACTACTTTGAAAGTACATGGTATTGGAACTATTAATAAAGATGTGACTTATAATATATCTGAGGACCCTATAGAAGCAATGCTTTTTATGTCTATTGCTATCGCTACAAAAAGTAAGATAATAGTGAAAAGATGTCCATTTGATTTCATAGAATTGGAGCTAACTAAGCTTAAGGCTATGGGACTGGAATATGATATTTTGAAATTGTATAAAGCAAGAAATAAAAAAACTGTATTAGTAGATATTAAATTCAAATCATTTAAATTAAAAGCATTGGCAGAAAAAATTGAGGCACGGCCTTTTCCTGCTCTGAATATTGATAATTTACCGTTCTTTGGTATAATTGGGGCTATTGCAAAAGGAAAAACTTTAATACACGATTGGCCTTATGAGAATCGTGCTGTATACTTAAAGGAGTTGAATAAACTTGGTGTAGATGTTGAGCTTATAGATGAGCATAGAGTAGTAATAACTGGACCAACTAAATTTAGAGCTGCAGAACTGTCTTGTCCGCCTGCACTTAGGCCGGGTGCTGTACTACTTGTTGCAATGCTTGCTACTAAGGGAACTTCTGTTTTAAAAAATATTTATATGATAAATAGAGGTTATGAAGCTTTAGCAGAAAGACTTTGTAGTATTGGTGCTGAAATTGAAATTATCGAGTAAAAAAAGTTATGGGATTATTTGGAAGTAGAATAGGAATAGATCTTGGGACTGCAAATACATTGGTTCTTATTCCTGATAAGGGAGTTGTTTTAAATGAACCTAGTGTTGTAGCTGTGAACGTGAATGAAAATAGAGTTTTGGCAGTGGGAGATGAAGCAAAAGAGATGCTTGGTAGAACTCCAGAATCGATAACAGCATTCAAGCCTTTGCGAGATGGTGTTATAGCTGATTATAGAGTTACGGAAGCGATGTTGAAATATTTTATTGACAAAGTTACTCCAAGAATTAGATTGATGCGTCCAGAGGTTATGATATCGATTCCTGCAGTTGTTACCAGTACTGAAAGAAGAGCTCTTATAGATGCAACAATTAGAGCTGGAGCAAGAGAAGTTTATGTTGTAAAAGAGCCGATTTTAGCTGCTATCGGTTCTGGTGTGCCAATTCATAGTGCTCAGGGTAATATGATAATTGATATTGGAGGTGGAACTAGTGAAATAGCTGTAATTTCACTTGGAGGAGTGATTGCTTCTGCTAGTACAAAAGTTGGTGGAAATAAATTCGACCAAGCTATAATGGATTATATAAAAAGAAAATATTCACTTGCAATAGGAGAGAGGACAGCGGAAGATGTAAAGATTGCAATAGGTAGTGCTATAGCACTTACAAAAAAAGAAACAATGGATATTCATGGTAGAGATTTGATGGGAGGACTTCCAAAGACTATAACAGTGGACACAAATGAAATAACAGAGTCATTGCAGGATGAATTAAGAGAGATAATAAATTCAATTAAAAAAGTTTTGCAAGAGACTCCACCAGAACTTGCATCTGATATAATGGATAAGGGTATGATTCTTTCTGGTGGTGGGGCATTGCTTAGAAATTTAGATAAGTTGATGTCAAAGACTGTAGGTGTTTCTTGTTATGTAGCTGATGATTCGTTGACCTGTGTGGTTGATGGAATTGGAAAGGTACTTAATAATCTAGATGTTTACAAAAGAACAATTCTATCAATAAAAAAATAAAGTAACTATTGATTTGTGATATAATCATAAGTTTTTGAATATAAAATATGAAAATAGCAATAGATGCATCGAGAGCATTTTTACATGAGCGAACCGGTATAGAGGAATACTCATATCAACTTATAAAAAACATGCGAGAACCTTTGGGAGACTATAATGTAACACTTTTTTTACGCTCAAATACTTTGGAGAATGTAGATTTTGACTTGCCAAAAAAGTGGAAAATTAAAGAATTGTGGGCACCAAAATATTGGACATATATCAGATTATCGCTTGCTCTACTCATAGGTAAATATGATAGACTTTTTGTGCCAGGTCATATTGTGCCACCAATTCATCCAAAAAGAACAGTAGTTACTGTGCATGGTCTTGAATATGAAATGACACCAGAAGCATTTTCTGATTTTGAAATAGCTCGTATGAGACGAGGAATTAAAAATTCATGTAAATGGGCAAGATATGTAATTTGTGTTTCAAATAATACAAAAAAAGATTTAATGGAGTTATATGAAATTCCAATGAAAAAAATAAGAGTAGTCTATGAAGGTATAAGTTCACCAAAGGTTATTCTTAATTTTAGAGTTTCTGAAATACTCAACTCTTTCAATCTAACACAAGGAAAATATCTGATTTTCATAGGTAGAATTGAAACTAGAAAAAATATTATAAATATTTTACAAGCCTATGAAATACTTAAGGAGCATTTTCATATAACGGAAAAATTAGTTTTGGTAGGTAAAAAAGGTTATGGTTGGGAGGAGATAGAAGAAAAAATAAATACGCATCATTACAGGGAAGATATAGTGGTTACAGGTTTTGTAACTGATGAAGAAAAATGGGCTCTTATGAAGTCTGCTGCTGTATTTGTTTTTCCAACACTTTATGAGGGATTTGGTTTACCAGTGTTGGAAGCACAGCAGCTTGGTGTACCCGTAGTAACATCAAATTCTTCTTCACTTGCAGAAATTGCAAATGATAGTGCTATGCTTGTTGATCCACAAAAACCATCAGATATTGCAAAAAGTATAAATGATTTATTATCAGATGAAGAATTAATGGAAAGTGTTATACAAAAAGGCTTAAAGAACTTGGAAAGGTTTAATTGGAAAAGAGCAGGAGAATTAACTACTAGAGTGATTTTAGCTGGAAAGAAAAACTGATATTTAAATTACATTAAATAAAAAAATCAAATAAATAAATATTATTGCCTTTCTAGAGAATTCTAAGACAAAAAAACAATGCTAATGCATTGTTTTTTTGATGCTAGGACTACAATTTCTTGCTGTCCTAATACAAATATAAGAAATTGGAATACTGGGAATGTATCTACGGGGACTACAATTTCTTGCTGTCCTAATACTTTACTACCAAAGGGGTTACTTATAAATAAATCTACGGGGACTACAATTTCTTACTATCCTAATAAAGCTTTAAAACATTTTGATATTTTTAGACGATCTACGGGGACTACAATTTCTTGCTGTCCTAATACCTCAAAAAAGGTAAATAGTAGAAATTTAACAAGAATATTTCACAATACACTGATTAAATTTATACTTTTATGTGTAAATTTCAAAAAACATTTATATTTATATTTTACTACAAAAATATAATATGTACAAGTAGACATAAAATATTACTATAGTATACTAGGGTAAAGAATAAAGTAAATAAAAATTTATGAAAAAGGATACCTTTATTAATTTATACAAAATAATAAAAACTTTAAATTTTGAGCTGAAGCCGACTGCAAGGACTTTTGAAAAAATGTTAGAAAAAACTGAAAAAAATGATTTTTATGGACAAACAGTAGAAATAATTATTGAAAAAATAAAAGACTTTAATTTAGATTATAAAAAAGAATTAGTTAAAATAACTTCTATTTGGGAATTATTACTAAATGGCGACAAAACAAAGATTTTTATTTCACCAGAATTTTTAGAAAAACTATATAAGTATTCTTTTGATAAAAAGAATATAAAAGAGCCGAAAAAACTTGCTAAAAAAATTCAAAGATTAACGATTAAAGATGTAAATAATTATCTTCTTAATTTTCAAAATAGCAATTTAAAAGAATATAAAAATGCTTTAATAGAACTTGATAGAGTTGTTAAAAATTATGAAAACGGGATAGGAAAAGAAAATACAGAAATGCCAAAAAAAGTAGAAATTTTCCAACTTATAAGAAAAGTTTCAAATATTTATTTAAAAACACTAGAAATTTTATCACAATTAGAAACAATTGCAATTCTGAGAGATGAGTATAATAAAGGTAGAGAAGTTGAATTTTTGCCAGAATTAAAATCTCAACTTGAAGAATTATTCAGGAATTCTAAATTTCAAGAAGACGCTGAAAAGTATTTACGAACATTGACGGGGGAAAGAGGAATTGGAATTGGAAGTTTTTCATTTAATAAGTATGCTGTAAATAATTTTAAAGAAATTGCACTGATTGAAAACAATATTTTAGAATTAAAAAAGGAATACCAGAGTAAGAAAGAAATGAAATTCAATGATTTACAATTAAGAGAAAAAGCATATTGGGAAGCGTGGAATGAAATAGTAGAGCAAGATAAATCTTTTTCGATTTTAAAAAAACAATGCCCAGCAAAAGGAAAACAAAAAGATATTTATAAAATTAAAAATAAAGAAATTAAGAAAAAAATATATAATGAAAAAATAAATAAAAAAGTAGAAAAATACAAAGGCAGTTCTGATGATTTTGGAAAAATAGAAAAAAAATATATTTCTCTACAAAGAGAATTAGAAGAAGTTTCTGATTCAAAATATTTTGCTCGTATTATTAAAGAGAGTAATGATATTTTCTATTTAGCTTTAACTGAGAGACTTGATGAAGGAAATAAGAAGAAAAGATTAGATGAATTAGATGTGCTTCAAAATAATTTCTCAAATGATGGGGAATTACAAGTATTAAATTTTTATAAACTTTCTTTTTCTGCTTTTGAGAAATTATGTTTATTGCAAAATAGTACTTTGGGAATTACTGATAAAAATGAAGAGCAAAATATCAAAATCTTATGGAAAAAAATAAAATTTGAGAAAAGTCAAAATAATTTAAAAAAAATTATTGAATATATTGAAAAAATTATTACCCAGAACTCACACCTATTTGTTGCAGATTTTGATTTTAAAGAGCTAAAAAAATCAGAAAATTTTAAAGAATTTGAGAAAAATTTTAATGCTCAAGGGTATAAAATC
>CAMZLB010000027.1 GCA_947311515.1 Candidatus Moraniibacteriota bacterium | reverse complement strand
CAAGCTGACTTTTTACGTGCAACTTTTACCGAAAAAGCTGACTTTTCAGGTGTAAATTTTAAAAAAGAAGCTAACTTTCGATATGTAACTTTTGAAGAAGTGGCTAATTTTGTAAATGTGACTTTTGAAAAAGAGGTATCATTTAATTTTAGGGAATTAAATGAAGTGAAATTAGATTTTGAAAATTCTTTATTTTATGATAGTGTTGTGTTTTTTTTGGGTACATTTTCAACAGATAAAACTAAATTAAATTTGAATTTAACATCTATAGTTATATTAAATGAAAATAAGTTTAATTTTAATGATAATTTTGTAAAAGCTTTATTAAATAGTGAGAGTAGCCAAAGAGAAACATATAGGATTTTCAAAAATGCGATGATTAATCGTCACAGTAATATATATGCATTAGATATGCACAAAAAAGAATATAGTAAATATCTAAGTGAAATAAATAAAAAATGGTCAACTGAATATATTATTTTATATTTTGAAAAAAAGGTTAGTGAGTTTGGAACAAATGTACTAAAATCTATTTTTTATTGGATTGTAACATTATATTTATTTGCTGCTCTTATCACTATTGTCGGTGTAGGTCTAAAGCCAGATATTAAACATAGCATAAGTAACTATGAAATAAAATCAGAAAATGAATCCATGAATATTTTAGTAGAAAATAAGTCAACTGATGATTTAGATAAAAAAATAATTATGTATGCAACCCAACCGATTTCAATATTTTCAGATAATAGTTTTTTGAGAGAATATGATGTAGTTATAATGTTGATTTTGTTATGTCTAAATTTTTCAAAAACTATATTTTTAGGTGCTCTTACTTATGAAATAATTAAATCTTTTCGTAAATATAGTAGAAAATTTTAAGTGAAGTTTATATCTATTAGTTTTATAAATATTTACTTTTTTATATTGTATAGATGTGGTATTGGTAATATGGATATATTTTTACCAAAAAAAACAAATTTCATCAAAATATCTTGACATTTTTCCTTAATTTTCATCATTTCTGCCAAAAGAACTAAAAATTTCAACAAAAAGGCAATATTTTAAACAGACTCTAAGAACTTGTGAACAAGTTAAATTCAAGATAATATTTAACTGTGAGCATTGTATCTACAAAATTCGTTAACTTCTCCTGGAGGTGTGCGTTACATAACTAAAAATGTCTGAACTTTAAGAATTACAAAAAAATAAGATGAGAACAAAAAAGTAATAAATAGATATAAGTAGTATAATATATGTAGAAAAACAAAATTGACATTTATTGTAAATATGTTATTATGCATTAGTTGAAATTAATCTTGAATTTTAGATATACAATGAATAAAATACTTAAATACTTGTCTCCAGATAATTTTAAAAATGACACACTTTCTGGACTCACTGTAGCTCTGGCTTTAGTGCCCGAAGCAATTGCGTTTGCAATTGTGGCACAAGTTGATCCTATAGTAGGTCTGTATGCTGCATTTATGGTAAGTGTTATAACAGGACTTCTTTCTGGTAGACCCGGCATGATATCTGGAGCTACAGGAGCACTTGCAGTAGTCATGGTTTCACTTGTTGTTGAATATGGTATAGAGTATTTATTTGCCACTGTCGTTCTTATGGGAATTATTCAACTACTCGTGGCATTTTTTAAGTTGGGAAAATTTTCAAGAATGATACCACATCCTGTTATGCTTGGCTTTGTTAATGGATTAGCTATTGTAATACTTTTCGCTCAATTTCCTCAATTTCAGTCATTTACTCCAGACGGACACTTTGGCTGGATTCATGGTTCGTGGTACGAGCCAACAAAGCTTATGATTATGTTGTCTTTAGTTTTGCTGACAATGGTAATTATACATTTTTTACCAAAGCTTACCAAAAAAATTCCAGCTTCACTTGCAGCGATTGGAGGAATTTCAGTTGGAGTCATATTACTTGGAATAGATACGCCTACAGTAAAGGATATGCTTGAAGGAGGAAGTATGTCTGCATCACTGCCAACATTTCATTTACCAGATGTTCCATTCAACTTAGAAACATTATTCATAATACTTCCTTATGCGGGAATACTAGCTTTCATAGGATTAGTTGAATCACTTATGACACTGTCACTTATAGACGAAATGACTAACACAAGAGGAAAAAGTGATAGAGAGAGTCTTGCACAGGGAACTGCAAATATAGTTACTGGACTATTTGGTGGAATGGGTGGTTGTGCAATGGTTGGACAAAGTATGATAAATATTAATTCAGGCGGGCGTGGACGACTATCTGGGATAGTGGCTGGATTGACTCTTTTGGGGTTTATATTATTTGCTTCAACTTGGATTGAAAGAATTCCGCTTGCTGTGCTCATAGGAGTTATGTTTATGGTAGTTATTGGTACATTTGCGTGGTCTAGTCTTAGATTTATCGGTAAAATTCCAAATTCTGACTTATTTATACTTTTTACAGTATCAATTGTTACGGTTTTTACTGACTTAGCTCAAGCAGTTGTGGCTGGAATGATTATATCAGCATTTGTATTTAGTTGGAAAAAATCACAAAAAATATCGGTTAATATATTTATTGATAAAGATGGTGGAAAACATTATGAGCTTAGTGGCTATTTATTTTTTGCTTCTACTACAAATTTTTCAGAGTTATTTAATGTGGAGAAGGATGTTACTAGAGTGTACATAGATTTTAAAGATGCAAAAATATTGGACCATTCAGGAATTGAGGCAGTAAATTCTCTCACAGAAAAATATTTAAGAGCGAATAAAAAGCTCTATCTCTATCATCTGAGTCATGATTGTAGAAGACTTCTTAAAAATGCTGATAAAATAGTGAAAGTTAATATAAAAGAAGATCCAGTTTATGAAGTTGCAGATAATAAGTTGGATTCTTAGATAGTTTTTGGGATAAATTTTAAATTTAGATAGCTATGAAATATATTTATTTATTTGGTGATAGCATAACTTTTGGTATGGGTGGTAGTATTCAAGGAGGATGGGTAACTCGATTAGATACTATCTTAGCAAATAAGGCTAAGGCTGTTAACTTTGGAATTCCTGGAGATACTAGTAAAGATTTAGTTGAAAAATTTAAAAATCAAATCTTTGAGGTAAATCCTGATGTAATAGTTTTCGCTATAGGTGTAAATGATTCTCAATATCTAACTCATGAAGGAAATACACTTGTGTCACTTGAGGATTTTAAAAAAAATATAAAAGAATTATTACAGATGGCTAAAAAAATTACAAATAAGATTGTTTTTGTAGGATTAACTAATGTTGATGAGACTAAGGTTTCTCCAGTTCCCAATAATTCTTTAATACATTTTTATAATAAAAATATAAAACTTTTTGATTCGGAGATAAAAAAAGTTTCTATTAAGAATAATGTACATTTTGTAAGTTTGCTCAAATTATTGAGTAATTCAGATTTAATTGATGGATTACATCCAAATGACATAGGTTACAAAAAAATAGCTCAAAAAATAGGAAGTTTTATAGCTCAAAAAAATATTATTTAGTAGATTCGCTATGCAGTTTCTTCTTGTTTATGTCATATTTTTTATTTAGTGAGAAGTTTAGTATGGGAAATATAATTCTTGCTATTCCTGAAAAATAATTATTAGGTTTTTTAGATTTTATAAATATGGTATTATATAGGTATATGGTTGATTATATAAAAAATTTGAAAATATTTTTATTTATAGTAGTAATAGGTATTAGTTTTAATTTTGGCGATTTAAATACACATGCAAATAGTAATGATGATAAGAAGTCAGAGGCGCAAGTAGATAGAAAAAAAAATAATTTAGAAGATGAAAAGAAAGAAATAAAAAAAGATATAAAAAAAGTAAAGGAAAAAAAAGAACATTTACAGAAGGAGCTAAATTTACAGCATATCGAACTATCAAGAAAAAAGAATAAAATAGCTCAAATAGAACATCAAGTCCAAGCAAAGGAGAGTTTGATAGAGCAAAATGAAAAAGAAATAGATAGACTAAAAAAAGAGCAACATTTTCAAAAGACAGTGCTTAAACTAGCTTTGAGGAAGTTGTATTATTACAGGGGAGTGGATGATATAGAAGTATTCAATAAAAAGGATGTACAATTTTTCTCAGTTCAAGATGATTTGGAGATGCTAAGAAATAAAGCAAATAACATTTTTAAAAGTCTTGAATTACTTAAAGAAAGTGAACAAAAGAATCAGAGAGAAGCATTGAATGCAAAAAAAGAGAAACAAGAGTTATTATTGACTCAAAAACAACAGGAAAAAGAAATTGAAAAACAAGCTATTAATACTAAAAATAAAGTAAAAAAAGCTATTGCAACAATTTCTCAACTAAATTCCAAGTTATCTTCAATTGAGAGTAGTTTATCAGCCTTACTCGGAAGTTCTTTTGATACTAATGATATAGTTAAATCGGCAAAGTTTGCTAGTAAAAAAACAGGTGTTAGAAAAGATTTCATACTAGGAATGTTAACGCAAGAGACTAGTTTGGGTAGATTTATAGGAGGGTGTACTTATAAAAAAAGTAGAATGGGTGATAGAAATAAAAAAATATTTAAGAGAATAACAGGAGATTTGGGATATGACTATAAGAAAAAAAAGGTATCATGTCCACTTAGCTATGGAATTGGTGGAGCTATGGGAGTTTCTCAATTTATGCCAACAACTTGGATTAATTATGAAGATGAAGTATCAAAATACACAGGACACAGCCCTGCTGATCCATGGAGCTTAACTGATGGAGTTATGGCAATGGCTATCAAGTTAAAAAGAGATGGCGCATCTAGTAAAAATGGAGAATTTGATGCAGCGAGGAGATATTATTGTGGCTCTAGGATTGAGCGAAAGGTGTGTATAAATTATGCAAATAGTGTGTTATATTGGACAGATAATTATGATAGATTATTAAAGTAAAAAAATGAAAGAAGTGATAAAAGAGGCTGTAGAGATTTATATAAAAAAATTACAAGAGGAGGGAAAATTGAAAAAATGTGAATTACCAGTTATAGAAATAGAAAGACCAAAAGATGTGTCTTATGGTGACTGGACGACAAATATTGGTTTTGTGGGTTCTAAATTTTTTGGAATTTCCCCATTTGATATAACAAAGATTATTTCAGATAATCTAGAAATAGATGGTATAACATCTATTGATGCTATTGGAGGATATATAAATTTTACTTTATCACAAAATAGTACAAAGGAAATTTTGCAAAAAGTTTGTGAAGAAGGTGATGAGTATGGAAAGTCAAACATATGGGAGGGAAAAAATATCATGGTGGAGTATACAGACCCTAATCCATTTAAGGTGTTTCATATAGGTCATCTCATGCCAAACGTTATAGGAGAGTCCATAGCCAGCTTATTTGAATTTTCTGGAGCAGAAGTATTCCGTGTTAATTACCAGGGGGATGTGGGGTTACATGTTGCAAAGGCATTATGGGGCATAAAGGATAAAATTCAAAATTTTCCACAAGATAAGGACTCTTTATCTGAAAAAACTAGATTCTTAGGAGAATGCTACGCATTAGGTGCAAAAAAATATGAAGAGGATGATTTTATAAAATCTGAAATAATTAAAATAAACAAGTCTATTTATAATGAGAGTGATGATAGTCTTATGAAATTATATACCAAGGGTCGCAAATGGAGTTTGGAGCATTTTGAGGAGATTTATGAATTACTTGGCACTAAATTTGATCATTATTTTTTTGAAAGTGAAACATGGAGAGTGGGAAAAAAAATTGTAGAAGAAAATATAGGAAAAGTTTTTGAAGAAAGTGAAGGAGCTATTATATTTGATGGAGATAAGTATGGATTACATAAAAGAGTTTTTATTTCAAAAGAAGGCTTAACTACTTATGAAGCAAAGGACATAGGTCTTGCAGAGTTAAAAAAAGATTACAATGATAGTGATATTATGATAAGCGTTACAGCTGTTGAGCAGAAACCATATTTTGAAGTAATATTTAAAGCTTTGGAATTATTAGATGTAGCATACAAAGGCAAGTTTGAGCATGTTTCACACGGTCTATTGCAATTAAAGAGTGGTAAAATGTCCTCTAGAACTGGAAATGTGATATCAGGAGAGAGTTTATTAAAGGAAGCAAAAGAGATAGCTAGAAAAAAAGTTCAAGAAAAATTATCAGAAGATGTGAAAGATGAATCTGTGGACATAGTTGCAGTAGCTGGAATAAAATTTAGCATATTAAAACAGTCACTTGAAAAGAATATTATATATGACAATGAACAAGCTTTATCATTTGAAGGGGATAGTGGACCGTATTTGCAATATACATATGCTAGAATTCAATCAGTTTTAAGAAAAGCTGAGCTAGCTAATATTGAGATAAATTTTGATTCATTTTCAAATAATACTTTAAATATAGAAAGATTATTCTCAGTCTTTCCAGAAAAAGTTATTATTTCCACAAGAGAGCAGGCTCCACATCATGTTGCAAATTATTTATTGGATTTGGCACATGAATTTAATTCGTATTATGCAAATAATAAAATTATATCCAATGAAAGTTCATCTTCATATAAATTAGCAGTGGCAAAAGCTACTGGACATATTTTAAAGAATGGATTAGGTGTGCTTGGAATAAAAACATTAGATGTAATGTAATGTGTATATTAAAGGAATCATTACCATTATTAGGTTTGTATTCATTTTTTTCTAAATAGAACTTAATAGGAATTGTATCAAGAATATTTTTAGGTACTAAAAGTATACAATCTTTATAGATTAGATAATTTTACTAAATAAAATATACAATCCAAAAATACGTTCATTATCTTTTAGATACTACGTTTACTTTCAATATTGTCATTTTCATACTAAAAAAACATTACAGGTTATCTAATAAAAAATCCTAAGCTATAATTTGGGATTAAACTTAAATTTATAATAGATAATTTAAAAAGTTATACTTATTAAATATTTCTATATTGTGTTGTTGTTAACTATAATAGTAAGTATAAAGATTTTTTAAAATAGAAAACCATCATATTCTAATAAGAAACTTATTCTTTTATTTATAGAGTGCCTAAGAGAATAATTAGAAGTATAAAAAGATGTCCAAATACTTATTTACCTATCATAAGTTAGATGTTTTCTCATCTGTAATAATAAATATTTTAGAAGGATTTTTTTGTTCATTTTACTTTCTTTTAAAAAAAAGTCTTTTTCTTTTTAATAATGTCATAAATATAATATGATTGTAATTAAATTTAGTCATGACTATATTATATTAAACAAAAAACAGCTTTTGAATAGCTGATTTGTGTTTAATTAGTTTTGTAGATTATTCTTAAATAATATATATGAAAAAAATTATTTAATTTTTTCTACTAACTTAGTAAAAATATCTGGATTATCCATAGCTAGTTGTGATAGTACTTTTCTATCAAGTTCAATATTCTTCTTTTTCATTAAATTGATGAATGTACTATATTTTGTACCATTTAGACGTAAAGCATTATTTAATCGTATAATCCAAAGAGAACGCATTGTTCTTTTCTTTGCCTTTCGATCACGATAAGCATACTTCCCAGCTTTTAAAACAGCTTCTTTAGCAGCTCTATAATGAGACTTTCGTCGCCATCTAAATCCTTTTGTTAGTTTTAATAGATTTTTACGTCGCTTATTTGCTGCGACACCACGTTTTACACGAGCCATAATGTTGAATATAAATAGAATTAATTAATGCAAAGTGCTTTCTTCACATTTTTTTCATCACCCTTTGCTAGTCTTACATCTCCACGTTTTGCACGAGTTTCTGCACCAGTATCTTTTCCGTTGAAATGATTTTGATTAGTTTTTCTTCGTAATATTTTGTCCTTACTTGTAACTTTAATTTTCTTAACTAAAGTTTTTTTAGTTTTCATCTTCGGCATAATTTTTTATTCAAATATAAATATGTTACTTATTAGTTTATAGTAACTTTTATTATTAGTCAAGTTTCTATAAGATGTAGCATTTTTACTGATCAGTTGGTGCAATTACTGTATTGAAACCTCTAGGTACTTTTTTTATTTCATCCTCTATTTTATGCGGGATTTCAATTGAATTTAAAAATTCTAACATATTTTCTTTTGCCAAATCTTGATGAGCTTTTTCACGTCCTCTTAGGATTATTTCTAATTTTACTTTATGCCCTTTTTCTAAGAATTTTTCAGCCTGTTTCTTTTTGAAGTCTAAATCATGATCATCTGTTCGTATTCCAATTCGTATACCTTTTGTCACAGTTTTTTTCTGACTAGCTTGCTGTTGTCTCTGCTGTTTTGATTGAACATATTGTAATTTTCCATAGTCTAAAATTTTACACACAGGAGGTCTTGCTTTTGGAGAAACTTCAACTAAGTCTAGCCCTGCTTTTAAAGCAATTTCTTTTGCTATTTTTAGAGGGGTTTCTCCGTGGTTCTCACCTTTTTCATCTATAAGTATAACGGGAGTATACTTTATGCGATCATTTGCTCGCAATTGAGGTCCTTGTGTAATTTTTCTCTTTGGTTTTCTTCTAAATCTTCGTCGCATGATAAATAAATAATTTAAAGTAAATATCTAATTAATGATGGTACTCATTATAACATCTTTTGTTAAATTTTGCAAATTTTATTTTTAAAAAATTATTTAATGAATACTTTTTTTGCTAATTTGAAATATAAATCTCGCATTAGGCGTGTGTCATCTAGTGCGTTATGTAGATTGTAATCTGATATATCTATACCAAATTGTTTATAGAATTCACTTTTTTTATCATCTATGGTTCTAGTCGGATTTAATCCTATAGCATAAAGTATCGAAGCAAAATCAATAGGTATTCTATTTACAGGAGTTTCTTCTCCTGCAAATAATTTATGCCAAAAAGTCATATCCCACTGATTAACAGTAGCAACTAAATGAGGTTCTGAATGACCACAAAGTTCTTTTATTTTTTGTCTTGCTAATGTTTTTGATATTTTCGAAGAAGAATTCAAATAGGGAACTACATGTTCTTTTGTCCATTCACTCAAAGTGGATTTATCATATTCAAGTTCCAAATATAATTCTTTACTTCCATCATAATTTATCATACCTATTGCCATAAGTTCTCCTTTTTCTACATCAAGTTGAGTCATTTCAGCATCAAAAAATACTATATCATCACTAAAAGGTGTAAAATGTTTATCTATATTATTCATGTATTTATTAGTTATTATGATTTGATTTAGTATTTTTTTATTAAATCTATTTACAAGTATTTTATCTGAATTGGTATTAAATAGTCAGTGTAATAATTGTAGTTGTATAGGATTTGAGTTTAAAATTAGATTTCTACTATTTTTATGATTCATTAGTGAATTATTTAGTTGATATGTTAAATCTGGACAATTTTCAGAAAAAATACTTTAGTCATTTGCTTGTGAAATTGAAATTGAATCAATAAATAGCAAAATAACAATAATATCATCAAAAAAAGAATTTTTGCTAAGTATCTCTATCATTTTAGCTGTACTCATAGGCTTCAAATGTTCAATAGGCTCTCTTTTGGGCATAAATCCTTTTTTCTTAGTGATAGTGTCTAAAATGAGTATTATTTCATCAGAAGATATCATACCATCTATTAATTCCTCTTTACAGAATAACCTTGCGTACAAAAATCTTGTCGCTATAGCTAGTGTTCTATTGTTGTCTTTGAATAATTGTGTAAATCTAAGAACTATTTCATCTGAGCTTTGTACAAGAATTTGCCCCCAAAACTCTTGAGTAGTTTTAGGGATATTTGAATTATCTAAAATAATTTTTGCTTTTTCTAATAACATAATTTATTTAAGTATAACATAGTACAGCTAGGATGATAAGTATTGTATCTATATGCTAATAGTCAATAGAAATGTAATATCTCTAAAATTCTCAAGAAAAGTCAGTAAAACTTTAAAAATCAATACTAAGAACCTATCTAAAAATTTACCCAGATTAAAGATTGATTTCATTTGATTTATAATAAATATCTTTTTTGTATTGCATTATCACTTTTTAAGAAATGTCTGCAAAACTTTAAAATTACTCTTTTTGTTATTTTTTTAAAATACAACCTACAAAGATCCTATGAATAGAAGCTTATGAAAATATACTTTAGAATTATTTTATTATTTTTTTACTGATAAGTTAGTTTTGCAGTTTTTACTTAAATTTTATAATGATATGATATTATAGAAGAGGTAATGTTAAAAATTGTTTAAATTTTATATGAACATAGCAATTGATATTAGAAATATTGGTAGAGGGCGGACTGGGAGTGAGGTTGTGGTGAGAGAGTTGGTTCGTGAGTTACTAAAAATTGATAAAGATAATAAATATTTTTTAATAACAGATATAAATGATGAGGAAGTTATAGGATATATAAATACTGTGCTTGAATTAAATTTTTCTAATAATGTTACTCTATACTCTCTTCCATCTTATGGTCGTGCCGGATGGATACTGTGGAGTTGTCCTAAATTTATCAAAAGGCATAATATAGATGTTTTTCATACAGAGTATATCGTACCATTTTTTATACCAAGAAAGACTTTTGTTATAACTCATATACATGATGTTTCATTTAAGGCATTGCGAGAAAAAATTGGCAAGAAAGATCTATTTTTCTTAGATATGCTAATACCTAGAAGCTTGAAGCGTGCTGATAAAATAATTGCAGTAAGCAATTTTACAAAAAATGAGATTGTAAAATACTACCCATTTGTGAGAGAAAAAATAGTTATGATACATAATGCCTGTTCTTCCTTCTTTAAAAAACAAGTCACAAAGGAAGATAGGGAAATAGTAAAGAAAAAGTATAATTTACCAGATGAATTTATACTTTCAATTGGTACAATGCAGCCTAGAAAAAATATTCCATTCCTTATTAAATCTTTTGCAAAAGTTTCAGATAGATTGCCAAATACTTATCTCTTACTGACTGGTAAACAAAACGAAAAATTTGATACTGTAATATCAGAAACGTTAGATAATACTCCAGAAATTAAAGATAAAGTTATTTTTTCTGGATTTGTTGATGATGAAGATTTGCCAGTACTTTATAGTCTAGCTAGATTGTTTGTTTATCCTTCGCTTTATGAAGGATTTGGTTTACCTATACTTGAAGCACTTACACAAGGTACACCTACTATTGTGAGTGATATACCTGTTCATCGTGAAATTGCAGATAATTCTGTTATATATTTTGACCCCGCTGACATTGACCAGTGTAGTGAAATAATGTATCATGTGTATACGTGTGTACAAACTAGAACTGACTTAATCACTAGGACAAGCATACAAAGTGAGATATATTCGTGGAATAAAACTGCTATACAATTCTTGGATATTGTAGGCAGCTTGATTAATATGCCAAATTCTTATATGAAAAAAACGGTAAAAAATTTTAAAGTACCTAAAACCTTAGAGAAATCTAAGAAAAAAAAACAAATTATTGTAATAGTGATTATTGCATTAATGATAATATTATTTGGTTATCTATTTTTAAAGGCGAATTCAACAGTAGGTAAAGTTACTACGAAGGGCGGTATTGTGAGTAGTATAGCAAAAAAGATAGCTTCAAAAGATAATCAGTTACAGGGCGAAGACAGTGGACGTATAAATGTTGCAATACTTGGTATGCGTGGAAAGGGTATTGTTGGAGGAGGGCAACTTGCTGATACAATTATGGTTGCAAGTTTTGTAAATATGAATACAGATAAGAAAGATCCTAGATATGAGATAGCTTTAATTTCAATTCCGCGTGACTTATTTGTAACTACGCCAGATGGCAGAAAAGCAAAAATAAATTCTGTATACGCAGAAGGAGAACGAAAAGGTGAAGGTAAAGGACTTGAATATATGAAGAAAATTCTTTCTGAAGTAACTGGACAACCTATTCATTATGCAGTATCTATAAATTTTAAAGCATTTTCTGATGTAGTAGATGCACTCGGAGGTGTCGAAATTACAAGAGAAAAAGAATTTGTAGAACCAGTCCAATTTTATGATAAAAGTGTATGTGATGGAGATAAAGGAGGCGTATTTACAGTTCCTATAGCAGATGATTTTGATATAAAGTACAAAAAAAATGGGAAAATAAGTGCTAAATATCCTTATTGTTTAAATAAAAATGCTGAATGTGGCGGAGTATTTAAGGTTCCTGCGGGAACTACAAATCTAAACGGAGAGCAAGCACTTTGTTATGTTAGATCTCGCGCAACTAGCAGTGATTTTGATAGAGCAAGAAGACAACAAGAAGTTATAGGAAAATTAAGAGAGAAGGCAACTGAAATTGGAACTTTGGGTAGCATTGGAAAAATTAGTACACTATTAGATATATTGGGAGATAATGTGCAGGTTGACTTAGAACCTTGGGAACTTGAGGAATTCTTTGATTTGTATACTGATGAAATTGATAATAAAGAAGTCAAGGTTCATAAAGTATTGGAAAATTCTAAAAAAGGTCTTTTGTATACTCCAACAGAAAATGTAGGTCATGGGTACATTTTATTACCTATAGGAAATGATTATACACAAATTCATGAGGCCTTTAAAACTATATTAGATAATTAATTTACTTAAGTAATTTTGTGAGCAAAGTAACCATAGCAATTCAGAGTTATAAAAATCCTGAGATACTAAGACTCTGCTTAGAATCTGTTCAGAAATTTGCTGGAGAGGATTTGAAGGAAATACTTGTTGCTGACGGAGCAACAGAAGAAGATACTCATCTCATGATGCGAGAAGATTTTCCTAATGTTAACTTTATACCTCATAAAAAAAATGTAGGTTTTGGATCATTGGTCAATGCCTGTCTTAGTAGAGCACGAGGCAAGTATATATTTTTCATAAATTCGGATGTTATTTTAGAGAAAGACTCTTTAAAAATCTTGAGAATTTATATGGATAAAAATAAAGACGTTGGTTTGTGTGGACCCTCTCAAAAAAATTTTAATGGTATTTTGCAAAATACGAGATTTCTATTTTATAAACCGCAAACTATTATCTATAGAAGAACACCTCTTAAGTATTTATCATTTGTAAAAAAACACTTAGATAGATTTGAAATGAGAAATATTAAAGACACAGAGCCTTACTCTGTGTCATGGGTAATAGGGAGTGCTATGTTCGTAAGAAGGGAAGTTCTTGATACAATAGGAGGTATGGATTCTAAGAGATTTTTTATGTATATGGAAGATGTTGATTGGTGTAGACGTGTATGGGATGCTGGATGGAAAGTTAAATATCATCCAAAATGTTCTATTTTTCACTTTTATGGAAAAGGAAGTGCTGGAGGTGGATTGTTAGGATTTTTATTTAATAAATTAACCATAATTCATATTTCTAGCGGTATAAAATACTTCTTGAAATACAGGGGTAAATCCCTTCCAAAAATTAGATAAATATATGCATAAAGATAACAAAAAAAGTGGAGCTAGTAGATTAGTATCATTTCTGTCAAGTGTTATTATTCTAATAATATTTTTTTTAGTTGGTTACTTTTTAGGTCAAAAATCATTTTTTATTAATTCTAAAGATTTCATATCTTTGAAAGATGTATCAGTTTATAATAAAGATTCTGCTAATAGAGTTGATTTTTCAATTTTTTGGGATGCTTGGGATTTATTAAATAGGAAACATGTTGATAGAAATAATATTAATGCACAAAAGATGGTTTATGGTGCTATAAATGGAATGTTTGCTGCTACTGGAGATCCTTATACTAATTTTTTTGATGCAGAAGAAAACAAAATATTTAATGAAGCTATAGATGGAAGCTTTGAGGGAATAGGTGCTGAAATTGGAATTAGAGATGGATTCTTAACAATTGTATCGCCATTGGATGATTCACCAGCAGAAAAATCAGGACTTAGACCAAAAGATAAGATTATAGCAATAGATGGTGAGCAAATAATTGAACCAGATATAGATGAGTTAGTGAAGAAAATTCGTGGAGAGAGTGGAACTGAAGTGAAGTTAACTATCCTTAGAGATGGTTTTGATGATGTTAAGGATTTCGTAGTCATTCGTGCTAAAATTCAAATAGATAGTGTCAAATTAGAACAAATTGAAGACATTGCTTATATAAGAGTATCTCAATTTGGTGAAAATACTTCAGATGAATTCAAGAATGAATTGAATAATGTAAAAAATAATGGCACGAAAGGTATTATTATTGATATGCGAAATAATCCTGGAGGATTACTTACTACAGCTGTTGATTTAGTTAGTTATTTCGTGCCAAATCAGTCTATTGCTGTTATTGAAGAATACTCTACAGAAAAGCAAGATATTAGAAAAACTTATAAAACTAGTCAGTTTAAAGAGTTACCAATGGTAATTCTAATAAATGAAGGTAGTGCAAGTGCATCAGAAATTTTTGCAGGAGCAATAAAAGATCATAGGGATGATGTAATTTTAGTTGGTCAAAAATCTTTTGGAAAGGGTTCTGTACAAGAATTAATTCCAATGAATGGTGGAACTTCATCAAAAATAACTGTAGCTAAATGGTTAACTCCAAAGGGAAATCATATCGACAAGGTAGGTATAGAGCCTGATATTTTAGTTGAATACACAGAAGAAGACTATGAAAATGAAAATGATCCTCAAAAAGATAAGGCTATAGAAATATTAAAAGAGAAATTATAATGATTAATTTAGAGTCTGTCTAAAATCCTCTGTTATAGTAAAAATTTTTATATTTTTACTATAAGTTACTCAAGTTTCATCAAAATATTCCAATATTTTTCCTCAATTTTCATCATTTCTATCAAAAAAATATAAAAATTCTACTAAGAAAGTGAGATGTTAGACGGAATCTTTTTAATTATTTTGTGCTACATTCAACCTTTTATTGCAACACACCCATAAATAGCAATTCCAGTTTTTTCATAAAACACTTCGACAGGTGTTTTATGAAAAAACTGGAATTGCTATTTATGGGTGTGTTGCAATAAAAGGTTGAATGTAGCACAAAATAATTAAAAAGATTCCGTCTAACATCTCACTTTCTTAGTAGAATTTTTATATTT